>NZ_JBVJPV010000005.1:228580-294787 GCF_055609245.1 Streptomyces sp. NPDC036813 | reverse complement strand
GCGCCGGTGGCGCGGTTTCGCCGCCGGGCTTCGGGGTTGCTCTCGCGTTGCGGGCTTCGCCCACGCACGGCTGCGGCTTGCCCGGGGCCGGCTTTCGCGCCGGTGCTGCGGCTTCGCCGTCTGCTCCGGGTCGCTCCCACCTAGCAGGCTTCCCGCCCGCACGGGCTGAGGCTTCGCCTCCGGTGCCGCGCTCCGGGCTGCGCACCCGTGCTGCGGCTCGCCTCCGCATGCCGGGTTTCCGCCCCGAGGGCTGCGGCCAAGCCCTCGGGTTCCGGGCTCGCCCTCGCGCTGCGGCGTCGTTGCCGCATCCCGGTGTGCCTCCGCCTCAGCTGCTTGTCCGCGCACGTTCTCCGCGCCTCTGCGGCAGCCATGCGCTGCGTGCAAGCCCCCGCCGTCCCCGGGGCAGCCGTGCGCTGCGCGCATGTCCCCGCCGACCCGGCGGCAGCCGTGCGCTGCGCGCAAGAGGGCCCCGCCTCTCGGCGGCAGCCGTGCGCGCACAAGGTGCCCCCGCCGTCCCGGCGGAAGGGCCGGGGTGGCGGGGGCACGGAGGGTCTGGCCAGGTCCGGTCGCCCTTGGGCTTGCCGCGTTGGTCCGGGGTGCCGTGCGGCGGGGGGCTGAGGGGCTGGGGCGACGTCGCCGGGGTCACGGGGGAGCCGGTGTGGCCCTCGCCCTGCCCGGGGCGCAGGGCGCCCGGGTCGCCCCCGGAGGGCTCGGCGCCGGCCCGCAGCTGGTCCAGGCGTGACGTCAGGATTTCGGTGATCGGCAGGCGGTCGGCGTGGGTGCGCTCGTAGGCGAGGAGTTCCTCGACCTCCTCGGCGGTCAGCGACCGCACGCGGCTCTCCGGACCGCCGATCGGGAGGTGGTCGTAGTCGGGCAGCGGCAGGGCGCTGCGGCCGGGGTCGGCCATGTGGGCCTCACTTCCTCCCGGCAGCCGCGCGCCCCGCGAGTGCGGGGCGTACGACTGCGGGGGTGGCGTGGGCTCAGTGGGCGCCCAGGCCGCCTCCGCCGAACGAGCCGCTGGAGCCCTTGCCCCACTTCGGCCGTTCCTGCGACTCACTCGGCCGGGTGCCGAGGTTGCCGAACTCGTGCGGGAGCCGGCGACGGCCGTCGTGGGGCACCTCCTCGGGTTCCCGGTTCTGCTGGATGCCGCGGACCGCGCCGCCCGGGGGCAGATGTGGCTGCTCCTCCGGACGCGGCGGGGCCGGCTCGCGGCTCTTGAAGACGTCACCGAACCAGAAGGCGCCGATCAGTCCGCCCACGAGGAAGACCCCGATGATGACGGGACCCAGGACGAGAGCGCCGCTCACGGCGGCCATCTGCATCATTGCGCTGCTCATATCACACGAATACCCCCCAAACGGCCTCACTACCAGATCACCGCGAACGGGATTGCCGGGTCCGGGAGCGGTTGGCCTTGCGCACCGCGTCGAGCAGCTCGGACTTCGACATCCGCGAACGCCCCTCGATGTCCAGGCGCCGCGCGAGGTCGTAGAGGTGCTCCTTCGTGGCCTGCTCGTCGACGCCCTCGCCGCTGCGCCCGCCCTGCTGCCGGGGCCGGGCCGAGCGCGGGTCCGAGGGGCCCTTGCGGCCGCCCTCCTTGCGCTCCCAGTGGTCGCCGACCTTCTCGTGCGTGTGCTTGAGCGCCCCGTAGGCGACCCGGTGGGCCCGCTCGCCCTCGCCGTACGTCCCGACGGCGGAGTCGTGCGCCTTGATCCAGGTCTCCTGCGCGTCCTTCGAGGAGCGCTCGAGCGTCGACGGCAGCTCCTGTCGTCCGGGCACGTCACTCGCCTCCTCCGCTGCGGCTTCCGGGCTGTCCGGGTGCCCGCGAAGGCGCCGGGATAACGGGCGCGGGCCGGGCTCCGGCCGGGTTTGGTGCGGTGGGCACCGGCTACCCGCACGACGTGACTTCGACGACGACCCAGCAGGAGCTCATACGGTTCCTCGAGGACCGCTTCGCATGTGCCCAGGCGTGCACCGAGTGCGCCAGGGCCTGTGCGCTGCGGGCGAGCCTGGTGGACCCGGGAGGGACCGAAGAGCAGGAACTGACACGACGCAAGGGCATCATGTGCGCCGAGGTGTGCGATGCCACCTGCCGCGTGCTGTCCGAGCAGAACAGCGTGGACGAGGCCGGCATCCGCGTGCAGGTGGAGTGGTGCCGGACCGTCTGTCTGGAAGCGGCCCACGTCTTCGACCGCCACCCGGGCGCCGAGGACACGGCACGGCACTGCCGTGACTGTGCCCGGGCGTGCTCGGACTTCCTCCGCACGCTCGCCTGACGACGCAGGGCACGTTCCGGTGCCCTCGGAGAGGGAGGTGGCCCGCACATCCCTGGTCCTGAGACTGCCTACCGAGACGCGTTCCGGGCGTCGACGACGCGGCGCATGTCGAGCAGATGGTGGCGCAGTTCGTGCAGCGTGTGCACGGCGAGCCAGCGCAGGGAACGCTCCGCGCGCTCGGGGAAGCCGTAGACGAGCGTGCGTTCCCAGCCGGCCGGCGACAACCGGCCGAGGACGTGGCCGAACATCAGCGCACCGTCGCGCAGCTGACGCGCGACATCGGCCGGCTGCTGCTCGACGTAGCCGTCGTGCTCGACACGCTCCTCACGCCCCATGGACTCCGTGACCGGTGTGTCGCTGCGCAGCGCCGCCAGCGCCCGCTCCCGCTGCACGAACAGTACGTCGCGGACGTGGCAGGCGTACTCCAGGGGCGACCAGACCTCCGGTGCCGGACGGCGTCGCAGCGCGCTCGCGTCGGCCCGCAGCAGCCGCCCGTACGCGTCCGCGTCGTCCAGCGCGAGCCGCGGTACCGAGGGGGCGAGGGACAGGTCGTACTCGAAACCGCATTCCGCGCACGTCGTCATGCGGGCACGTTATCAACGCCCCCGCTAGCATGGGCAGATGCCGTCGCAACGGAGCGAGCCCTCGGACTGGCAGCTGCTGGCACCGCTCGTGGACCTCGTGACCCCCATGGCGGTCAGAGTGGCCGCCACCCTGCGTCTGGCCGACCTGATCGCCGCCGGTGCCGAGCGGGTGGACGAGCTTGCGGAGCGCACCGGCACCGACGCCGACGCACTCGGCCGGCTGCTGCGCCACCTCGCCTCCCACGGGATGTTCCAGGAGGCGTCCCCGGGGCGGTTCGTCCTCGACGAGCGGGCCGAGCTGCTGCGCTCGGACCATCCCTCGGGTATGCGGGACTGGTTCGACCTGGAGGGCTTCGGCGGCCGGATGGACCTGGTGTTCACCGGACTGCTGCACACCGTCCGCACCGGCCGGCCCGCCTGGGAGGACGTCTTCGGCGCGCCCTTCTGGGACCACCTCGCCGCCGACCCCGCCCTCGCCGCCTCCTTCGACGCGACGATGGCCCGCTCGCTGCGCAGAACGGCGGCCACCGACTACGACTGGTCCGGTGTCCGGCACGTCGTCGACGTCGGCGGCGGCACCGGCGCGCTGCTGGCCGAGGTGCTCGGCGCGCATCCTGCCCTGCGCGCCACCCTGGTCGACCTGCCGGAGACCGTGGCCCGCGGACGCCGCTTCCTGGCCGAGCGCGGCCTGGCGGAGCGGTGCGCGTTCGCCGGGCAGAGCTTCTTCGACCCGCTGCCCGCGGGCGGGGACGTGTACGTGCTCAGCGCCGTGATCCACGACTGGGCCGACGAGCCGGCCGTCACCGTGCTGCGCCGGTGCGCCGAGGCCGCGGGCCGGGGCGGCCGGGTCCTCCTCGTCGAGACACACGGCAGGACCGGCGACGACGCGGCCATGCGCGCCGAGATGGACCTGCGCATGCTGGTGATCGCCGGCGGGCGTGAACGCGGCGTCGAGGAGTACACGGCGCTCGCCGCTGCGGCCGGGCTCGCCCCGGCCCAGGTCCGCACGACACCGTCCGGCCACCTGCTGATGGACTTCCGGTCCGCGTGACCCCCGGAGGCCACCGCGGGCCGGCGGACTCCCGCGGACGCCCGGGCCGCCTGATTCCCGCCGGACCGCCGAGGGGGACCACATGAGCGACACCGACCCGGGCCTGTTCGGCCCCGACTCCGTGACGTGGCAGATGCACGGCGACCCGATGATGTGGGTCGCCGGCATCCGCGCGCTCTACCTCCAGGCCCTGCACCCGCGCGCGGTGCGCGGCGTCATGCAGAACAGCGACTTCCGGCGCGACGCCTGGGGACGACTGCGGCGCACGGCGAACTTCGTCGGTACGACGACGTACGGCACCCGCGAGGCCGCCGAACGGGCCGGTGAACGCGTCCGGGGCATCCACCGCCGGCTCACGGCCACCGACCCGGCCACGGGGGAGGAGTACCGGATCGACGACCCCGAACTGCTGCTGTGGGTGCACTGCGCCGAGATCGACTCCTATCTGCACGTGCTGTGGCGCTCCGGCTTCCCGCTCACCGACGCCGCCGCCGACCGCTACCTCGCCGAACACCGCGTCAGTGCCCGCCTGGTCGGCCTCGACCCCGACGCCGTACCCGCCGACCGGGCGCGGCTCGCCGCCTACTTCGAGCAGATCCGGCCGCAGCTCGCCGTCACGCCCGAGGCACGCGCCGTGGACGACTTCCTCCGCCGCCCGCCGACGCACCCTCTGCTCGTCCCGGCGCGCGAAGTGCTGTGGCGGCGCGTGGCGCAGCTGGCGTACGCCTCCCTGCCGCCGTACGCCCACGCGCTGTACGGCACAAAGGCCCCGCCGCCCGCCGCCGTGACCCGGCGACTGCGCGCGACCGGCGCTCTGCTGCGCCGCATACCCGCAGGTGTGCGCTGGCAGCTGCCGCCCAAACACATCCTGCGCGCGGTCGCCCGGCTCGGCCCGGACACCCGCCCGGCACCGTACAAAGCAGGGCGATAGCCAGCCATACTGGGCAAGCCAGGGAAGGGCGGGGCGAACGCTTACGGGGGCGACGCGTCTGATGGGGGACACCAGGCTGATCCAGGACCGTTACCGGCTGCTCGACGTGATCGGACGCGGCGGCATGGGCGAGGTGTGGCGGGCCCGCGACGAGTCGCTGGGCCGTCTGGTGGCCGTCAAGTGCCTCAAGCCGCTGGGGCCGCATCCCGACGCGTCCTTCGCCGGTGTGCTGCGCGAGCGTTTCCGGCGCGAGGCGCGAGTGGCCGCCGCGCTCCAGCACCGCGGGGTGACGGTCGTGCACGACTTCGGCGAGAGCGAGGGTGTGCTGTTCCTGGTCATGGAACTGCTCGACGGCCGCAACCTCAGCCGGGTGCTGGAGGACAACAAACACCATCCGCTGCCCGTCCCCGACATCGTGGACATCGCCGGACAGGTCGCGGCCGCGCTCGCCTACACCCACGAGCAGGGCATCGTGCACCGGGACCTGAAGCCGGCGAACATCGTGCGGCTCACCGACGGCACGGTGAAGATCTGCGACTTCGGCATAGCCCGCCTCGGCCACGACATCGGCCTCACCTCCCGGCTGACCGGCACCGGCATCGCCATGGGCACCCCGCACTACATGTCGCCCGAGCAGATCGTCGGCGACGAGGTGGACCGGCGCAGCGACCTGTACTCGCTGGGCTGCGTGCTGTACGAGATAGCCACCGGGGCGCCGCCGTTCGACCTCGACGACCCCTGGGCGATCCTCGTCGGCCACCGGGACAGCCCGCCCCGCCCGCCGCGCGGCCACCGGCCCGAACTCCCCGACGCGCTGGAGGAGATCATCCTCGGCCTGCTGGCCAAACGGCCCGAGGAGCGTCCCCGGGACGCCCACGAGGTGGCCCGCCGCCTCGGCACGGACCGGCCGCCCCCGGTGTACGCGTCCGTCGTGCCGCCGGCGCCCGGGCGGGAGCCGGTGCCCCGGGAACGCCGCCTGCCGTCCTGGACGCGCGGCATGACCACGGGCCACAAGGCCGGCGGCCCGGGCCCGCACGTCCCGGCACCGGATCCGGGCGGCGGGCTGAGCAGGGAGTGGATCCCGCGCGAGCGCGGCGGCGCCGGGCGCGGCCGGGGATACGACCGGGAGTACGGCACGGGGGCCGATGCCGGCAGCGGCTCCGGGGCCGGTGCCGGGAGTGGCGGGGGGAAGGACAGCGGCCCCGGGGCGGTACCGGCCCGCGGCTCGGGAACCGGCCGTGACGGCCTCGGCCTCGGCGGCCGCGAAACGCCCCTCGGCCCCGCCGCCCGGAGCGCACCCCTCACGGGTCGCACCCCCGGGGCCGACCCCGTCGTGCTCGCCGGTCTGGCCGAGCGGCACCGGGCGGCCCTGCGGTCGGGCGCGCTCGGCAGGTGGGCGGAGGCAGGGGCGGCACACCGGGACGTCGCCGGTGAGCGTGAGCGGCTGCTCGGTCCCGATCACCCCGACACCCTCGCCAGCCGCCACGAGTACGGCTTCACCCTCGGCCGCACCGGCCGGGCCGCCGAGGCGCTGCGCGTCTACAAGGACGTGGCCGCCCACCGCACCCGGCTGCTGGGCGCCGATCACCCCGCCACCCTCGCCGTGCGGCAGGAGATGGCGTACACGCTGGGCCAGTTGGGCCGGCATCACGACGCCCGCCAGGTGTACGCGTCGGTGCTCGCCGCCCGGGAGCGCACCATGGGTGCCGATCACCCCGACACCCTGCGCTGCCGCCACAATCTCGCCTCCAGCCTCGGCCGTGTCGGCCGCGTGGCGGAGTCGTACCGCCTGGCCTGCGAAGTCGCGGCGGCGCGCGCCCGGGTACTGGGGCCCGAGCACCCGGACACGCTCGTCACCCGGTACGAGGTCGCCTATGCGCTGGGGCAGCTGGGGCGGTGGGCGCAGGCCCTGGAGACCTACCGGGAGGTCGCCGCGGCCCGGGCACGGGTCCTCGGCCGGGATCACCCCAACACGCTCGCCGCCCGCTACGAGACCGGCATCAGCCTCGGCCGCCTCGGCCGCAGTGCCGAGGCGCTGCGGTTGTACGGCGCGCTGATCGAGGACCGCACCCGGGCGCAGGGCCCCGCCCACCCGGAGACCCTGCGCGCCCGCCATGCCCATGGCGTCAGCCTGGGCCGGCTAGGCCGCTGGGAGGAGGCGCTGGCCGAGGCGCGGGACGTGGCCGCGCTGCGCGAGAGCGCCCTGGGGGCCGACCACCCCGACACACTGCTCAGCCGCCGTGAGATCGCCGTCGCCCTGGGCTGGCTGGGTCGCTGGGCCGACGCGCTCACCGAGTACCGGCTGCTGGCCGGTGCCCGCGCGCAGCTGCTGGGCCCCGGCCATCCGGACACCCTGTCCGCCCGCACCGACGAGGCCCACTGCCTGCGGCAGCTCGGCCGGCACGCCGAGGCGGCCGCCGTGCAGGACGGCATCGACGGCGTGCGGCAGACGAGGTGAATGGGCTGGGGGCCTGCGGATACCCGGACGCAAGGGTGCATCGCACATCGTCCGCACGGTCTGCCGAGGAGGCTCTGATGGCGGACCTCAGCACCCTCGACCCGCAGAAGGCGCTCCGCGGAACGGACTGCCCCACGGACAAGAAGCACCTGGTGGAGGTCGCCCGCAGGAACAAGGCAGACGACAAGATCGTGAGCCGCCTCGACGGCCTCGAGAAGGACCGCTTCGACGGCCCGAACGAGGTGCAGAAGGCGATCTTCGACTCCTGGCCTTCCGTGTCCCCGGCGCGTCCCCGGCCGCGTAGGCTCGGCGGATGGACAAGACCACCGTCGTGCTTCGGACAGAAGCGGCCGAGGGCGCGTCGGCCCTGTTGCTGCGGCCCTGGGCCCCGCGTGACATACCGCAGCTGATCGAGGCACACCGGGACGCGGAGCTGCGCCGCTGGATCACCGCACTCGTGCACGACGAGGACAGCGCGGCCCGCTGGGTGCGGGACCAGCGCAGCGGCTGGGAGAGCGGCGAGCGCCTCGCCTTCGCCGTCGTGGAGCCGGCCGCGGCCGACGAGACTCTCGCGGGCCACGTCGTCGTGAAGCGGACCGCCGCGGGCGCCGAGGTCGGCTACTGGACCGCCGCCCATGCCCGGGGCCGCGCCGTGGCACCCCGCGCGCTGCGCGCTCTCACCGACTGGGCCTTCACCGCCCTGGGCCTGACACGCCTGGACCTGCTGCACCGGACGGACAACGCCGCCTCCTGCCGGGTGGCGCAGAAGGCCGGGTACGCGCTGGAGGGAGTGCTGCCCGCGGCCCCGCCCGCCTTCCCGGAGACGGGCCATCTGCACACCAGGCTGGCCGGCCCGCCCGCCCGCGCGCTCCAAGACGCCGGGCCGCGCAGCCGGCCTGACCTGCCGGACCGTTCCCGGTCCGCCGACGCCGGCCGGCGCTAGTCCGCCGAAGCCGACCAACCCTTCGCCTCGATCCGGGCCGCGTCCGCCGGCCGGCGGTCGTCGAAGGCCGGGCCGTCGGATGTCTCCACACGCAGTGCGTCGACGTACGCTCCCCGGCCGACGTAGAGCCGGTCGGTGCTGTAGCGCCAGCGCAGGGTGAGGGACCGGGCGGGCGGCAGAGTGGCCGTGAGCCGGTGCCAGGTGCGGCCGGACCAGCCGGTGACCGTGCCGTCGGGGTGTTCCTGCGGCCGGCCGTCGGCGTCGCCGGTCGTGACGAACGGCAATGGCTGCCAGGTGGCGCCGCCGTCCGGGGACGCCTCCAGCGCCAGCACGTCCGCCTGCGGTTCGATGTCCCACCACAGCGCGCAGTTCAGTTTCGAGCCGTCCGCGGAGGTGTCCAGCGGCGGCAGCGTGAGCGTGGCGGAGGTGGCGCTCGCCATCCCGGCGAACCAGGCACTGCGGCCCTGCCGCGGGCGGACCGGCACGGCGCGCGCCAGGTTGTTCCCGGCGGCGACCCGCGGAGCGGATCCGGAACGCCAACTGCGCACGGGGTGGACGGAGTTGCCGAGCACGACGAGGAACGAGTCGGTCGTCGGGTCCAGCACGAGCGACGTACCGGTGAAACCGGTGTGGCCGGCCGTGCGCGGTGTGGCCATCGCGCCCATGTACCAGTGCTGGTAGAGCTCGAAGCCCAGGCCGTGCTCGTCTCCGGGGAAAGCGGTGTTGAAGTCGGTGAACATCAGCTCCACGGACTGCGGGCGCAGGATGCGGGCCCGGCCGTAGCAGCCGCCGTTGAGCAGGGTGCGTGCGAGTACGGCCAGGTCCCAGGCGCAGGAGAACACGCCCGCGTGGCCGGCGACCCCGCCCAGGCTGTAGGCGTTCTCGTCGTGCACCTCCCCCCACACCAGCCCCCGGTCGAGACCCGACCACGGTCTGCGGGCGTCCTCGGTGGCGGCGATCCGCGGTCTCCAGGAGGCGGGCGGGTTGTAACGGGTGCGGGTCAGGCCCAGCGGGCCGGTGATCTCCTCGTGCAGCAGCGTGTCCAGCGGGCGCCCGGTGATCCGTTCCAGGACGAGTTGCAGGGAGATCAGGTTCAGGTCGGAGTAGAGGTAGGCGGTGCCCGGCGCGTTCAGCGGTGCCTCGTCGTAGATCAGCCGCAGCCTCTCCTCCCGCGTCGGCGCGTTGTACAGCGGTATCCAGGCGCGGAAGCCGGAGGTGTGGGTCAGGAGTTGACGGATCGTCATACCCTCCTTGCCCGCGGCCCCGAACTCCGGGATGTACGAGGCGACCGGCGCCTCCAGTAGCAGCGCGCCGCGCTCGATCTGCTGCACCGCCAGCAGCGAGGTGAAGAGTTTGGACACCGACGCCAGGTCGAAGACCGTGTCGCGGGCCATGGGGATCTGCTGCTCGGGCGGGAACTCGACGCCGGTGTCGGTCTTCTCGTCGTACGCCCGGTAGCGCACCGCCATGCCGATCGGCTCGTGCAGTGCGACGGTGCCGCCGCGCCCGGCGAGCAGCACGGCGCCCGCGTACCAGGGATGCTTGGGGGAGGGGCCGAGGAAGGTCCTCGCGTCGGTGACGAGCCGGCGCAGATGCCCGTCGAGCAGTCCGGCGCGCTCGGCCGAGCCGTGCCGCAGCGTCGGTCCGCCGCCCCTCGGCCTATCGCCCCCCGGCCGTGCGGCCGCGGCCGGTCCCGCCGGGAACGGCACGAGTGCCAGGGCGCCACCCAGCGCCGCTGCCGCCGAACCGAGTTGACGTCGCGTCAGTCCGCCCACCGCTGCCTCCCCCGCAACCCCTGAAAGTATCTTTCCGTGATGGTGGAGCCGCATGAAACTTTCGCGTCAGCCGGCGGGCATGTCAACGGGCTTGCGGCACAAGGGAATTGACGGAGGGGCAGGAAGAGCCGCTACGCGTGGTTGGCGTCACGGGCGCAGGAGGGGGCCGCGGTGTCGTCGCCGCCGGTGTCCGTCGCCTCGTCGACCAGCTCGACGCAGCACACCCCCGCGTGCGGTTCCAGCACCGCCGTGGTGCGCCGGTGCCCGGAAGCGGCGAGGTAGCCGCACAGGAAGGCGTGGTTCATCCCGCACACCAGCTCCGGTGCCTGCGCGGCCACCGGGTGGAACGGGCAGTTGTACAGCACGGTACGGCCGCTGCCGTCGTCGGCGGGCTCGAACCCGAGGGACTCCAGGAACGCGGTCACATCCCCGCCGCGCGCCTCCGCGCCCAGCGACGTGCCGCGCTCCCGGGCGACGCGCAGCGCCGCCTCGTGCGCGCTCTCGCCCGGCCGCACCGCGGTCACCGCCTCGGTCAGCAGTGAGGCCAGCAGCTCGTGCCGGCGCGGCGGCAGGCTGATCTCCAGCGTCTGCGCGCTGGGCTCGTAGACCTTCGGGGCGCGCCCCACGCGACGCGGCCCGTGGCCCCCGTGCCGGGCCTGCAGCAGCCCCGAGTCGACGAGCTTGTCCAGGTGGAACGCGGCCAGCTTGCGGGAGATCCCGACCGCCGCCGACGCCTCCTCCCGGGTGACCGGACGCCGCGCCCGCCGTACGAAGTCGAACAGCCGTCGCCGTGACTCGTCGCCCAGCACGGCGAGCGCGGCCACGGAGTCGGTGGTGGCCCGGGCCGGGGAGCCTGCGGCGGAGGGATCGAACGTCACGCGCCCACGGTAACTCCGTGAGCCACGGGTTGACGCCGGGCTTGACCCGTGCCCGGAATAAGACCAACAATCGTTGGTGAAATAACTCACAGGTGAGGTGCCGGTATGACCGTGAACACTGATCTTCGTCAGGCCAAGCAGCCGGTCAGCGGTGCGCTGGCGGGACCGTACGGTCACCCCTTCCATCCGATCCTGGTCACGGTGCCGATCGGCGCCTGGGTGAGCAGCCTGGTCTTCGACATCGCCTCCCACGTGGTCCACCGGCCCGCTTTTCTGGTGCAGGGATCGATGTGGCTGATCGCCATCGGCGTGATCGGCGCGCTGGCGGCGGCCTGCGTCGGCTTCCTCGACCTCTTCGCGATCCCCACCCGCACCCCGGCCTTCCGCACGGCCCTGGTCCACATGACGCTGAACCTCTGCGTCACCGCCGCCTACGCGGGCGGCTGGGCCTGGCGGCACAGCGACGGCACCCCCGGGCAGGAGGGCGTCGGCGCCGGGCAGCTGACGCTCTCCGCCGTCGCGCTCGCCGCCCTCGGCCTGTCCGGGTATCTCGGCGGAAAACTCGCCTACCGCTACGGCGTGCGGGTCGCCGACGAGGCCACGCAGGCCGACGGCTACCGCAGCACGTCATCGTCCTGACGCACCCTGGAGATCGCCCATGGACATCGCCGCTCTCGTCGCCTGGATCGTCACCGCTCTCGGCGGTGCCGTCCTGCTCGCCCGCTGGATCGCCCGCGGCGGCCTGCGCCCCGCGCAGCAGGCGGCGCCGACCCGCCTGCCCGCGCCCGTCGTCTTCGGCCACTTCCTGCTCGCCGCGGCCGGCCTGGTGGTGTGGATCGTCTACCTGGCCGCCGACAAGCAGGCCCTGGCCTGGATCTCCTTCGGCCTGCTCGTCGCGGTCGCCCTGCTCGGCTTCACCCTGTTCGGCCGCTGGCTGCCGGTGTACCAGGGCACGTCGGGCGAGACGGCGCCCCCTGAGCGTCACCTGCCGGTCCCCGTGGTCGCCGCCCACGGCGTCCTCGGCGCCACGACCCTGGTGCTGGTGCTGCTGTCGGCACTGGGCGTCGGCGGCAGCTGAGCCGGGGGACGGGGCGCGCGGCGCCCGGGAGACGGACCCCGGGCGCCGGCCGCGTCACCCCTGCTCGGCGACCCTGATCACCCGCAGCCCCGGCGAGGTGAGGATGTCCCTCTCGCAGAAGCGGGAGGTCACCCACTGCCCTGCCGAGAACAGCCGCGTCTGGTCGCTGAAGTGCGGCGAGCGAGGGTTCGAGGACTGGGAGTACGTCAGCAGGGTGCGGGCCACCGGGCAGCTCGAGCCGTCGAAGCCCACGGCCTGGAGGTAACTGGAGCCGTGGGCCACCTCGGTGTAGCCGCCGCCGGCCGCGTTCCACACCGGCTCGGCCTTGTTCCACACGCCCAGCGACTCCGTCCCTCCGGGCACCGGGATGCGCTGCCCGCCGCGCACCACGAACTGGTGATCGCCCAGCGGGGAGTCCAGCGCGATGCCGGCCGCCCGCAGCTCGGCCACCGCGTCCGCGAGAGCCGTGGCGAACGCCGGAGTGTCCGTGTTCAGCGTGTTCGGCGTACCCACGGGGTCGGCCGGCGAGAACGGCACCTTCCACAGCTGCGCGGACGGCAGCCTGCGCCACAGCCGGTCGAAGAGCAGCGCGCCCCGGCTCGCGGTGTTCACGGTGTGGTCCCAGGCGGCCAGCACCCCGCACGCCTCCCGCACGTCGACCGCCGTGCCGTCACTGCCGGTGGCCGTGCCGCCCGGCAGCGCCGAGCAGGCCCTCGCCGCGTCCGGGGCGGCGAGATCACCGGCCGGCACCCGGTTCGCGAACTGCTGCGCCTGCAGATCCCGCACGGTCAGCCGGCCGCGCGCCGCCATCGCCGCCACGTCCTGCAGCGCGCCCCGGGTGCGCAGCGTGCGCGCCGTGCCGACGGTGCCGAAGATCCGTTCGTAACCGGTCAGCGGGCGCTCCGCGTTGGCCAGCCAGGCGCTGTCGTTGGAGTTCTCCGCGTACGGCGCGTCCTTGAGCACCGGCATCCGCGCGGGCCCGAACACACCGGGCTGGACGGCGTCCGGGTCGCTGCCGAGCGCGCAGTCGCCGCGCGAGCCGTCCAGGACCGCCAGACCGGACGCCTGATAGGTGGCCCGGCCCAGCGGCGTCAGGCAGCGCCGCGCAAGGTCGTCGGTGACGCGCGGAAGCACCTGCGACTGGGTGTACAGGCTGTGGCCGCGGGAGTCGGCGGCGATCGTGTTCACCCACGGCAGGCCCTGGGTGCGGCGCAGCGAGGCCAGCACGTCGTCGGTGGAGCGGGCGCGGCTGAAGCCGAGGGCGGTGTCGGCGCCGCGCAGGTTGACCGCGTTGGGGTCGCCCACGGCGTACGCCGTCGTGGCCGTCCAGGGCAGCGGCAGCGAGGTTCCGAGGGACGCGGTGACCGGGCCGTACCGGGTCCACCACTGCGTGCGCGTCACGGGTGCGCCGTTGTTCACCGCGACGGTGACGGTCCGCCGCGTCATGCGTTCCGGCCTGCCGTCGACCAGGTAGACCGTCGGGTCGGCCGGGTCCAGCGTCAGTTGGCGCAGGTCGAGGGTGACTCCGGTGGCGACCGTGTGGCTCCAGGCGACGTACGGGGTGTGGCCGATGGAGATCGTCGGCGAGCCGAGCAGCGAGCCGCCGGCCACGTTCAGCACACCGGGGATGGTCTGCTGGGACTGCCAGAAGCGGCGGCCGCCCTGCCAGGGGTAGTGCGGGTTGCCCAGCAGCAGGCCCCGGCCGTTCGCGGTGGCCGCGCCGCTGAACGCGACCGCGTTGGACCCCATGTCCGCGGAGTCGGTGGCGAGCAGGGCCCGGGCGGCCCGCGCGGCGTCCCCGGCGTCGGGCACCTGCGCGCCGGAGGGTGCCGCCGTCGGCGGCTGCGCGGCCGTGATGCCGTCGATCGCCCGGCCCTCACCGCCGAGGACGGCGAGCGCGTAGGAGCGCGCGGCCACGTCCAGCGTGGTCACCGGGCGCACCCACGAGGCGCCCCGGCACGCCGGGTCGGTGATCCGGTGCTGCGCCAGCCAGGTGTTGTACCCGGCGGCGAAGCCCCGCATCAGCTCCTTCACCTCATGACTGGGCCCGGCCGGCGCCGGCTGCCGCAGCAGCATCTCCACCGTGCCCGCATCCCGTACGCCGCGGAAGTACAGGTCGCTGGAGAGGTTGGTGCCGGCCGAGGACAGCGAGCCGTCGGTCGCGGCGTCGGCGCCGAAGTACCGCGAGCGCTCGCCCCGCACGGTCACGAAACCGTCGGCCAGTGTGCAGACCTGGTCGGCGGCCTGTGCCCAGCCGGTGCCGAAGCCGAGGTCGGCGTAGGAGCGGGCGAGGATGTGCGGGATGCCGTACTCGGTGTACCGGATGACGGCGGACAGACCGCCGTGCGCGGGACGGTCCTGGCCCGCGGGCCGCTCGGCGGCCGTCGCCGGCAGCGCGGACGCGGCGGTGAGCAGGGCCGCGGCCGCGACGGCGGCTCGTCTCAGGCGGGTGCGCATCGTGCCTCCCAACATCGTCGGGGGAAGGAGCGGCCGAGCGTACCAGCCGGTATGTCGCCGTGACATCAGGCGTGTTGAAGGATTCCGTCGCACCGCGGGAGTGGTGACGGGCCCGCGCGACCCCGGCCGGGGATCCCCCGGACCGCGCACGTGTCTTGACCGCCCCGGCAGGTGCGCCGAGGATCATGAGGCATGACGCCCGGACACGGCAGCACCGTCGACGGCGTGCTGCGCCGCAGCGCCCGCCGCACCCCCGCGCGCGTCGCCGTCACCTACGGCGAGCGCTCCTGGACGTACGAGGAACTCGACGACGCCGTCTCCCGCGCGGCCGCCCTGCTGCGGGGCGAGGGCCTCGCTCCGGGCGACCGCGTCGCGGCCTACGGCCACAACTCCGACGCCTATCTCATCGCCTTCCTCGCCTGCGCCCGCGCCGGCCTGGTGCACGTGCCGGTCAACCAGCACCTCACCGGCGACGACCTGGCCTACCTCGTGCACCAGTCGGGCAGTTCGCTGGTGCTCACCGACCCGGGTCTCGCCGCTCACCTGCCGGACGGCGTGGCGACCCTGCCGTTGCGGGACGCGGACGACGCGCTGCTCGAGCGGCTGCCCGCGGCCGCGCCGTACGACGGGCCGGAGCCGCGCGGCGAGGACCTGGTCCAGCTGCTGTACACCTCCGGCACCACCGCGCTGCCCAAGGGCGCGATGATGACCCACCGCGCGCTGGTCCACGAGTACCTGAGCGCCATCACCGCCCTCGACCTGAGCGCCGGGGACCGCCCGGTGCACTCCCTGCCGCTGTACCACTCGGCGCAGATGCACGTCTTCCTGCTGCCCTACCTCGCCGTCGGCGCCACCAACGTGATCCTCGACGCCCCGGACGCGGAGCGGCTGTTCGACCTCGTCGAGACGGGCCGCTGCGACAGCCTCTTCGCGCCGCCCACGGTGTGGATCGCGCTGGCGAACCGCCCCGACTTCACCACCCGGGACCTCGACGGGCTGCGCAAGGCCTACTACGGGGCCTCGATCATGCCGGTGCCCGTGCTGGAGCGGCTGCGCGGGCGGCTGCCCCACCTCGCCTTCTACAACTGCTTCGGGCAGAGCGAGATCGGCCCGCTGGCGACCGTGCTCGGGCCCGACGAGCACGAGGGGCGCATGGACTCCTGCGGGCGGCCCGTGCTGTTCGTGGACGCGCGGGTGGTCGACGAGGACGGCAAGGACGTGCCGGCCGGCACACCCGGTGAAATCGTCTACCGCTCCCCGCAGTTGTGCGAGGGCTACTGGGACAAGCCCGAGGAGAGCGCCGAGGCCTTCCGCGACGGCTGGTTCCACTCCGGCGACCTCGCGGTGCGCGACGCCGACGGTTACTTCACGATCGTCGACCGGGTCAAGGACGTCATCAACTCCGGTGGCGTACTGGTCGCCTCACGCCAGGTCGAGGACGCCCTGTACACGCACGAGGCCGTCGCCGAGGCCGCGGTGGTGGGGCTGCCCGACGAGCGCTGGATCGAGGCGGTCACCGCGGTCGTCGTCCCGCGCGGCGAGGTGACGGAGGCCGAACTCATCGCCCACGCCCGGGAGAAGCTCGCCGCGTTCAAGGCGCCCAAGCGGGTCGTCTTCGTCGACGCGCTGCCGCGCAACGCCAGCGGGAAGATCCTCAAAAGGGAGCTGCGGGACCGGCTCAAGGAGGGGTGAACAGGTTCAGCGCAGGGCCGCGTCCACCAGCCGCCGGATCTCCTCGGCGCACACCGCGCCGCCGCTCACCAGCCGGTCGAAGACCAGCCCGTCCACGCAGGTCAGCAAGGTCAGCGTGCGTTCCTCGGCGTCCGCGTGCCCGTGCGCCGCAACGAAGGCGCGCACGAGGTCGCGGCCCGCGTTCTCGCGCGGCCGCAGGATCTCCTTCAGCTCCGGGTGCCGCACGCTCTCCAGCGCGCACGCGTAGCGCGCGAGGGAGCGGCGCCGCCCCTCGCCGGTGAGCCGGCGCTCGGTGAGCGCGGCGATCCCGGCGACCAGGTCGTCCGCCGTCCGCGGCGCCGGTGTCGCAGCCCCGGCCGCCTGCAACTCCGCCTGGTCGAGCGCCACCAGCCGTCTGACCAGCGCGGTCAGCAACGCCTGCCGAGTGCGGAAGTAGGCCGACGTCGTGCCGGACGGCAGGCCGGCCGCCCGGTCCACGGCGCGATGGGTCAGCCCGCGTATCCCGGCGTCGGACAGGACGTCGATGGCCGCGTCGGCGAGCACGGTACGTCGGTCGGTGGTCACCGGTCCTTTCTACACCCCGGTTTCTACAGCTGTAGAGGGCGGGCGTACGCTGCTGCCGTCTTCTACAGATGTAGAGGCGCGTCGGCGAGGAAGACGAGGAAAGGGGGCGGCATGCGCGCAAGTGCGGTGGTCGTGGGAGGAGGCATCGGCGGCCTGGCGGCCGCGATCGGACTGCGCCGGACCGGCTGGGAGGTGACCGTCGTGGAACGCGCGCCGGTCCTCGCGGACGTCGGCGCCGGCATCTCCCTGCACGCCAACGGGCTGCGCGCGCTGGACGCGCTCGGCGCCGGCGCGGCGGTGCGGGCGGCCGCGCGGCCTGTGCACACCGGCGGCACCCGGACCCCCGACGGCCGCTGGCTGACCCGGCTGGACGGCGCCGCGCTGGCCCGCGCCGTGGGGGACCCGATCCACGGCATCACCCGGGCCGACCTGCACCGGCTGCTGCGCGAGACGCTGCCCGCCGACCGGCTGCACGTCGGCACACAGGCCACCGGTATCGATCGCACCGACCCCGCCCGGCCGCGGGTGCTGCTCGCGGACGGCGCCCTGGAGGCCGACCTCGTGGTGGCCGCCGACGGTGTCAACAGCCGGCTGCGCGCGCAGCTCCTGCCCGCTCATCCGGGGCCGGTGCACAGCGGCTCCACCGTCCTGCGGGCCCTGACCGACGGGCCGCTCGCCGTGCCCACCGACTTCTCCCTGACCTGGGGCCCGGGCGCGGAGTTCGGCCATCTCGCCCTGGCGGACGGCCGCGCGGAGTGGTTCGCGGTGCTGGGCGCGCCGCCGGGCACCCGGTACGCCGACGCGCTGGCCGCCGTACGCGAGCGGTTCGCCGGCTGGCACGACCCGATCCCGGCCCTTCTGGCGGCCACCCGCCCCGAGGACGTCCTGCATCACGACATCCACGAACTGGCCACGCCCCTGCCCACGTTCACCTCCGGCCGGGTGGCGCTGCTCGGCGACGCCGCCCACGCCATGACCACCAACCTCGGCCAGGGCGCCTGCCAGGCCCTGGAGGACGCGGTGGTGCTGGCCGCCGCGCTCGGCGCCGAACCGTCCGTCGAGGCGGCCCTGGCCCGCTACGACGCCGAGCGCCGTCCGCGCAGCGCCGGTGTCGCCCGCGCCGCGCGTCAGGCCGGCCGCATGGGACACCAGCTCACCCACCCGCTGGCCGTCGGCCTGCGCAACACCGCGGTACGGCTCACTCCGCCCGCCGTGATGCTGCGCGGCCTGCTGCGGCACGCGGACTGGACGCCGCCCGTGCTCGGCTGAGGGCGCGTCTCAGCGCGGGCGCAGGTCGACGATCCGGCGGATCTTGCCGACCGAGCGCTCCAGGGACTCCGGGTCGACGATCTCCACCCCGACCGAGACCCCGACGCCGTCCTTGACGGCCGCCGCGATCGACCGGGCGGCGGCCTCACGGGCCTCGGGAGCGGCGTCGGGGCGGGCCTCGGCGCGGACGGTGAGGGCGTCCATGCGGCCCTCCCGGGTCAGCCGCAGCTGGAAGTGCGGCGCGACCCCCGGGGTGCGCAGCACGATCTCCTCGATCTGGGTCGGGAAGAGGTTCACGCCGCGCAGGATCACCATGTCGTCGCTGCGGCCGGTGATCTTCTGCATCCTCCGGAACGCGCGGGCCGTGCCCGGCAGCAGCCGGGTCAGGTCGCGGGTGCGGTAGCGGACGATCGGCATGGCCTCCTTGGTGAGTGAGGTGAAGACCAGCTCGCCCTCCTCGCCGTCCGGCAGCACCTCGCCCGTGATCGGGTCGACGACCTCCGGGTAGAAGTGGTCCTCCCAGATGTGCAGGCCGTCCTTGGTCTCCACGCACTCCTGCGCGACCCCCGGGCCGATCACCTCCGACAGCCCGTAGATGTCGACGGCGTCGATGCCGAACCGCTCCTCGATCTCACGGCGCATCTCCTCCGTCCACGGCTCGGCGCCGAAGATCCCGACCTCCAGCGACGTGGAGCGCGGGTCGACGCCCTGCCGCTCGAACTCGTCGAGCAGGGTGAGCATGTACGACGGCGTCACCATGATGATCCGCGGCGCGAGGTCCTGGATCAGCTGCACCTGACGGGCGGTCATGCCGCCGGACGCGGGGACGACCGTACAACCGAGGCGCTCGGCGCCGTAGTGGGCGCCCAGGCCGCCGGTGAACAGGCCGTAGCCGTAGGCGATGTGCACCGTGTCGCCGGGGCGGCCGCCCGCCGCGCGGATCGAGCGGGCCACCATGTCCGCCCACAGTGACAGGTCGCCGTCGGTGTAGCCGACGACCGTGGGGCGGCCCGTGGTGCCGCTGGAGGCGTGCAGCCGGCGGATGCGGTCGCGCGGGACGGCGAACAGTCCGAACGGGTAGTTCTCCCGCAGGTCGGCCTTGACGGTGAACGGGAACCTCGCGAGGTCCTCCAGCGTGCGGCAGTCCTCCGGGTGCACGCCCGCCTTGTCGAAGGCCTCACGATAGAACGGCACGTTCGTGTACGCGTGCCGCAGCGACGACCGCAGCCGCTCGAGCTGCAGCGCGCGCAGGGCGTCCCGGTCGAGCCGTTCCCCCGAGTCCAGCAGGTCCGCCGTCGCATCCGCCATCGGGACTTCTCCCTCACCAACCATGCCAATCCGGACGACCGATCATTCGGTCGAGGTGCTGGGGATCAGTAATTCAGGCGACCGCGGGGCAGGCAAGAGGGAGAGGCGCACTTTTTCGCGGCGGACCCGGGAAATCCCCTTGCCCGTCATGAACGCGGCGGCCGAGACTTCCGATCATGCCGACCTTCACCGCCGCCGACGGAACCGAACTGGCCTACCGGGAGCGCGGTACGGGCGACCCGCTGGTCGTCGTGCCGGGCGGGCCCATGCGGGCCTCCGCCTACCTGGGGGACCTGGGCGGGCTTGCCCGGCACCGCCGTCTGGTCCTGCTGGACCTGCGCGGCACCGGCGACTCGGCCGCACCGGCCGACCCGGCGACGTACCGCTGCGACCGGCTGGTGGACGACGTCGAGGCGCTGCGGATCCACCTCGGCCTGGACCGGATGGACCTCCTCGGGCACTCGGCGGGCGGCAGCCTCGCCGCCCTGTACGCGGCCCGCCACCCGCACCGGCTGACGCGGCTCGCGCTGATCACCACCGCCCTGCGCCCGCTGGGGCTGCGGGCGAGCGCGCAGGACCGGCTGACCGCGGCCCGGCTGCGGCAGGGCCGCCCGGGTTTCGAGAAGGCCTTCGCCGCGCTGCGCGCGTGGCTGGCGGGGGAGCGGGAGTACGACGCCGACGTCGCGTTCTTCTTCTACGGCCGCTGGGACGACGCCGCCCGGGCGCACGCGGAGTCGGAGGAAGCGCAGACCAACGACGGCGCGGCCGACCGCTACTTCGACCCGGAAGCCTTCGACCCGCCCGCGACCCGGGCCGCGCTGTCCGCGCTGAGCGCCCCGGTGCTGTTCCTCGCCGGGGAACTGGACGGTGGCCCCACCCCGGCGCTGGCCCGGCAGGCCGCCGAGTCCTTCCCGCACGCCGAGGTCGCCGTACAGCCCGGCGCCGGGCACTACCCCTGGCTCGACGACCCGGAGTGGTTCGTACGACGCGTGACGGCGTTCCTCGACACGGCGCCGTAGGCGCTCGGCGGGGCTGACGGGGGCTGGGAGCAGACCGGCTCTCGCCGGGGCCGACGGGCGCTCGCGGGGCGGACCGAGCGGCGGTCACCACCCGCGGCGTACCGCTCCTCGCCCCACCGCCGACAGCAGGGAGCCGATCGTGGCGCCGACGGCCAGGTTCACCGCGGCGGTGCCGATGTGGGCGCCGGTGCTCGAGGCCGTCGTGAACGGCAGCAGCACGGCGGCCGCCGTGCCCGCCGTGACCAGCCAGGTGAACAGGCGGCCGGGGCGCGCGACGGTCAGCACGAGGACGTGGACCAGGCCGGTCGCGACGAGGGCGGCCACCGCCGCACCGGCCGCGAGCATTCCCGTCGAGGCGCTCTCCATCACGTCGTCGCCCCGGGGCACGAACAGCGCCACCCCCAGCACCCCGCGCACCACCAGCAGCGCCGCGACGGCGGCGAGCCCGGCGACGCCGGCCGCCATCACCCCGCCGGCCCACAGCCGCCCGGCGTTCAGCCCGGCCGCTCGCCGCGCGGCCGGGGGAGAAGCGCTGACGGAGGGAGTCGTCCGCGGGGGAGAGGGAGCCGCGGGCGAGGCAGTGGTGGCGTGGGTCGCCTGGGCCGCCTGCGGGGAGTCCTCGGCCGCCCGTGGGGTGTTCTCGGGCGGGTCGGCTGCCTCCATGCGTGACCTCCTGCCGTGCTGCTGCCGGGCCTTCGCTGCCCTCAGTCAAGAGCCCCGGCGCCCCGGCCGCATGTCGGGGCGGTCCGGCAGGTCACGGTTCACCCGGACGGGCGCAGCCGAGCCGTCTCCGCGGCGACCGCCCGAGCCCGGGCGCTTCGGCGGTGACGGGCTCGGCCCAAGGCGCTTTGGCATGACGGGGCTGGCCCAAGGCGCCTCGGCGTGACGGGGCGAAGCCCAGCCGCTTCCGGGGTGGCCGGCCCAGCCCGGCGGCATCACCCCGGCGGCGGTGTCCGGTTCAGCCCAGCCGCTTCAGCAGCTCGGCCGCGAGCGGCGCGGAGGAGGCCGGGTTCTGGCCGGTGACCAGGGTGCGGTCGGTCACGACGTGCGGCGCCCACGGCTCGGCCGGCTCCACCAGCACGCCCGCCTCCGTGAGCCGGTCCTGCAGCAGCCACTTCACCTGGTCGGCGAGGCCACCCTGGATCTCCTCGGTGTTGGTGAAGGCGGCCACCCGGTAACCGGCGAAGGCGTTGCCGCCGTCCGCCGACCGGGCCGCCAGCAGCGCGGCCGGTCCGTGGCACACCACGCCGAGCGGCGTGCCGGCGGCCAGCGCCTCGGTCAGCAGCCGGCCGGAGTCGGCGTCGACCGCCAGGTCCTCCATGGGACCGTGGCCGCCGGGGTAGAAGACGGCGGCGTAGTCACCGAGGGTCACGTCCTCCAGTCGCACCGGCCGGCGCAGCTCGTCCATCGCGTCCAGCGCGGCGGCGATCCGGTCGGCGTTCTCCTGGCCGCCGTTGACCTCGGCCGCGAGGCTGGCCTTGTCCACCGGCGGCACCACACCGCCGGGCGTGGCGACGACGATCTCGTGGCCGGCGGCCTTGAACGCCTCGTAAGGGGCGACCGCCTCCTCCGCCCAGAAGCCCGTCGGGTGCGGAGTGCCGTCGGCGAGCGTCAGCCGGTCGGCACCGGTCATCACAAAGAGGATCTTCGACATGGTGTCTCTTCCACGAGGTCCGTGAGGGGTGACTGTCACGGTCGACCGTAGGGCGAGCAGCCATAGGATTCCAATGAACATCTCCATAGCTGCCATTGGTTTACCTATGGCTCATCCGGCCTCCGGCACCGTACCCTCGACGGGTGACCGACCAGCTCGACCTCAACCAGCTGCGTACCTTCCTCGCCGTGTACCGCTCCGGCTCCTTCACGGGCGCCGCCCAGCTGCTGGGCCTGTCCCAGCCCACGGTCACCACGCAGATGCGCGCACTGGAGCGGCAGACCGGGCGCGAGCTGTTCGAACGCGGGCCGCGCGGCGTCGTGCCGACCGCCGTCGCCGACGAGCTCGCCGCCAGGATCGCCACGCCGTTGGACGAGCTGGCGGCCGTGGCAGGCCCCGACCCGGCCGCGGGTGACCGCCGCGCGCCGGTGCACCTCGCCGGGCCCGCCGAGCTGCTGTGCACCCGCGCCCTGCCCGCGCTGGCACCGCTGGTGGGCGACGGCGTACGGCTGCGCGTGACCCCCGGCCTGACCGACCCGCTGCTCGACGAACTGCGCGCAGGCCGCCACGACCTGGTCATCGCCACCGCCCGCCCGCGCGGCCGCGCCCTGACCGCCGTGCCGCTGACGGACGAGGAGTTCGTACTCGTCGCGGCCCCCGTCTGGGCCGACGCCCTCAAGGAGCGGCTCGCCGTCGAGGGCCCCGCCGCGCTGCACCCCGTCCCGCTCGTCAGTTACGCCGAGGACCTGCCGATCGCCCGCCGGTACTGGCGCCATGTCTTCGGCCGCCGGCTGTCGTGCCCGGCGGCCGTCACGGTGCCGGATCTGCGCGGGGTGCTCGCAGCCGTGGAGGCGGGCGCCGGGTTCACCGTGCTGCCCCGCTACCTGTGCCTGGACCAGCTGGCCCGCGGCACCCTCGTTGCGCTGCACGAACCCGACGACCCGCCCATCAACACCGGCTTCCTGGTCCAGCGTCCCGGCGCCGGCGACAACCCGGACGTCAACCGGGTACGCGAGGCGCTGCTGCGGGCGGGGCGCGACTGGTAGGCACCGGAGCGGGGGTGTCCGACACGCGCCTGCCTGGAGGTGGCCGCGGTGTCTGACCATCCCCGTCCCGGGGTACTGGGGCAGGCGCAGGCGTCCCCTCCGAGGGGAGGAGTGGCCATGACCTCCCGTACCGTCCGGGTGCCCGCCGGCGGCGCACGGCTGACCGGGGACCTCGTGGTGCCGGACGGCGCCCGGGCCGTGGTGCTGTTCGCGCACGGCAGCGGCAGCTCGCGCCACAGCCCGCGCAACCGGATGGTCGCCGAGCGGCTGCGCGAGGCCGCCCTGGCGACTCTGCTCGTCGACCTGCTCACCGAGGAGGAGGACGAGCGCGACCGGATCACCGCCGAGCACCGCTTCGACATCTCTCTGCTCGGCGCGCGGCTCGCGGCCACCCTCGACTGGCTGGGCCGGGAAGGGGCCACCGGCGAGCTGCCCGTCGCGCTGTTCGGCGCCAGCACGGGCGCCGCGGCGGCACTGGTCGCGGCGGCGCGGCGGCCCGAGCGGGTCCTGACGGTCATCTCCCGCGGCGGCCGCCCGGATCTTGCGGGCGACGCGCTCAGTGCCGTACGCGCGCCGGTCCTGCTGCTGGTCGGCGGCCGGGACACGGAGGTGCTGCGGCTCAACGAGGCCGCGGCGCGCGAGCTGGCCGGCCCGCACACGCTGCACGTCGTTCCCGGCGCCACCCATCTCTTCGAGGAACCCGGCACCCTCGAGGAGGTCGCCGACACGGCCCGGCGGTGGTGCACCGACCAACTGGACGCCGCCGGGCGCGTCCGGCACGGCTGAGGACAGCGGCGTCCCGGACGGCTGACGGGGCAGGCAGCGGCGTCCCGGGACGGCCGGCGGCAGCGGGCCTCACGGCAGCGGCGTACCGCCCGTGGCGTTGACGATCTCCGCCGTGATGTACGACGCCTCCTGCGAGGCGAGGAACACATACGCGGGCGCCATCTCGGCGGGCTGAGCCGGCCGCCCGATCGGCGCCTGCTTGCCGAACTCGGCCGTGTCCGGCAGCGTCGCCGGGATCAGCGGCGTCCACACCGGCCCCGGCGCCACGGCGTTGACCCGGATGCCCCGGTCGATCAGCATCTGCGCGAGCCCCTGCGTGAAGGTGACGATCGCGCCCTTGGTCATCGCGTAGTCCAGCAGATGCGGGCTCGGCTTGTACGCCTGCACCGAGGCGCTGTTGATGACGCTGCCGCCCTCCGGGATGTGCGGCACGGCGAACTTCGTCAGCCAGAACATGCCGTACAGGTTGGTGCGCATGACCCGGTCGAACTGCTCGGTGGAGATCGCCTCGATGCCGTCCGGCTGGGACATCTGGTAGGCGGCGTTGTTCACCAGGACGTCGATCCTGCCGAACTCCTCCACTGCCCGGTCGACCAGCGCCCGGCAGGTGTCCTCCTCACGGATGTCCGCCGACACCGCGACGGCCCGGCGGCCCGCCTCCTCCACCAGACGGGCGGTCTCGGCCGCCTCGTCCTTCTCGCTGTCGAGATGGGTGAACAGCACGTCGGCACCCTCGCGGGCGAACGCGAGGGCGACCGCCCGGCCGATGCCGGAGTCGCCGCCGGTGATCACGGCCTTGCGGCCCGTCAGCCGTCCGCTGCCCCGGTAGGACTCCTCACCGTGGTCGGGCGGCGGGTCCATGGGGCCGGTCCAGCCGGGGTGCGGCTGGTCCTGGGCGGGGAAGTCGGGCTGCGGGTGCTGCTCCGCGGGGTGCTGGGGTTCGTTCACGATTCGCCTTTCTTGACGTTCCTCACGCCGATCACCGCTGGTAGAGGCCCACCAGGGTGCCGCTCGCGAGCTGCTGCTTCTCGACCGCCTCGTGCACCTGTTCGGCCGAGGGCGCGTCGGGCAGGGCGCACGGCTCGCCGAGGGCGTACAGGCGGAAGAAGTACCGGTGCGCGTCGTCGCCGGGCGGCGGATGAGGGCCGCCCCAGCCGCGCCTGCCGTAGCCGTTGACGAGTTCGGTGCCGCCGGGCGGGCCGCTCCCCGTCTCCGCACCCGTGCTGCCCGGGTCGACACCGACGACGACCCAGTGCACGAAGGTGCCCGACGGAGCGTCCGGGTCCTCACACAGCAGCACCAGTTCCGCCGTGCCGTCCGGCACACCGGACCAGGCCAGCGGAGGGGAGACGTCCTCGCCTTCCAGGGCGTAGCGGCGCGGGATGACGGCGTGGTCGTTGAACGCGCTGCTTCTCAGTTCGATACCGGCCATGCGCCCGGAGTACCCGTGGGACCCTCGTGCATGCGGGGGCCGGGGGTGCGCGGGTTGCGTCCGGCGGGGCCGTCCCGGCAGGGTGGGGGGCCGTGGCCACCTTGCTGATCGTCCATCACACGCCGTCCCCGAACTGCCAGGCGCTCCTCGAGGCCGTCGTCTCCGGAGCGAGCGCCCCGGAGATCGAGGGCGTACGGGTCGTACGGCGACCGGCGCTCGCCGCGACCGCCTCCGACGTGCTGCAGGCCGACGCCTGTCTGCTGGGCACCCCGGCCAACCTCGGCTACATCTCCGGGGCCCTGAAACACTTCTTCGACCAGGTCTACTACCCGTGCCTGGACGCCACGCGCGGCCGGCCCTTCGGCGCGTGGGTGCACGGCGGCAACGACGTGACGGGTGCGCTGCGCGCCCTCGACGCGATCACGACCGGCCTCGGCTGGCGCCGTGCCGCCGAGCCGGTGACGGTGACCGGCGAGCCCTCCAAGGCCGACATCGAGGCGTGCTGGAACCTGGGGGCCACCCTGGCGGCCGGCCTCATGGAGTGACCCCCGGCCCATGACCCGCCGCCGTCTCGGCGGCGTAGGCCCACCTGGGGGGGAATCCTCCTGCGACCCCTCCGGCCGTCCCGTTTGCCGTCGCCCGTTCGGGCTACGCGGCAGGCAGGCAGCGTTCCGCGGACAGGGGAGGTACCCCATGAGCCGGCTCATTCGCGACGTGATGCACCCCGGCGCGGTCGCGGTCGAACCGATGACCACCCTGGAGCGGGCCGCCCGGGTGATGCGCGAGCAGGATGTGGGTGACGTCCTGGTCGCCTACGACTGCGACCTGTTCGGCGTCCTCACCGACCGAGACATCGTGATCCGTGCCGTCGCCGACGGCTGCGACCCGCACACCACGGCCGTCGGGAAGGTGTGCAGTCGGCCGCCCATGGTGACCGTGGCGCCCACCGACACCACCGACCATGCGATCAAGCTCATGCGCGAGCACGCCGTACGGCGTCTGCCGGTCGTCGAACACGGTGGCTGCCCGGTCGGCATGGTCAGCCTCGGTGACCTGGCCACGCTGGAGGACTCCACGACGGCCCTGGCCGAGATCAGCGCGGCGACGCCCAACCACTGAGGCTGGGCACATCGGGGGCTTGCCGTGCCGTACGCCCTCTGCTTGGATTGTGAGTCCAATCATTGGACCCGCAATCCAAGGAGCAGGGGTGACCCCAACCGCCCGGGAGGCCGAACGCGACGCGATCCTCGCCGCCCTCGTGCCGGTGGTGCACGGGATCGCGGCCACCTTCGGCCCGGTGTGCGAAGTCGTGCTGCACGACTACCGGGAGCCGGAGAAGTCGGTCGTCGCCGTGGCCGGATCGGTGACCGGACGGGCGGTCGGCGGCGCGATGAGCGAGATCGGCATGCGGGTGCTGGCCCGCGGCGACGAGGCCGGCGACGACCTGAACTACGTCACCCGCACCGCCGACGGCACGCGCGTCAAGTCGTCCACGATCGTGCTGCGCGACTCCGCCGGCGCCGTCTTCGGCGCCCTGTGCGTCAACCTCGACGTCACCGCCGTCGACCGGGCGCAGGCCCTGCTCGGGGCGCTCGCCGGGGTCGCGGGCGGCGCGCCCGAGCCGCCGGTCACCACCTTCGGCGACGACATCGACTCCGTCGTCGACGCGATCGTCGACGCCCATCTGCGCCGCCAGGACCAGACCTGGGCCGGCCTGGACCGCACCCGTCGCCTCGCGCTGTTCCGCAGCCTGGACGACCAGGGCGTCTTCGCCGTGCGGCGCGCGGTCGAGCAGGTCGCCGGCCGCCTCGGCATCTCCCGCGCCTCGGCCTACAGCTACCTCGCCCGGTCCCGCACGGCCGCCGGAACGGATCGCCCGTGACCCCCGTGCAGGTCCCCGAGGCACCCCGGCCCGGATCCCGGGCCCGCGCGCCACACCAGCCGTACGCCCAGAGCAGCCGACCTTCGAGGGAGACCGCCCCATGACCCGCGCTCCGATCACCCTGGACGACGTCCGTGACGCCGCCGAGCGGATCAAGGGCGTCGCCCACCGCACCCCCGTCCTGCGCTCGCGCACCCTCGACGAGCGCGTCGGCGCCGAGGTCTTCCTCAAGTGCGAGAACTTCCAGCGGGTGGGCGCCTTCAAGTTCCGCGGCGCCTACAACGCCGCCTCCCGGCTCACCCCCGACCAGCTGGAGCGGGGCATCGCCGCCTACTCCTCCGGCAACCACGCCCAGGCCGTCGCCCTCGCCGCCCGCGAACTCGGCACCACCGCGGTCATCGTCATGCCCGCGGACGCGCCGCCGTCCAAACGGGCGGCGACGGAAGGGTACGGCGCCGAGATCGTGACGTACGACCGCTACGCCGGCGACCGGGTCGCTCTCGCCGAGGCGCTGGCCGCCGAGCGCGGCCTGACGCTCATCCCGCCGTACGAGCATCCGCACGTCATGGCCGGGCAGGGCACCGCCGCCCTCGAACTCCTCGAGGAGGCCGGGGAGCTCGACGCCCTGCTGGTGCCGGTCGGCGGCGGCGGACTGATGGCCGGGAGCGCCACCGCCGCCACCGCCCTGCGCCCGGGCATCCGCATGATCGGCGTGGAGCCGGAGGCCGGCGACGACACCAAACGGTCGCTGGCGGCCGGCCGGCGCATCGAGATCCCGGTGCCGCGCACCCTCGCCGACGGCCAGGCCCTGCCCACGCCCGGTGAGCTGACCTTCTCCGTCAACCGGCGGCTCGTGGACGACATCGCCCTCGTCACCGACGACGAGATCCGGCAGGCGATGGTGTTCGCCTTCGAACGGCTCAAGATCGTCCTGGAGCCCAGCGGCGCCACCCCGCTCGCCGCCCTGCTGGCCGGTCGTGCGGGAACCCCGCCCCGGCGGGTCGGGCTGATCCTGTCCGGCGGCAACGTCGACGCCGACCGCTTCTCCCGCATCGTCCGGGGAGAGAGCTGAGCGGCCCGACCTGCAGGGGCCGTTCACCCGAATGGCGGTCGCACGCGCGCGGGCGGACGATGGTTCCACGGGGTCCGGCCCCGCCGCTCACGCCTGCGTCCGCAGGGGGACGAGACCGGCTCCGGCCGCCGGGAGGCGGCGGGAAGGGAGGAGCGTCATGTTGGAGGCCAAGACGCTCGACAAACCGGACGAGCGGCGCGATTTCCCCAAGGGGCACCTCGAAGCCGTCCATCTGACCGGGTGCGATTTCGCCGTGGCGACGTTCGAGCCCGGCTGGCGCTGGTCCGAGTCCGTGGGCCCGATCGCAGGTACCGACAGCTGCCAGGTGCATCACAACGGCTACGTCGTCCAGGGCCGGATGTGCATCCGCATGGACGACGGCACCGAGACCGAGCTCGGTCCGGGTGACGTCTTCGTGTGCTCGCCCGGACACGACGCCTGGGTGGTGGGCGACGAACAGTGCGTCGCCTACGACTTCGAGGGCCAGATGGCCAAGGAGTACGCCAAGAAGTGACGCCACGCCGCACGGTGGGGCGTCACACCGGGAGCAGACGTCCCACCAGCGCGCTCAACTGCCGCACGGTGCGGCACTCGTGCATCTCGACGACCTCCGCGTAATCCGGTGCGGCCGAGTCGCCGGTGCCCCACTGGGCGAGCGGCTCGGGGTTCAGCCAGTACACCCGGCGGGCCTGCCCGGCGATCTGCCGCAGCGCCGGCAGGTTCGGGTCGCTCATGTTGGTGCGGGCGTCACCCAGCACGAACACCGTCGTCCGCGGGCCCACGGCGGCGCCGTACCGCTCCGCGAACTCGCCGAGCGCCAGCCCGTAGTCGCTGCTGCCGTGCCAGCCGGTCAGCGTGGCCTCGGCACGGATGCGCCCGCCGAGACCCTCGGCGTCGGCGGCGCCGCGCACCAGCAGCCCGGTCACCTCGTCGACCCGGTTGACGAACGCGAACACCCGCACCTTGCTGAACTGGTCGTGCAGCGCCTGCACCAGCAGCATCGTGAAGTCCGAGAACCCGGACACCGACCCCGACACGTCGCACAGCAGCACCAGTTCCGGGCGGGCGGGCCGGCGCCGGCGCAGCACCGGCCGCATCGGCACCCCGCCCGTCGACAACGAACCACGCAGGGTGCGCCGTAGATCGATCGTGCCGCGCGCCGCCCGCCGGCGCCGCGCGGCGAGCCGGGTGGCCAGCTTGCGCGCCAGCGGCTGCACCGTCCGCCGCAGCTCGGCCAGTTGTTCCCGGCCCGCGTACAGGAAGTCGACGCGGTCCACCGTAGGGGCCACCGCCCGCCGGGCGATCTCGTCCCGCCCGCGCCGCTCCGCCACCCGCCGCCGCGCCTCCGCCGCCACCAGCGCGCGGAACGCGTCGATACGACGGCGGATCTCGTCCTCCAGCAGCCGGCCGGCGAAACCGCCGCCCCCGCCCCGCCCCCGCACCTGCTCCCGCACGGGCGCGAGCAGCGTCTGCGGCCGCAGCCGATCCAGGGTCTGGTAGGAGGAGAAGCCGTCCGAGCCGGGCGAACTCCCGTATCCGCCCAGCGCGTCGACGGCCTCCACGGCCAGCCGGCCCATGGCCTCGGTGTCGCCCGCCGCCAGAGCCGCCGCGAGCCGCTCCCGCAGGTCCTCGCGCCCGGCCGGCTCCTGCCCGGGTCCGCCGACGGCGCGCGGGAAGTACAGGTCGAAGACCGGGTCGAACACCTGCCGCTGACCCGCGCCGTGCAGCAGCGTGGCGGCCAGCCCCTCCCTCAGCAGCTCCCGGTCGGCCAGCCCCAGCGCCTGGACGGCCAGCGCCGCGTCGACGCTCTCCCCGGTTCCGATCCGCACTCCGTGCGCCCGCAGCGCGGCGACGAACCCGGTCAGCCGCGCCGCGAGGTCGCCCTGCTCGCCCGGCGGCGTCATACGGCGTCCAGGTCCAGCTTCGCCGCCGCCTTCAGCACGTCGTCCTGGTGCTTGAGCAGCACACCGAGGGTGTCCCGGACCACGGCCTCGCCGAGGCTGTCCGCGCCGAGGGCCAGCAAGGTGCGCGCCCAGTCGATGGTCTCCGCGACCGACGGCACCTTGCGCAGGTCCATCGCCCGCAGCGCACCGACGACCCGTACCACCGACTCGGCCAGCGCCGTGTCGAGGTCCGGCACCTTCAGCCGGACGATGCGGCGCTCCAGCTCCTGCTCGGGGAAGCCGATGTGCAGGAACAGACAGCGGCGGCGCAGCGCCTCCGACAGCTCGCGGGAGGCGTTGGAGGTGACCACCACGAAGGGCCGGCGGGTCGCGCTGATCGTGCCCAGCTCCGGCACCGTCACCTGGAAGTCGCTGAGCACCTCCAGCAGCAGCCCCTCCACCTCGACATCGGCCTTGTCCATCTCGTCGATCAGCAGCACCTTCTGCTCCTCGCCGCGGATCGCGGTGAGCAGCGGCCGGGAGAGAAGGAACTCCTCGCTGAAGATGTCGGTCCGCGTCTCGTCCCACGTCTCGTCGCGGCCGGCGCTGATCCGCAGCAGCTGCTTGGCGTGATTCCACTCGTACAGCGCCCGGGACTCGTCGACGCCCTCGTAGCACTGCAACCGCACCAGCCGCGCCCCCGCGACCTCGGCGACGGCCTTGGCCAGCTCCGTCTTGCCGACCCCGGCGGGGCCCTCCACCAGCAGCGGCTTGCCCAGCCGCGCGGCGAGGAAGACGGTCGTGGCCACGGCCGGTGAGGCGAGGTAACCGGTCTCGGCGAGGCGGGCGGAGACATCGTCGACGGACGTGAACAACTGCGCCTCCGGCGGTGCGGCGGGGACTGGTCGCGTACGGCACCTATCTAAGCGCTTGTTCACCTGCCTGTCACGGCCCGCCCGGGAACGGCCCCGGGGACGGCCGGGGAACGGCCGTGGGACGACCTGGGGACGGCCCGGATGGCTAGCCCACGAGCACGACCTCCAGCGTGCGCGGCCCGTGGACGCCCTCCACGCGGTCGAGCTCGATGTCGCTCGTCGCCGACGGGCCGGAGATCCAGGTCAGCGGCCGGGCCGGGTCGAGGCGTTCGAGCGCCTGCGGCACCGAGGAGACGACCTGCTCCGGCACGCGGACGACACAGATGTGGTGGTCGGGGATCAGGGTGATCCGGCGCCGGCCCTGGCCGGGGGAGCCGTCGAGGACGATGGTGCCGGTCTCGGCGATCGCCACCGCGCAGCCGGTGACCACGCTGTCCACCGTGTCGAGCTCGTGGGGCGTGCTCGCGGCGCGGTCGTCCACCCGGGTCACCGAGCAGTCGGCGAGCCAGCTCTCGTCCAGCCCCGGCGGCACCAGCACCGACTCCACCCCGCGCGCGGCCAGCAGCCGTGCCACCAGCCCCGGCACCTCCCCAAAGGCGCACCGGTGCACGACGGCCCGGTAGTCCGCCAGGTTCTCCGCCAGCAGCTCCACCGTCTGCTCGACGGTCCGCTCGCCGTGCTCGCGCAGATAGTCCCGGGGCACCGCCTGCTCGTAGGCAAGGTCGTCCGCCGGCACGTCCGCGAGGGCCCGCCGCACCCGGCCCAGGATCCGCTCCCTGCTGCTCACTCGGCTCACTTGGCTCCGTCCTTCCCGCCGCGCGTGCGCTGCCACCAGTCCCGGAACGGCTCCGCCGGCACCGCCGGCAACTCCCGGCTGCCCGTCCACGCCCGGCCGGGCCCCGGCAGCGTGCGGGGATGGAAGCGGCGGGTGCGCGAGGCCAGCCGCTGTCCGGCACCCAGCGCGCCGGGATGGGTGAACGCCCAGCGTGCCGCCCGCATCGCGGCGCGCTCGGCGGCGTGCCCCTTGGCGGGCCTGAGCACGACCTTGTTGCCGCCGCGCACCGCAGGTCCGCCCTCGACGACGCGTTCCCGCAGATGCACCAGCACCTCGGGGATGTCGATCGCGACCGGGCACACCTCGTAGCACGCCCCGCACAGCGACGACGCGTACGGCAGCGAGGCGTCGATCTCGCTGCCCGTGCCCCGGAGTTGGGGGCTGAGGATCGCGCCGATCGGGCCGGGGTAGACCGACCCGTAGGCGTGTCCGCCCGCCCGCTCGTACACCGGGCAGACGTTGAGGCACGCCGAGCAGCGGATGCAGCGCAGGGCCTGGCGTCCGACCTGGTCGGCGAGGGTGTCGGTGCGGCCGTTGTCGAGCAGCACCAGATGGAACGTCCGCGGACCGTCGCCGTCCGCCGTTCCCGTCCACGTCGACGTGTACGGGTTCATGCGCTCGGCAGTGGAGGAGCGGGGGAGGGTCTGCAGGAACACCTCCAGGTCCCGCCAGGTCGGCACGATCTTCTCGATGCCGACGACCGAGATCAGCGTCTCGGGCAGGGTCAGGCACATCCGCCCGTTGCCCTCGGACTCCACGACGACCAGCGTGCCCGTCTCGGCGACCATGAAGTTGGCGCCGGAGATACCGACCTTGGCCCGCAGGAACTTCTCCCGCAGATGCAGCCGCGCCGCCTCGGCGAGTTCGGCGGGCGTGTCGGTGAGGCCCTCGGGAGCGGGACGGCCCCAGCCGGCCATCTCCGAGCGGAAGATGTCCCGGATCTCGCCCCGGTTGCGGTGGATCGCCGGGACCAGGATGTGGGAGGGCCGGTCGTGACCCAACTGAACGATCAGTTCGGCGAGATCGGTCTCGTAGGCGCGGATGCCCTCCGCCTCGAGCGCCTCGTTCAGTCCGATCTCCTGCGTGGCCATCGACTTGACCTTGACGACCTCCGACTCACCGGTCGCCCTGACCAGTTCGGTGACGATCCGGTTGGCCTCCTCGGCATCGGCCGCCCAGTGCACCACACCGCCCGCCGCGGTCACCGACTCCTCCAACTGCACGAGGTAGCGCTCGAGGTGGCGCAGCGTGTGGTCCTTGATCCGGCTGCCGGCCTCCCGCAGCGCCGCCCAGTCGGAGACCTCGGCGACCGCCTTGGCCCGCTTGGCGCGGATGGTGTGGGTGGCGTGCCGCAGATTGCCGCGCAGCGTCCGGTCGTTCACCGCCTCGTGCGCCGCCACCGGGAACGCCGGGGGCGTGGGCGGGGGAAACGCAGGCATCCCCAGATACGTCCCGCTCATACCGCCGGCTCCTCCTCCGTGCTCGCCAGGATCTCCGCGATGTGCACCGGCCGCATGCCCACCTTCAGCCGGGCCATGGTCCCGCCGATGTGCATCAGGCAGGAGTTGTCGGCGGCGCACAGCACCTGCGCACCCGTCGACTCGGCGTGACGCACCTTGTCCGCGCCCATCGCCGCCGAGACGTCGGGGTTCTTCACCGCGAACGTGCCGCCGAACCCGCAGCACTCCTCGGCGCCCGGCAACTCCACCAACTCCAGCCCCTCGACGGCCTCCAGCAGCCGCCGCGGCCGGTCGCCCAGCCCCAGTGAGCGCAGTCCGTGGCAGGTCGGGTGGTAGGTGACGGTGTGCGGATACCAGGCGCCGACGTCCGTCACGCCGAGCACGTCCACCAGGAACTCCGTCAGCTCGTACGTCTTCGGCACGACCGGCGCCACCGCCTCGGCCAGCGCGTCCCCGCGCCCCTCGGCCCGGGCCCGCTCACCCATGCGCGGATACAGCTCCCGCACCATCGCCCCGCACGACCCCGACGGCGTCACGATGGCGTCGTAGTCGCGGAAGACCTCGGCGTAGCGCCGGGCCAGCGGCTCCGCCTCGTGCCGGTAGCCGGTGTTGTAGTGGGCCTGCCCGCAGCAGGTCTGCGCGGCGGGGAAGTCCACGTCGACGCCCAGCCTGTGCAGCAGCCGCACCACGGCCCGGCCGGTGTCCGGATAGAGCGTGTCGTTGACGCAGGTCAGGAACAGGGCGACACGCATCGCGGCTCCTCGGGAATCGATCATCGGACGAGTGCAGGGTAATCGGCTCGCCAGGGGCCGGGGGAGGCCCGGCTCACGCTGCGGCGAGCCGGGCCTCGGCCGCCCGCCACCGCCCTGTGCCGCCGCGCGGCTCGTACCGCGTCAGCGGCTGGGTGCGCACCAGCAGACGCCGCATGTCGGTCAGATCGCCGACCAGGCCGTGCGCCCGGGCCTGCACCAGCACGTTGCCGAGCGCGGCCGCCTCCGTCGGACCCGCCACCACCGGCAGACCGCAGGCGTCGGCGGTCAGCTGGCACAGCAGCGCGTTGCGGGTGCCCCCGCCGACCACGTGCACCACGTCCACCGGATGCCCGGCGAGCCGCTGCGCGTCCTGAACCGCCCGCCGGTGGGCGAGCGCCAGGGAGTCCAGGATGCAGCGCGTGATCTCACCCGGCGTGCCCGGCACGGGCTGACCGGACGCCCGGCACGCCTCGGCGATCCGCTCCGGCATCCGGCCCGGCGCCAGGAACGCCGCGTCCCCGGCGTCGACCACCGACCGCAGCGCCGGCGCCGCGGCCGCCTCCCGCAGCAGCGCGCCCAGATCCCGCTCGCCCCAGGCCCGCTGGCACTCCTGGAGCAGCCACAGCCCCATGATGTTGCGCAGGTGGCGGACCGTGCCGTCCAGGCCCAGCTCGTTGGTGAAGTTGGCGGCCCGGCTCTCCTCGGTCAGTACCGGCGCGTCCAGCTCCAGACCGGCCAGCGACCAGGTGCCGGTGCAGATGTACGCGAACCGCTCGCCCGTCGCCGGGACCGCCGCCACCGCCGACGCCGTGTCGTGCGAGCCGACCGCCGTCACCGGCACCGGCCCGCCGAGCCCCGTCTCCCGCAGCACCTCGTCCCGCAAGCCGCCCGCCGGATCACCGGGCTCCCGCAGCGGCGCGAACAGCCCCAGGTCGATCCCGAGCCGTTCGGCGATGCCGTACGCCCACGACCGCGTCCGGGGATCGATCAGCTGGGTGGTGGAGGCGTTGGTCAGCTCGGTGCCCTGCTCCCCGGTCAGCCAGTACGTCAGCAGGTCGGGGATGAGCAACAGCCGCTCGGCGAGCGCGAACTGGGCGGTGCCGACTGCCGCCGTCAGCTGGTAGAGCGTGTTGAAGGGCGCGTACTGGATGCCGGTCGCCGCGTACAGCTCGGCCGCCGGAACCGTCGCCCACACCTTCTCCGCGACGCCCTCGGTGCGCGGGTCGCGGTAGTGCACCGGGTTGCCGAGCAGCGCCCCGTCGGCATCCAGCAGACCGTGGTCGACGGCCCAGCTGTCGATGCCGACGGAGTCCACCCGGCCGGCCGCCCGCAGCCCGTCCAGCACCCCGGCGTACAGCGCCAGGATGTCCCAGCGCAGCCCCTCGGGCGTGTGCACGGGCCGGTTGGGGAAGCGGTGCGCCTCGGTCAGCTCCAGCGAGTCCGGGCCGACCCGTCCGGTCATCACCCGTCCGCTGGAGGCGCCGAGATCGACCGCGGCGTACGCCTTCACGCGCCCGCTCATCGCAGGAAGGCGGCGGCGACGCCGGCGTCGACCGGGACGTGCAGGCCGGTGGTGTGGGTCAGGTCGCCACCGGTGAGCGCGAAGACGGCGTTCGCGACGTGCTCGGGCAGCACCTCCCGCTTGAGGAGGGTCCGCTGCGCGTAGAACTCGCCCAGCTTCTCCTCCTCCACCCCGTACACGGCCGCCCGCTGGGCGCCCCAGCCGCCCGCGAAGATGCCCGAGCCGCGCACCACGCCGTCCGGGTTGACGCCGTTGACCCGGATCCCGTGCTCGCCCAGCTCGGCGGCCAGCAGCCGTACCTGGTGGGCCTGGTCGGCCTTGGTGGCGGAGTAGGCGATGTTGTTCGGCCCGGCGAAGACGGCGTTCTTGGACGCGATGTAGACGATGTCACCGCCGAGTTCCTGCGCGATCATCACCCGGGCGGCCTCCCGCGAGACGAGGAAGGAACCGCGCGCCATGATGCCGTGCTGCAGGTCCCAGTCCTTCGCGGTCGTCTCCAGCAGCGGCTTGGAGATGGAGATCCCGGCGTTGTTCACCACCAGGTCGACCCCGCCGAAGGCGAGGACGGCCTCACGGAAGGAGGCGGCGATCTGCTCCTCGTCCGTGACGTCCACGGTCACCGCGACGGCCCTGTCCGGCCCGCCCAGTTCCTCGGCGACCTTGGCGGCGTTCTCCCCGTCCAGGTCGGCGACGACGACACACGCCCCCTCCGCCACCAGCCGGTGGGCGATCGCCTTCCCGATGCCGCTGCCGGCGCCGGTCACCAGCGCCACCCGGGTCGCCAGCGCCTTGGGCTTCGGCATCCGCCGGAGCTTGGCCTCCTCCAGCGCCCAGTACTCGATGCGGAACTTCTCCGACTCCTCGATCGGCGCGTACGCCGAGACGGCCTCGGCCCCGCGCATCACGTTGACGGCGTTGACGTAGAACTCGCCGGCCACCCGCGCGGTCTGCTTGTCCTTGCCGAAGGAGAACATGCCCACGCCCGGCACCAGCACGATCGCCGGGTCGGCGCCGCGCATCGCGGGGGAGTCGGGCGTCGCGTGCCGCTCGTAGTAGGCGGCGTACTCCTCGCGGTAGGCGGTGTGCAGTTCCTTCAGCCGGCCGACCGCCTCCTGAAGCGGCGCGGTCGGCGGCAGATCCAGCACCAGCGGCCGCACCTTGGTCCGCAGGAAGTGGTCCGGGCACGAGGTTCCCAGCGCCGCCAGCCGCGGATGCTCTGCCCTCGACAGGAAGTCGAGGACCACCTCGGAGTCGTCGAAGTGCCCGACCTGCGCCCGGTCCTGCGAGGCGACGGCCCGCACATACGGCGCCAGCGCCGCCGCCCGCTCCCGCCGCCGGGCCTCGTCCAGCGGCTGGTAACCCTCGATCACGGGCCCGAAGGGTTCCTCCTTGCCCCGCTCGGCGAGGAACTTCTCCGCGGTGCGGATGATGTGCAGCGAGTTGCGCTCGCACTCCTCGGAGGTGTCACCCCAGGCGGTGATCCCGTGCCCACCGAGGACGCAGCCGATGGCCTGCGGATGGGCCTCCTTGATCGCCGCGATGTCCAGCCCCAGCTGGAACCCGGGCCGCCGCCACGGCACCCAGACCACGGTGTCGCCGAAACACTCGGCGGTCAGCTTCTCCCCGTCGGCGGCACACGCCAGCGCGATGCCGGAGTCCGGGTGCAGATGATCGACGTGCGGGGCGTCGACGAGGCCGTGCATGGCGGTGTCGATGGACGGGGCGGCCCCGCCCTTGCCGTGCAGGCAGTAGTCGAATGCGGCGACCATCTCGTCCTCACGCTCCACACCGGGATACACGCCGACGAGCGCCCGCAACCGATCGAGCCGCAACACGGCCAGCCCGCTCTCGGTGAGCGTGCCGAGGTCGCCTCCCGACCCCTTCACCCACATCAGCTCCACGTCCCCACCGGTGACGGGATCGGTGGCGGTGCCCTTGGCGGAGGCGTTGCCGCCGGCGTAGTTGGTGTTACGCGGATCGGAGCCGAGCCGATGCGAACGGGCGAGGAGAGCGGCGGCTTCGGGGTGGGTGGACATGGAGATTCCTCAGCTTCTCGAGAAGGGGGAGTGGACTTTCCTGGGGACGCGGGGAACGGCGCGACCAGCCACAAACGGCCCCGCACTCCGCGACGAACAACAACCCGGCAGGCGCCTCACGCCCCCCACCCGGCCTGCTCCCCACCGACCCGCTCAGCCTCGATCTTCTCGGCCCACCCGGAACGGGCATACGCAGCGAGGGGCGAGGGATCCAACCCCATCTCCTCCCGCACCTCCCGGAGCAACGGCCGCACATCGGTGTTGAACGCATCCATCAGCACGGCGTTGGCACCGAGCACGTCACCCGAGGCCTGAGCCTCGGCCAACGCCGACCGATCGACGAGCAGCGCCTTCGCCGTCGCCTCCTGCACATTCATCACCGAACGGACGATCGCCGGGATCTTCGCCTCGATGTTGTGGCACTGGTCGAGCATGAACGCCACCTCGGAGGTGAGCCCGCCCCCGCGCACGACCTCGAACATGATCCGGAACAGCTGGAAAGGATCGGCCGCCCCCACCATCAGGTCGTCGTCCGCGTAGAACCGCGAGTTGAAGTCGAACCCGCCGAGCTTGCCCTCCCGCAGCAGCGTGGCGACGATGAACTCGATGTTGGTGCCGGGCGCGTGATGCCCCGTGTCCACGACTACCTGGGCCTTCTCGCCCAGCCGAAGACAGTGCGCGTAGGCCGTCCCCCAGTCCGGCACATCCGTCGTGTAGAAGGCCGGCTCGAACAGCTTGTACTCCAGCAGCATCCGCTGCCCCTCGCCCAGCCGCTCGTACACCTCGGCCAGCCCCTCGGCGAGCCGGTCCTGCCGGGCGCGGATGTCGTCCTGCCCCGGATAGTTCGTGCCGTCCGCGAACCACAGCTTGAGATCGGCGGAGCCCGTCGCGTCCATGATGTCGACGCACTCCAGCAGATGGTCCACGGCCTTGCGGCGCACCGCCGCGTCCGGGTGGCAGATGCTGCCGAGCTTGTAGTCGTCGTCCTGGAAGGTGTTGGAGTTGATCGCGCCCAGCTTCAGCCCGCGCTCCTCGGCGTGCTTGGCCAGCGCCGCGTAGTCGTCGACCCTGTCCCAGGGGATGTGCAGTGCCACCGTCGGCGCGACACCCGTCACGGCGTGCACCTGCGCCGCGTCGTCCAGCTTCTCGTACGGGTCACGGGGTACGCCCGCCTGGGCGAACACCTTGAAGCGGGTCCCGGAGTTCCCGTACGCCCATGACGGCGTCTCGACGGCCTGGGTCTTGAGCGCGGCCTTCACCGCGGCGAGGTCGGTCACTTCCGGACTCCTGGTGGCATCGGTGAATCAGGGGATCGATGCGACGGCAACGCGCTACGCCATCGGTGAAACGATTCAGGAGGCGAAGCTATGAGCCCCCTGGAGGCGTGTCAAGACCCCGGTCGAGCCCTCTTCGTCGTAACCTGGGCGTGACCTTCTGGCGTCGAAAGTTTTTCGATACGAACCCATTGACGCAGACGAGTGACGCTGCCTACGGTCCCGGCAATCCAGTTGAAACCTTTCACGGCGCCGCGAAGGTCCGACCCGCCGGCGTCGCCGAGGAGCCCTCATGACCCACCCGCCCGACTCGGGGCCGGTCCCGGTGCTGGCGCTCAAGGACGTCTCGAAGTCCTTCGGCGCCGTACGGGCCCTGCGGGACGTCCGTCTGGAGCTGTTCCCCGGCGAGGTGCACGCCCTCGCCGGGGAGAACGGCGCCGGGAAGTCGACCCTGATCAAGACGCTCGCCGGGGTGCACCGACCGGACGCCGGCCAGGTGCTGCTCGACGGCCGTCCCGTCACCTTCCACGGCCCCGGCGACGCCCGCGACGCGGGGATCGCCGTGATCTACCAGGAGCCCACGCTCTTCCCCGACCTGTCGATCGCCGAGAACATCTTCATGGGCCGCCGGCCCAGGAAGGCACTCGGCCGCATCGACCACAAGGCCACCCATGCCGCCACGCTCGCCCTGATGCAGCGCCTCGGCGTCGACCTCGACCCCGACCGCCCGGCGCGCGGCCTGTCCATCGCCGACCAGCAGATCGTCGAGATCGCCAAGGCGCTCTCCTTCGACGCCCGCGTACTGATCATGGACGAGCCGACCGCCGCCCTCACCGGCAGCGAGGTGGCCCGCCTCTTCGGGGTCGTCCGCACCCTGAGCGAGCAGGGCGCCGCGGTGCTGTTCATCTCCCACCGGCTGGAGGAGATCTTCCAGATCTGCCGGAAGGTCACCACCCTGCGCGACGGCGCCTGGATCGCCAGCGAGCCGCTGGACGGCATGACCGAGGACGACCTGGTGCGCCGCATGGTCGGCCGCGACCTCGACGAGCTGTACCCCAAGCAGGACGTCCGGCCCGGCGAAGTCGCCCTGAGCGTCAGGCGGTTGACCCGGGAGGGCGTGTTCACCGACATCTCCTTCGAGGTGCGCGGCGGTGAGATCGTCGGCCTCGCCGGTCTGGTCGGCGCCGGCCGCACCGAGGTCGCCCGGGCCGTCTTCGGCATCGACCGCTGGGACGCGGGCGAGGTCGAGGTCGACGGCCGCAGGCTCACCAACGGCGCGCCCTCCACCGCGATGGCCGCCGGACTCGCGCTCGTGCCCGAGGACCGGCGGGCCCAGGGCCTGGTGATGGACATGTCCATCGAACGCAACATCGGCCTCACCGGCCTGCGCACCACCGTGAAGGCCGGCCTCATGGACCGCGGCGCCGAACGCAGCCGCTCCCTCGACTGGGCGGTCAAGCTCCATGTGAAGTACGCCCGGATCGCGGACGCCGTCTCCACCCTCTCCGGCGGCAACCAGCAGAAGGTCGTCCTCGCCAAGTGGCTGGCCACCAGCCCCCGGGTGCTCATCGTCGACGAGCCGACCCGCGGCATCGACGTCGGCACCAAGGCCGAGGTGCACCGGCTGCTGTCCCAGCTCGCCGCCGACGGCGTCGCCGTCCTGATGATCTCCTCCGACCTGCCCGAGATCCTCGGCATGGCCGACCGCGTGCTCGTGATGCACGAGGGCCGGCTGGCCGCCGAGATCCCTCGCTCCGAAGCCACCGAGGAAACCGTGATGGCCGCCGCCACCGGGAGGGCCGCCGCATGACGGCCACCGCTCGTGTCAGGAGGGCCGCCGCATGACGGCCACCGCTCGTGTCAGGGGGCTCCGTCGCATGACCCCCTCCGTCTCCGTCAGGAGGGCCGCATGACCGTGACCGCTCCCGACCACGCCCCCGTCGCCGACGTGCCCAAGTCCGGCGGCACCCGCCTCGTCGACCGCGTCTTCAAGATGCGCGAACTCGCCATCCTGGTCGTCTTCCTGGTGATGATCGCCGTCACCCAGGCCGGCAACAGCCAGTTCCTGTCCGAACAGGGCATCAAGGACCTGCTGCTGAACGCGACGATCCTGGTGCTGGTCGCCACCGGCCAGTCCCTCGTCGTCATCACCCGCAACGTCGACCTGTCCGTCGGCTCCACCCTCGGCATCAGCGCCTTCGCCGCGGGCACCCACCTCCAGGGCGGCGGCAACCCCGTCGTGGCGATCGTCCTCGCCGTCCTGCTCGGCATCGGCTTCGGGCTGCTCAACGGCCTGCTCGTCAGCCTCGGCCAGGTGCCCGCCCTGGTCGTGACCCTCGGCACGCTCTACATCATCCGCGGCGTCGACTCCATCTGGGTCGGCTCCCGCCAGATCACGGCGGCCGACCTGCCCGGCTCCTTCGTGGACTTCGGCTCCGGCGGCTTCTCCGCCGTCCCGTACCTGGCGCTGATCGCTCTCGTCGTGCTCGTCGCGACGGCCTACTACCTCAAGCACTACGGCAGCGGACGCGAGCTGTACGCGCTCGGCTCCAATCCGGAGGCCGCGCGGCTCGCCGGCATCCCGGTGCGCAAGCGCATCCTCGCCGCGTACACCTTCTGCGGTGCGCTCGCCGGACTCGCCGGTGCCATGTACCTCGCCCGGTTCGGCAACGTCGACTCCGGCACCGGCAGCGGCTACGAACTCACCGTCGTCAGCGCGGTGGTGGTCGGCGGCGTCGTCTTCACCGGCGGCTCCGGCAGCGTCTACGGCGCCGCGCTGGGCGCGCTGCTGCTGACCTCCGTCAACAGCGTGCTGCCCGCGCTGGGCGTCAGCAGCGTATGGGTGCTCGCCATCAACGGCGCGCTGCTGCTGCTCGCCATCGCGGTCGACCGGATCGTCGCCCTGCGGGTGGCCGCCGCCCTGAAGAAGAAGTCGGCCCATGTGAAGCCGCTCCCGCAGAAGGGGGACACCCGCCATGCCTGAGTCCCTGACCCGTGCCGTCCGCTGGGACACGGTGGTCGGTGTCCTGCTGATCGTCCTGCTCCTGCTGTCGTTCTCCCTCGTGGACGGCTTCGGCAACGCGCTGAACCTGTCCTTCCTCATCGGCAACACCCTGCCGATCGCCCTCATCGCCCTGCCGATGACCCTGCTCGTCGTCTCCGGTGAGATCGACCTGTCGGTCGCCTCCACCGCCGGGCTGTCCGGCGCGGTGATGGGCCGACTGTGGAACGAGGGCATGGCCATCGAGACGATCATCCCGCTCTGCCTCCTGCTCGGGGTGGTCTGCGGCCTGGTCAACGGCCTGCTCGTGACCCGCCTCGGCCTGCCCTCGCTCGCCGTCACCATCGGCACGCTCGCCCTCTACCGGGGCATCGCGCAGATCGTGCTCGGCTCGAACGCGGTGACCGACTTCCCGTCCCAGTACCTGGACTTCGCCGCCGGCCGGATCGGGGACAGCTTCCTGCCGCAGGCCTTCCTGCCCTTTCTCGCGCTGCTCGTCGTCGCCGTAGTCGTCTTGCACGCCACCCCGTTCGGGCGGTCGCTGTTCGCGATCGGCGCGAGCGAGGAGGCGGCGCGGTTCGCGGGCATCCGGGTCAGGAGGTCCAAGCTGCTGCTGTTCGTCGCGACCGGGTTCATGGCCTCGCTGACCGGGATCTTCTGGGCCCTGCACTATGCGAGTGCGCGCTATGACAATGCCACGGGTCTCGAACTGTCCGTCGTCGCCGCCGTGTTGCTCGGCGGCATCGACTTCGACGGCGGCAAGGGCACGCTGGGCGGCGCGATCGCCGGGGTGTTCCTGCTGGGTGCGTTGCAGAACGTGATGAGTCTGCTCAACGTCTCTGCGCAGTCGCAGATCGTCGTGACCGGGGTGTTGCTCGTGGTTTCCGTGCTCGGGCCCCGCGTCGCGCGTCAGGTCGCCGTTGCGCGGGCGGCGGCTCGCTCCGCGGCTCGCTCCGCCGGTTAGGCCGTCTTGCGGTTGCGGGCCGGTTGTGGCTGGTCCCGCCCGCGCTGCGGAGCCGCACATCGATTCAGCCCCGCGCCCCTGAAGGGGCGCGTTCAGCTCCCCCTCCTTTCTAAGGACCCATGCCATGCGCAAGCAATCCCTCCGCCGTACCTGTGTTGCCCTCGCCGCTCTCACCACCCTCTCCCTCGCCGCCACCGCCTGCGGTGGCACCACGAAGAACGACGTTCAGAACGAGGGCTCCGGGTCCGGGGCCGCCGCCGGCAAGGCCGACCCCCATGCCGCCACCAAGAAGGGGCTGACCGTCGGATTCCTGCCGAAGCAGGTCAACAACCCCTACTTCACCAGCGCCGACAACGGCGGCCAGAAGGCGCTCACCGAACTGGGCAGCACGTACAAGGAGGTCGGTCCGTCGAGCGCCACCGACACCTCCGGGCAGGTCTCCTACGTCAACACGCTCACCCAGCAGCAGGTGAACGCCATGGCCGTGTCGGCGCAGGACCCCGGCGCCCTGTGCACCGCGTTGAAGCAGGCCATGCGCAACGGCATCAAGGTCGTCACCTACGACTCCGACACCAAGACCGACTGCCGCAACGCCTTCGTCTCGCAGGCATCCGCCGAGGACCTCGGCCGCACCGAGGTGCAGCTCCTCGCCCAGCAGATCGGCTACAAGGGCGAGATCGCGATCCTGTCCGCCGCGCAGACCGCGACGAACCAGAACACCTGGATCGGCTACATGAAGGACGAGCTGAAGGACCCCAAGTACAAGGACGTCAAGCTCGTCAAGATCGCCTACGGCAACGACGACCCGCAGCAGTCCTTCCAGCAGACCCAGGGCCTGCTCCAGGAGCACCCGGACCTGAAGGGGATCATCTCCCCGACCACCGTCGGCATCAAGGCGGCCGCCCAGTACCTGTCCGGCTCCAAGTACAAGGGCAAGGTCAAGCTGACCGGCCTCGGCACCCCCAACGACATGCGCAAGTACGTCAAGAACGGCACCGTCGACGCGTTCGAGCTGTGGGACCCGGCCGAGCTCGGCGACCTCGCCGCCCGTACCGCCGTCGCGCTGGCGTCCGGCCAGATCACCGGCAAGGAGGGCGAGACGTTCAAGGCCGGCTCCACGACGTACACGATCGGCGAGGACGGCGTGATCAGCCTCGGCAAGCCGACCGTGTTCGACGCCAAGAACATCGACCGGTTCGACTTCTGATCCACGAGGGGGGGCACTCACCGATGCAGCGCGTCTGCTTCCTGCTGAAGGTCCGCGAGGAGCGGATCGCCGAGTACCGGGAGCGGCATGCCGCCGTGTGGCCGGAGATGCGCGCGGCCCTCTCGGCCACCGGCTGGCACAATTACTCGCTCTTCCTGCGCGACGACGGCCTGCTGGTCGGCTATCTGGAGACGGAGGACTTCGAGGCCGCCAGGGCCGGGATGGAGGTCACCGAGGTAAACGCCCGCTGGCAGGCCGAGATGGGGCCCTTCTTCGAGTCGCTCGGCGGTTCCCGTCCCGACGAGGCGATGAAACCGCTCACCGAGGTCTTTCACCTCGCGTGACGTAGTGTGAAGCTCTCCCCGCCGCTCCAGAACCCCAGGAGGTCCCTGCCCGATGGCCCAGTCGGTGGGTATCAAGGACGTCGCCCGCGCCGCCGGAGTGTCCGTCGGCACGGTGTCGAACGTGATCAACCGGCCGGACACGGTCGCCCATGAGACCCGGGCGCGGGTACTGTCCGCGATCGAGCGGCTCGGCTACGTCCGCAGCGAGTCCGCGCGCCAGCTGCGCGCGGGCCGCAGCCGGATCATGGGGCTGCTCGTACTGGACATGGGCAACCCGTTCTTCGTGGACGTCGCGCGCGGCGCCGAGCGGGCCGCGCGCGAGGCAGGGCTCGGCGTGATGGTGTGCAACAGCGCGCAGAGCGCCGGTGAGGAGGCCGAGTACCTCTCCCTCTTCGCCGAACAGCGCGTGCGAGGCGTGCTGCTCACCCCCACCGACGCCTCCGGCCGCAACATCGGCGCCTTCCGCCGGCACGGCATCCCGTTCGTGCTGGTCGACCGGGTCGCCGAGGGCGCCGCCGAGTGCTCGGTGTCCGTCGACGACGTCGCCGGCGGCGCCCTGGCGGTGCGGCACCTGGTGGACGCCGGGCACCGCTCGATCGCCTACGTCAGCGGCCCGCCCGGACTGAACCAGGTCCGCGACCGCCGCACCGGCGCCCTGAGCGCCCTCGCCGAGGCGGGACTCGGCCCCGAAGCGCTGCGCGAGATCCCCACCGAGCGCCTCGACGTCGCCGCCGGCCGGGACGCCGGTGCCCGCCTGCTCGGCCTCGCCGACCGGCCCACGGCCGTGTTCTGCGCCAACGACCTGCTCGCTCTCGGCGTGCTCCAGGCCATGTACGCCGCCGGGGTCGGCGTCCCCGACGACCTCGCGATCGTCGGCTACGACGACATCGAGTTCGCCGCCGCCGCGGCCGTCCCGCTCACCTCGGTGCGTCAGCCCGCCGTCACCATCGGCGCGCTCGCCGCCGAGCTGCTGCTGGAGGAGACGGAGGAGCGCGGCAAGCAGCCGCACGAGCACCGCCGCGTGGTGCTCCAGCCGGAGCTGGTGGTGCGCCGCTCCAGCCTGCCGGGCCGCTGATCCACCGGTCAGCGCCGTGGCAACCGTCGTCGCCCCGGCGGCGCACGGCGGCCCGGCGTGTGCTGGACTGGGAGCCGTCCGCACCCACCGCCCGCACCGGGGAGACGCGTTGACCGACCGCTACCGCCAGCCCGGCGTCCATCTCACCGACCGCCGCTTCACCGTGCCGCTCGACCACGCCGACCCTTCGGGGGAGACCATCGAGCTGTACGCCCGCGAGGTGGTCGCGAGCGACAAGGCCCGCCAGGACCTGCCGTGGCTGGTCTACCTCCAGGGCGGCCCCGGCTTCGGCGCACAGCGCTTCACCGGCCGCACGGGCTGGCTGGACCGCGCGCTGCGCGAGTTCCGTGTGCTGCTGCTGGACCAGCGCGGCACCGGCGCCTCCACACCCGCCAACCGCCAGACCCTGCCGCTGCGCGGCGGCCCGGCCGCGCAGGCCGACTACCTCACGCACTTCCGCGCCGACTCCATCGTCCGCGACTGCGAGGCCATCCGCCCGCAGGTCACCGGCGGCGCCCCCTGGACGGTGCTCGGGCAGAGTTTCGGCGGGTTCTGCACCGTCCACTACCTGTCCACCGCCCCCGAGGGCCTGGCCACCGCGCTGATCACCGGCGGGCTGCCGTCCCTCGACGCCCACGCCGACGACGTCTACCGGGCCGCCTACCCGCGCATCGAACGCAAGGTCGCCGCGCACTACGCCCGCTACCCGCAGGACGTCGAGCGGGCCCGCCGTATCGCCGAGCACCTTCTCGGCAACGACGTGGTCCTGCCCGGCGGGTACCGGCTCACCGTCGAGGCCTTCCAGTCCCTCGGCATCCACCTGGGCACCGGCGACGGCAGCCACCGCCTGCACTACCTGCTGGAGGACGCGTTCGTCCCCACCCCGGGCGGCCGGCAGCTGTCGGACGCCTTCCAGGAAGAGGTGCGCGGGCTGTTGTCGTACGGCCCGCACCCGCTGTACGCCCTCGTGCACGAGTCGATCTACGGCCAGGACGCCCGCCCCACCGCCTGGGCCGCCGAACGGGTCCGCGCCGAGTTCCCGCAGTTCGACGCGGTGAAGGCGCTCGCGGGCGACGGACCGCTGCTGTTCACCGGCGAGACCGTCCACCCCTGGATGTTCGACTGCGACCCGGCGCTGCGCCCGCTGAAGGAGACCGCCGAACTGCTCGCCGCCCGCACCGACTGGACGCCCCTGTACGACCGTGAGCGCCTGGCGGGCAACGAGGTGCCGGTCGCCGCGGCCGTCTACCACGACGACATGTACGTCGACGCGGACCACTCCCTCGCGACCGCCCGCGCGATCCGCGGTCTGCGCACCTGGGTGACCGACGAGTTCGAGCACGACGGGGTGCGCGTGGGCGGCCCGCGCGTCCTGGACCGGTTGCTGGCCCTCGCCCGCGACGAGGTGTGAGGTCCCACCCCCCCCGCAAGATCCACAAAGGCCGGACCGCTGTCACCGGCAGGGGTTAGTCTGCGCCCATGACCGAGCCGACGACAGCGTTGCAGCCCCTGCCCGAGGACTGGCAGCGGGCCCTGGCCGTGGTGGCCCACCCGGACGATCTCGAGTACGGCTGCTCGGCGGCCGTCGCCGCCTGGACCGACGCCGGCCGTGAGGTCGCGTACGTCCTGGCGAGCCGGGGCGAGGCCGGCATCGACACGCTGGAGCCCGCCGTGTGCGGCCCGCTGCGCGAACGGGAGCAGCGGGCGAGCGCGGCGGTCGTCGGCGTGTCGAGCGTGGAGTTCCTCGACCACCACGACGGGGTGATCGAGTACGGTCCCGCGCTGCGCCGGGACATCGCCGCCGCGATCCGCCGCCACCGGCCCGAACTGGTCATCACCCTCAACCACCGGGACACGTGGGGCGGCGTCGCCTGGAACACCCCCGATCACGTGGCGGTCGGCCGGGCCACGCTCGACGCCGCCGCCGACGCGGGCAACCGCTGGATCTTCCCCGAACTGACCGAGCAGGGACTCGAACCCTGGAACGGCGTGCGCTGGGTCGCGGTCGCCGGCTCGGCCTCGCCCACCCACGCCGTGGACGCATCGCCGGGCCTGGAGCGCGCGGTGCGCTCGCTGCTGGAACACCACACGTACATCGAGGCGTTGACCGACGAGGACCCGCAGAAGTACGCCCGCGGCTTCCTCATGGCGAACGCCGAGGCGGTGGCGGAGCGCTTCGGTGGGCGTCCGGCCGTGGCCTTCGAACTGTTCAGCAGATGACGCGGCAGCCGACGACACCCGGGGGAGAGGCACCCATGGACACCAGCCAGGCACTGGCCGACCGCTTCGAGGAACACCGCGGGCATCTGCGGTCCGTGGCCTACCGCATGCTCGGCTCGCTGGCCGAGGCGGAGGACGCGGTGCAGGAGACCTGGCTGAAGCTCAGCCGCACCGACACCGACGCCATCGGCAACCTCGGCGGCTGGCTGACCACGGTGACCGGCCGGGTCTGCCTCGATCTGCTGCGCTCGCGCAACGCGCGCCGCGAGGAGTCGATCGACGACCGGTTCGACACCTACGTCCCGGACCCCGAACTGCGGCCGCTCGCCCGGCTCGACCCGGAGCAGGAGATCCTGCACGCCGACTCGGTCGGCCTCGCCCTCCTGGTCGTCCTGGAGAACCTCGAGCCGGACGAACGGCTCGCGTTCGTGCTGCACGACATGTTCGCCGTGCCCTTCGACGACATCGCGCCGATCGTGGACCGCACCCCGGCCGCCACCAGGCAGCTCGCCAGCCGCGCCCGGCGCCGGGTGCGCGGCGCCGAGCCGGCCGCCGAGCCGGACCTCGGGCGGCAGAAGCAGGTCCTGGAGGCCTTCCTCGCCGCCTCGCGTGCCGGCGACTTCGAGGCGCTGGTCGGCGTGCTCCACCCGGAGGTCGTCCTGCGCGTCGACGCCGGGGCACTGGTGCGGGGCGCGGGCTCCTCCAAGGTGCTCCAGGGCGCGAAGTCGGTGGCCGAGCAGGCGCTGCTGTTCTCCCGGTTCGCGCCGTCCGCGCGGATGGTGCTGGTCAACGGCGCGCTCGGGTTCGTCAACATGCCGGAGGGGGGTCCTGCTTCGGTCATGGGCCTCACCGTCGCCGACGGCCGCATCACGGGCATGTACATCCTCTCCGACCCCGAGCGGCTGGAGCGGCTGGACCTCGAGGCCTTCGCCGGCTGACCCGGCTCAGCTCCCGGCCCCGTGGGCGGGACAGCGAGGTGGCTGCGGCTCGTCCGCACGCTCGTCGCCGCCCGCGCGCGGGGCCGGGCCCCCGGCGGGCGCCCGGCGCTCCAGCCGCAGCCGCAGCCCCTCCGGCATCAGGGTGAGCCGTTCGGCCACCCGCAGCCGGTAGCCGGGGTCGGGCAGGAAGGAGTAGCGGCGCAGCAGAAGCCCGAGGACCAGGGTGGCCTCGTGCAGCGCGAACTGGCGGCCGATGCAGGCGCGCGCCCCGGTGCCGAACGGCTTGAAGACGTGCCCGGGCCGGGCCCGTACGGCCGCGGCGTCGAAGCGGTCCGGGTCGAACCGCTCTGCGTTCGCACCCCACACCTCGGGGTCGCGGTGCAGCATCGGCGTCAGCACCAGCGCCCAGGCACCGCGCCGCATGGGGTGGTCCCCGGCGAGCACGGTGTCCTCGCGCGCCTCCCGGGCGAAGGCGGGCGCCGTCGGCCACAGCCGTAGCGACTCGTCGAGCACCCGGCGCACGTACCGCAGCTTGGCCACCTGCTCGTAGGCCGGCACCTCCGCCCCACCCCACACCCGCTCGACCTCGGCACGGGCGCGGGCGGCGACCTCGGGGTGCCGGGCGAGGTAGTACAGGGCGAAGGAGAGCGCGCCGGAGGTGGTCTCGTGCCCGGCGACCAGGAAGGTGATGACCTGCCGCCGCACGTTCAGCGCGGACAGCCGCTCCCCGGTCTCCGGATGAGCGGTCTCCAGCATCCGGTCGAGCAGGTCGCCGTCGCCGCCGCCCGTGGCGCGCCGGGCGCGCACCACCTCGTCGACGGTCCGGTTCAGATACGCCATGTCGGCAGTGTTGCGCCGGGTCGCGCCCCGCAGCAGGAGCGGGGCCACGGGCGCGGGCACGGTGTTGAGCCGCTGGGCGTAGCTGAGAGTGCCGACCATGGCGGTCACGAAGGGGTGCAGCCGGGGCCGCTCGAAGGAGCCGAAGTCGTGGCCGAAGCCGGTGCGGGAGATGGTCTCCAGGGTCAGCTTGGTCATGTCGCCGGGCACGTCGACGCCGTGGCCCGCTGCGGCGGCCCGGTCCCAGTGCTCGGTCAGCCGCGCGGCGACGTCCAGCATCATCGGGTGGTAGGCCGCCATCGCCTCCCTGCTGAAGCCCGGCGCCAGCACGTCGTGCGCGAGCTGCCAGTTGGGCTCGTCGTTGTACGCCGTGAACAGCGCGTCCCCGACGACCGGGCGCAGATTGGCGATGCCGAGGCCCACGTGCTTGGCGAAGCGGGACTCGTCGGAGAGGTCCTTGACGAGGGCGCCGCCCCACACGAGCACGAACTCCTTGCCGAAGGCCCGCCGCCGGAAGATCGGGCCGAGCCGGCGGCCGAGCCGCACCGAGTCCTGCACGGGAGTGGTCCGGTTCGCGCCGAGGACGTCACCGAGCAGGGGCAGCCGGTGCGGTGGGTGCGGAATGCGGTGCAGCTCGGGCCAGCCCAGCTCGGCGCTGCGGAACCCCCTGGTCTGACGTCCGTGGTCCGCCCTGGCGTCGGCCATGCGCGATCTCCCTTGATCCTGCGGCATGTTGAGCAGTGTTGTACGTCGGTTCAATAACGCGTTTCAGTCTCGTCCCGTTGTTGAATCCACGTCAAGTAAAGTGCGGGCATGGCCGCGAACCAGGGGCAGCGCACCCGCCGTCGGCTCAGCACCGAGGAGCGCCGTGAGCAACTGCTCACGGTGGGCGCCCGGCTGTTCTCGGAGAGCCCCTACGACGAGGTGTGGATCGAGCAGGTCGCGGAGATCGCCGGTGTCTCGCGCGGCCTGCTGTACCACTACTTCCCGACGAAACGGGACTTCTTCGCCGCGGTCGTGGAGCGGGAGAGCGGGCGCATGCTGCGGATGACGGCCGCGGTGCCCGGCGTGCCGGTGCGCGAGCAGCTCACCGTCGTCCTCGACGCCTACCTGGAGCACGTGCGGGCGCACGCGCACGGCTACCGCGCCTTCCATCGCGCCGACGCGGCCGGTGACCAGACCGTGCGGCGCGTCTACCGGCGGGCGCTGGCCGCGCAGGAACGGCAGATCCTCGCCGCCCTGGCGGGCGACCCCGAGTTCGGCCCCCTCTTCGGGCAGCGTCCCGACGTCCGCCTCGCCGTAAGGGGCTGGCTGGCGTTCACGACGGCGGTCTGTCTGGAATGGCTGCGCGGCGCGGACCTGGGCCGGGAGCAGGTGCGGGACCTTTGTGCGCGGGCGCTGCTCGGAGTTCTCGCGGGCTGAACGCCATCGGTGCGGGGGCTTGGTTGGCGCACGCCCCGATCTCCGATAAGTTAGGTGAGGCTTACCTAAGAGAGGGGTTCAGGCATGGGTGACAGCCAGACGTGGGCCGCCGTGCCCGGAGCGGCCGAGCGGGCACGGTCCGTGCTCGCCGCCGCCTGGTCCTGCGCGGTGACCGCCGAGGGCGGCCGCGAGGAGCTCGTGGGCGCGCACGGCGTGAGCGACGACGGGCGGGTGCTGCTGCGCCTGCCCGACGACAGCGCGCTGCTCACCGCCGCGATCTGCGCACCGCGCGGTGAGCCCTCCGCCGTGCTGGAGTTCACCGACGTCGCCCCCGTACCCGTCCGGCACCGCATCCGCGCCCGGCTGTGGCTCGCCGGCCGGCTCACCCCCGAGGACGACCGGCTCGCCTTCCATCCCACCCGCGTGGTCCTGCGCCGCCCCTCCGGCGCCGCCGTCGTCGACGTGGACGACTTCACCGCCGCCGCACCCGACCCGCTGACCGGCGCCGAGGAACAGCTGCTCACCCACCTCGCCGACGCCCACCCCGACGCCGTCGAACGCCTCACCCGTCTGGTCGACCCCGGCAGCCTGCACGGCGCCGTCCGGGTCCGTCCGCTCGCCGTCGACCGGCACGGACTGACGCTGCGCATCGAACGGGCCCGCACCCACGGCGACGTACGCCTGCCCTTCCATGCACCCGCCGACGACGTCGGACAGCTCACCGAGCGCATGCACCACCTGCTCGCCCAGGCGAGCGGCTCCGGCTGCCCGCGCGCCCTACAGCGGCAGCGCGCAGACGGCGACCGGTGACGGGAACGGCTGACCGGCCGGGCGCAGGTCACCGGTGCGGCCGTCCACATGGAAGACGCTGACCGTGCCCGACTTCTGGTTCGCCGCGAACAGCAGCCGGCCGTCGGGGGAGAGGGCGATCTGCCGCGGGAAGTCGCCCCCGACGTCGGTCGTGCCCAGCAGCCTCAGCCGGGCGCCGGCCGCCTCCACCGCGTACCGCGCCACGCTGTTGTGTCCCCGGTTGGCGAGAAAGGCGTACCGGCCGTCCTCGGTGACGGCGAACTGCGCCGGGTAGTTGGTGCCGGACTCCGCGCCCGAGGACTGCGGCGCGCCGATACGGAGCCGGCCGCTCTTCGGTTCGTAGTCGCACACCATCACCGTGTTGCCGACCTCGCCGGCCAGGTAGGCGTGGCGGCCGCCGGGATGGAAGGTCAGATGGCGTGGGCCGGTGCCGGGAGGAGCGGAGGCCCGCGCGACCTCGGTGAGCCGTCCGGTGCGCGGATCGAGGCGGTAGCTGTACACGGTGTCCGTGCCCAGGTCGACGGCGAGGACGTGACCGCCGTCGGGGCTCGTGAGGACCTGGTGCGCGTGCGGTCCCTGCTGTCCGGGGCCCGGCGCCGGGCGGGTGTGCGTGACGAGGTCCGCCCGCTCGCCCAGTGCGCCCGAGGCGTCGATCGGATGCACCGCCACGCTCCCCGAGCCGTAGGCGGCGCTCAGCAGCCATCGCCCGCTCGGATGCACCGACAGATGACAGGGCGCAGCGCCCCCGGTGCTCCGGCTGCCCAGCACCGTGCCGTCGGCCCGCCGGATCGCGGTCACCGCGCCGTCCTCCCGCTCGTCCACCGCGTACAGCGTCCGGCCGTCCGGATGCACCGCCAGATACGACGGGTCCGGCACGCCGGTCAGCGCGCCCTGCCCGGTGATCCGGCCCGTGCCGGGGTCGTACACGGCCACGCCGATGCCCGCGCCGCCGCCCGGCGCGGACGTGTAGGTGCCGATATAGAGCGGGCGCGGCCCGGACGCCGACCGGTCGGCCCGCCGGGAGGGCCCGGCCGCCGTCCGCGAGGTGGTGGGACCGCCGGACGGCCGGTCCGCGCCGCACGCGGCGAGCGCCACACAGGCGGCGGTGCCGCCGAGTGCGCCCACGACGCCACGCCGGCTCCAGCCGGCCCCGCGCGCCCCTTGCCCGTCCCTGCCCATGCCCGCACCTCACGGTGTCGTCCGCCTCGCCGGTCGTGACAGCCACCCTCGCAAGACGGGCCCGACGCGTGCAACACCTGTTGCAGGAGGTGCGCCGCGGCCGTCCGGCGCTCTGCTGCGATCCGCCCGGCTCAGGCCCCCGGCGACACCCGTCGCGCCTGCTACCAGTCGCCGTCCGTCACCGGCTTGCCCGGGGCGTCCTTCAGCGGGTGGATCTGGTGCGGGGCCGGGGTCTGCCACGGGTCGTGGTCGTCGCCGAGCCAGTCGCCGACCGGCTTGACCGACTGCAGCGGGTCCGCGGGAGCCAGATCGTCGGCGTCGGCGTCGTAGTAGTCGTACCAGGGCAGGCCCGCCCGGGTGTACGCCGCCCGGTCGACGGGCGAGGGCGGCGGGGCCTCGCCCGTGATGCGGCGCCACTCCGGCGGGGTCACCAGGTGCACGAAGACCCGCCCGGCGGGCTCGGCCGCCCAGTCGGACAGCGGGCGGTCATCGCGGTAGACCTCCTGGCGCATGGAGCCGCCCACGCCCAGCCCCATCGCCGCGGCGGCGCGCGGCGCGGCGCCCGGGGCGGCGGGCGCGGCACCCGGCGCGGGCGCCATGGCGGGCAGGGCGCCGCCCGGCGGGGGCGCGCCGTAGCCCCCGGTCATGGTCCGGGCCATCGTCTGCGCGAGGCGCCGCTGCTCCTCCCGCCACCGCTCGAGCGCCGGCGCACCGAGCGGGAACGACTGCAACTGCACGCCGCCCCACACCTCCTCGCCGGTGACCTGCCCCTCGACGGTCGCGCCGAGGCCGAGCGGCACCGCGACGAACTGCCGCACGGTGCCCCGGCCGGAGTTGATGCCGTCCAGCCAGGGCTGGCGGGGCAGGACGACGTAGTTCTGCGGGTCGCGCGACAGCCGCCCGGTCCACGCCCTGCCGGAGACCGCGCACACCTTGCCCGCCCCGATCTGGAGGGCGGCCGGCTCGCTGCTGCCCGCGAACGACAGCCACATCGCCTCGCGCAGATACACCGGCAGCATCACGCCCCCGCGCGCCCGCCACGCCTCGGGCACGGTGTCCGGGTAGTCGGCGACCCGGCGCACCGGGAACTCGCCGAGCCCCGGCGGCAGCGCGTGGGTGCCCGACTCGGGCAGCCGCAGCGTGCGGATGAACCGCACCGCCACGCCGCCCGGCAACCGAAGGGTGTTCCCGTCGATCCGCACGCCACCGTTCATCCGCACGCTCCCTCAGTGGTGCCTTTTCGGACACCGCGCACGCGGTGCCGTCACGGAGAACGCCGGATCCCCGCCCCGCGGTTCCACCGCAGCCGCTCCGGAATCCGGGCCCGGAGCCGCCGGCCGCCCCGCCGCAGCCGGCGCGGCAGCCCGAGGCGCTCCCGCAGCCACACCACCCACGGCAACCGTTCGCGCTGCTCACGGGTGTGCCGGTCCAGCTCCTCCAGCAGCCGGCGCGAGCGGTGCTCGGTGTCCAGCTCGTCGAGCATGCGGTTGACCTCGGTCAGCACGGCGCCGCTCAGCTGCCAGTTCCGTGGCTCGTGCTGGACCTCCTTGAGCAGCAGCTCGGCCACCTTGTCCCGGGTGGCCGCGGCCTGCCGCAGCTGGGTGGTCAGCCGTTCCTCGGCCGACTCGGCGCTGAGGCTGGTGTGCGTCGTGACCAGCACCGCGAAACTGACCACCGCGTCGGCGATCTCGGAGAGCAGCTCCTCGATCGCCGCCCCCACGTCCTGTGGGAACAGCGGCTCCGGATCCCGCTCCTTGGCCAGGTCGGTCAGCGTGCGCGCGAGCACCCGCAGCACGACCGTGCAGATCTCCAGGGTGTCCAGGCCGGTGCGCAGCACCACCCGGTGCAGCAGTCCCTCGCGCACCCGCGGGTTGAACCGCAGGCTGTCCTCGGCCTGCCGCAGCGCAGCGTCCACCTCGGCGATGGCGTGGTCCAGCCGGCGCGCCTCGTGCAGCCGGGCCGCCGCCAGCTCGTAGGACGGGCGCCCGGCGGCCTGCTCGCCGACGCGCAGCATCATCTGCCGGACCCGCCGCGCCAGGTCGTCGATGGACTCACCCGCCTCGTCCACCCAGACCGGCGGGGCGAGCAGCAGGTTGAACCCCATGCCGACCACCGCGCCGATCAGTGTCTCCAGGACCCGCGCCCACGCGGTCGCGCCGTGCGTGGTCACGCCGAGGATCAGCATGGCGCTGATCGCGACCTCCTGGACGTACTCCTCGACGCGCACCAGGTGGCCGACGGCCAGCGCGGCCACGATCACCAGCGCGAGACTCCACCAGGTCAGGCCCACCAGGAGGCTGAACGCGATCGCGACCAGCACGCCGGCCACCACGGCGTTGACCCGGCGGATGCCGTTGGTGAGCGTCGCGTACAGGGTGACCTGGACGACCAGCAGCGCGGTCAGCGGTGCGGTCAGCGGGGCCGGTTCGGGGCTCAGCCGGACCGCGACGACGTAGGCGACCGTCGCCGCGGCCGCCGACCGCAGTGCCTGTACGACCGCGGGGTCCCGCCGCCACTGCCACAGCCGCGCGAGCCACTGCCTCAGTCGCACGAGGTCCGGCGTCCACTCACGTACATCTCGCATCCCTTGGCCTGTTCCCGTTCCCCTCCGACCTCGAACGCCTCATGGCCGAAACCGAACGCCTACGGCCCACCGTGACAGCCGGGCCGGACCTCCCCGGAGGTGATTGCGGGCCGCACGCGCGAAGGAGGGAAGGGAAGGGCGGCTCGCCTCACCGCGCTGCCGGCGGCGACCCGAGCGGCCCAGGGGGTCGGCGGTATCCGCGGCGACCTGCGCGAACCTGTGGCCGGCCGGTCAGGCGCGGATCTTGTCCAGGAAGGCGAACAGGTTCGCCGTCGTCCGGGCGATCTGCTCCTCCACGGTAAGACTCTCCTCGAACCGGGTGCCGCTCTCCGGCACTTTCTTGCCACGGACGTAGAGGGAGCAGGCGAGGTCGGTGCACATATAGAGCCCCACCGAGTTTCCCTCCCGCCCCGCCGCGCCGGTCTTGCGCGCGGTCATCAGCGACACACCACCGCGCGGATGCGAGGTCAGGCACAGGGCGCACAGGCTGCGCTGCATGAGGGCGCGCCGGGCGGGTGTGAAGCGGAACGCGACGCCGACCAGTTCTCCGTCCCGCTCGGTGACCAGATGGGCGCGGTCGGGCGCGCCCGGATCACGCCAGCCGAGGAAGTCGAGGTCGTCCCAGGGCCGCGCGTCGAGATCCCGGGGCACCGCCAGACGCTTCGCCTCGCCCTTCGAGCAGTTGATAAACGAGTTGCGGATGTCCCGCTCGGTGAGTGATCTCATGACTGCTTCCTGGTATCGGATCCTAGGGGCCCTAGGTTTTCACCTAGGTTAGGCAGGGGCGAGGAGAAGACGCCAATGGATTTCCCCGAGAACACCACCCCGCGGGCGCGGACGGCGCTGCGGTACGTCGCGGCCCGCTCGGCCGGGCCCGCCGTCCCCGCGGACCTCCGCATCACCCTGAACTTCCACCCCGACCGGCTCGTCCACGGCGCACCCATCCTGCGGGCGCTGGCCCGGGACGGCGCCTACCACTCGCAGTTCGTCACCGGCACCAGCAACGGCGGCCTCACCGCGCACCGCGGCGGTGACCGCTTCCGATGGGAGAGCCGCATCTTCGGCGGCGCCTACGACGACGCCGACCCGCACGAGCGGCCCGTGTACGGCGCGCTGGACTTCCGCCGCCAGGTCGTCGGCGCCGCACCCCGCTTCGGCTCCGCGCACTTCCGGCTCACCCGGGCCGCGCTCGCCCGCGCCACCTTCTGCTACCCCGACAGCGCGGCCGAGCCCACCGACTTCGGCGTCGCCGCCGGCACGCACCTGATCGCCCTCGCCGAGGCCGACGACCAGGACCCCCTGAACGACTACATCGAGGCCCAGGTGCACGGCGGTGTCCTCCTCGCCCGGGACGTCGAGGCCCTCGTCCTGGACGCCTGCTACCGCGGCACGCCCGTGGAGACGGCCGCCCGGCTGCTGCCCTGCCCCGTCGAGTGGCACCCCGGCTACCGGCTCACCGTGGACGGGCTGCGCCGCCACGCCGACTACCGGGGCGCCGAGTACGCCGAACTCGGCGCCCGTGTCGCGCGGGACGGCGTGGTCGACCCGCGCGTCCTCGGTGACGCGGCCCGCACGGGGCGCTACGCGTTGCAGGACCTGAAGATGGTCTGGCACACCCTCGCCCGCTTCGGCGCCCCCGAGGGCGCGGGCACCGCCTGTTCCTTCGGCGCCTCCGAGGGCGCGGGCACCGTCTGCTCGGAGGACGGCGGGGCCGGCGTCGGCGGCCACACTCCGGCCACGGGCACCGCCTACTCGGCGGACGGCACCGCCGGCGTCGGCGGCCACACTCCGGCCGCCAGTACGCCTAAGGCGTAGGCGCGGGCCACCAGTTCCGTGCGGTTCGCCGCGCCCCAGCGGGCCGACAGCCGCCGCAGGTGATAGGTCACGCCGTCCGCCGTCAGGCCCGTCTCCCGCGCCGCACGGGCCGTGGTGGCGCCCTCCGCCAGCAGCGCGAGGATACGGGCCTCGACCGGGGTGACCCGCGCGGCCGGCCGGTCCCGTGGCGTGCGGTCGCCGAGCACCCGCAGCATCACCAGCAGCGCGGGCGTGTCGTCGGCCGTGTCGCTCACGGGGTCGGCCGTCAGCTCCCCTAGCCGCTCGGCCCCGCCCGGCGCCGGCCAGCGCACGGAGACCTGGTAGCGGGAGCGGTGACGCAGCCGCAGCGCCTGCGCGATCCGCTCGACCTGCGCCTCCTCCAGCGGACGGAACAGCTCCAGCACCTGCCGGCCGCGCAGCCGCCCCGGCGTCGTGCCGCACTCCGCGGCCATCGCCGGATTGGCCAGCAGCAGCGCGCCGTACACATCGCACACCGCGACCGGCACCGCCACCCGGTCGAAGAGCGTCAGCGCGCGGTTGCGCCACACCACGGCCTCCTGCCGACCCCAGTCCACCAGCACCTCCAGCCACTCGGCGCAAGGGCGACCCGCATCCGCCCACTACACAATCATGTAGTCGCCGCGCACGGGCGGACGGGGCCCGTCGACCAGGCTGGAGCGCAGCACGTCCTTACCGCGAAAGGCAGTTGTCGCGCCATGCCCCCCACCGCAGCGCATTCCAGGACCGCCGCCCTCCCCGGCGTCCCCGTCGTCGACATCACCGCCACCGGCCCCGGCCTCACCCCGATCCAGCAGGTCATGGACCTGATGCGGGAACACGGACCGGTGCTGGTGCGCCGGCTGCACGGACGGGACACCCTGTTCGTCGCCGACGTCGACCTCGTCACCGACCTCGCCGACGAGCAGCGGTTCGCCAAGCACGTGAGCCCCGCGCTGGAGAACGTCCGTGAGTTCGCCGCCGATGGCCTGTTCACCGCGTACAACGACGAACCCAACTGGGCCAAGGCGCACGACATCCTCATGCCGGCCTTCGCGCTCGGGTCGATGCGCACCTACCACCCGGTCATGCTGAAGGTGGCGCGCCGGCTGGTCGCCGCCTGGGACCGCGCCGCCGCCGAGGGACGGCCGGTCGACGTCGCCGACGACATGACGCGGATGACCCTGGACACGATCGGACTGGCCGGTTTCGGCTACGACTTCGGCTCCTTCGAGGGCGACCGGCCGCACCCCTTCGTCGAGTCGATGGTCCGCTGCCTGCACTGGAGCATGACCCGCCTGGCCCGCACCCCGGGCGAGGACCATTCCGCCGCCGACGCCGCCTTCCGGGACGACGCCGCCTACCTCGCCCAGGTCGTCGACGACGTCATCGCCTCCCGCACCGGCACGCAGGGCGGTGCGGGCGCCCAGGACGCCACCGACCTGCTCGGGCTGATGCTCACCGCCCAGCACCCCGCCGACGGCACCACGCTGGACGCCGCCAACATCCGCAACCAGGTCATCACCTTCCTGATCGCCGGCCACGAGACGACCTCCGGCGCGATGTCGTTCGCGCTGCACCACCTGGCCAAGGACCCCACCGCCCTCAACCTCGTACGACGGGAGGTCGACGCCCTGTGGGGCGACACCGCCGACCCGGAGCCCACGTACGAGGACGTGGGGCGGCTGCCCTGCACCCGGCAGGTGCTCAGCGAGGCGCTCAGGCTGTGGCCGACCGCCGCCGCCTTCAGCCGGCACGCCCTTAAGGACACCCTGCTCGGCGGGCGCGTCCCGCTGCGCGCCGGACAGGCCGTCACCGTGCTCACGCCTATGCTGCACCGGCAGCCCGTATGGGGCGACAACCCCGACCTCTTCGACCCCTCCCGCTTCGCGCCCGAAGCCGAGGCGGCCCGCCCCGTGCACGCCTACAAGCCCTTCGGCACCGGCGAACGCGCCTGCATCGGGCGGCAGTTCGCCCTGCACGAGGCGACCATGCTGCTCGCCATGCTGGTCCACCGCTACCGGCTGCACGACCACGCCGGCTACCGGCTCGACGTCAAGGAGACCCTCACCCTCAAGCCCGAGGGTTTCACGCTCACCCTGACCCCGCGCACCGCCGCCGACCGCGTCCACCCGCCGCTGCCGGGCGCCGTCACCGCCCAGGCGGCGCAGACGGTCGCCCCCGACACCCTCCCCGCCCGGGTCCGCCCAGGCACCGGCGCCCTGCTGCTGCACGGCAGCAACTACGGCACCTGCCGCGCCTTCGCCGCCCAACTCGCCGACGAGGCCGCGGAGCTGGGCTGCGCGACGGAGGTCGCGGCGCTGGACGCGTACCCGAACGGACTGCCCACGGACCGGCCCGTGATCATCACCGCCGCCTCCTACAACGGGCGCCCCACCGACGACGCCACGGCCTTCACCGCCTGGCTGGACGGCGAACCCGACCTGACCGGCGTCACCTACGCCGTCCTCGGCGTCGGCGACCGCACCTGGGCCGCCACCTACCAGCACGTGCCCACCCGCATCGACGAACGCCTCGCCGCCCTCGGCGCCGCCCGGCTCACCGACCGCGCCGCCGCCGACGCCTCCGGCGACCTCACCGGCACCGTCCGTGACTTCACCGTACGGCTGCGCGCCGCCCTGCTGGAGCGGTACGGCGACCCCGACGCGGCCCCCGCGCAGGGCGACGAACCGGCCACGGCGTACGAGGTGCGGACCCTCGGCGGCGGCCCCCTCGACGCGCTCGCCGAGCGGCACGCACTGGTGCCGATGACCGTGACCGAGGCGTACGACCTGACCGCACCCGGGCACCCGCGCCGCAAGCGGTTCGTCCGCCTCGCGCTGCCCGACGGTGTCACCTACCGCACCGCCGACCACCTCACGGTGCTGCCCGCCCACCCGCCCCGTCTCGTCGAGCGCGCCGCCGCGGCCCTCGGCGTCGACCTCGGGACGGTCCTGGACATCCGCCCGGCCCGCCGCCGGCGCGACGGGCTCGCCGTCGACCGGCCGGTGACGGTGCGCGAACTGCTCACCCACCACGTCGAGTTGCAGGAGCGGCCCCGCCCCGACCGGATCGCCGCCCTGGCCGCGGCCAACCCCTGCCCGCCCGAGCGTGCCGCGCTCGCTGCCCTCCCCGCCGACGACCCCCGCACCCTGATCGAGCTGTTCGAGGACCACCCGGCCCTGCGCGGGGCCCTCGACTGGCCGGCGCTGCTCGACCTGCTCACCCCGCTGCGTCCGCGCCACTACTCGATCTCCTCGTCCCCCGCCGCCGACCCGCGCCACGCCGACCTGATGGTCTCCGTGCTCCAGGCCCCGGCCCGCTCGGGCAAAGGCGACTACACCGGCACCGGCTCCGGGCATCTCGCCGCCGTACGACCCGGGGACACGGTGTACGCGCGCGTGCAGCGGTGCCGGGAGGCCTTCCGGGTGGACCACGCCGACCCGGTCGTCCTGGTCGCCGCCGGCACCGGCCTCGCCCCCTTCCGCGGCGTGATCGCCGACCGCGCGGCGGCCCTGGCCGCGGGCGCCGAACTGCCGCCCGCACTCCTCTACTTCGGTTGCGACGCGCCCGACGCCGACTTCCTGCACGCAGAGGAGCTGCGCGCCGCCGAGGCCGCCGGCGCGGTGTCCTTGCGCCCCGCCTTCAGCGCGGCCCCGGTCGACGGACAGCTGTTCGTCCAGCACCGCATCGCTGCCGAGGCCGAGGAGGTCGGCCGGCTGCTGGCCGCCGGTGCCCGCGTCCACGTCTGCGGCGACGGGGCGCGCATGGCTCCGGGCGTGCGCGAGGCGTTCCGTACCCTGTACCGGGGCCGCACTCCGGGCGCCGACGAGGCCGCGGCGCAGCGGTGGCTCGACGGCCTGGTCTCCGCCGGGCGGTACGTCGAGGACGTGTACGCGGCCGGGTGACATGGCGCTCCGTCCTGGCGACCGGCTTACCTTTCTTCATGAACTAAGGGGTGGGGAAAGTGTCATCCCGCCCCGAACGGCGATAGGGTGCAGGTCGGCAGGGGCGGAAGGAGCCACATGGCGGGGCGGAACGGGCGCACAGTGCGCGATCTGAGGCGGGCCAACCGTACGGCCGTACTCCAGCGCCTGTACTTCGACGGGCCGCTCAGCCGCTTCGAGCTCGGCCCGGCCACCGGGCTGAGCTCCGGCTCGATCAGCAACGTCGTCGCCGATCTGATCGCCGACGGCCTGCTGGAGGAGGCCGGCAGCGTCGACTCCGACGGCGGGCGCCCGCGCACCCTGCTGCGCGTCGCCCCCGGCAGCGGTCACATGATCGGCGTCGACGTCGGCGAGACCCGGGTGCGGGTGGAGCTGTTCGACCTCACCCTCACCGAACTGGCCCGCGCCGAACGACCACTGGAGCGGCGGGGATACGCGGTCGAGGCGATCGTCGGCCACATCCGCGACGGCATCGCCGAGGTGCTCACCGCCTCCGGCACCGGCGCGCACGCGCTGCTCGGCGTCGGCATCGGCGTACCCGGCATCGTGGAGCACACCCCCGAGCGGGGGGCCGTCGTGCACGGCCAGACCATCGGCTGGGACGCCGCCCCGCTGGAGGCGTTGCTGCGCGCGGGCTCCCCGCTGCCGGACACCGTGCCGTACTTCATCGACAACGGTGCGAAGACGCTCGGCCAGGCCGAGATGTGGTTCGGCGGCGGGCGCGGCGCCCGCAACGCCGTCGTCGTGCTCTTCGGCTCGGGTGTCGGCGCCTGCCTGGTCACCCCGGACGTGGAACACGGGCGCGCCGTGGAGTGGGGACACCTGACCGTACGGGTGCGGGGACGGCGCTGCCGGTGCGGTGCCCTCGGCTGCCTCGAGGCGTACGCCGGGGCCGAGTCGCTGCTCGCCCGCTGGGCGGAGGAGGGCGGCAGGCCCCCGCTGGGCGGCGACGAGGAGGCGGACCTGACCGCCATGCTCGCCGCGGCCTATCCGCCCGAGGGCACCGCGCCCGACCCCGTCGCGCTGGCCGTGCTGGAGGAGACCGCCGAGTACCTCGGCGCAGGCCTGTCCGACCTGATCAACCTCTTCCAGCCGGAGCGGATCCTCATCGGCGGCTGGGCCGGCCTCCAGCTCGGGGCCCGTTTCCTGCCCGCGGTGCGCCGCCACGCCACCGCGTACTCACTGCGGCACCCGGCCGAGAAGGTCGCGATCGAACTGGGCCGGCTCGGCCCCGACGCGGTGACGGTCGGCGCGGCGATCCTCCCGCTGGCCGACTTCTTCGGCCGCGGCGGCCGCCGCCCCGAGCCGGCCGCGCAGAGCCCGGAGCCGGCCTGGCGCACGGCGCTGGAGGACCGGGTGCCGCGCTGACCCGGCGCGTCCGGCAGGGCTGCGGCTTCCTTGATCGTCAAGCGGGTTTCGCGGGCCCCCGGCACGGTACTCGCGGGGGCCGGACGAGCGGAAAGGAGCATGTCGTGGCCGAACATCGTGCCGAGGCGCCCGGAGAGAACGGCGACCCGGTCCCGCGTGACCTGCCCGACCAGCAGGCCGACGCCGGGGAGGACCCCTGGGAGGTTCCCACCCCTGCCGCCAGGCCCTCCGGCCGAGGCGCCGAGGACGACGGCGGAGCCGACGACGTGCCCGACACCGACGAGGCGGGCACGGGCCGCGAGGGCGCATCGCAGCCTCGGGGCGTCCACCAGGACGAGCCGCTCCCGGACGAGCCGTCGGGCTGACAGCGCTCCCGGACGAGCCGCCGGGCCGAGGGCGGGCCGAACCCGGCCAAGGGGGGCCGGGCCCGGGCCCGTGGCGTGTCCCCACAGGTGACGCTGCCTGCGCCCGGCCCCCCGCCCCGCCTTCCGGCCTCAGCCCACCTTCCGGCCCGCCATCGGGGCCGTCTTGGCGCCCGCGCCCTGCTGCAGGCCCTCCAGGAACTCCTGGATCACATCCGTCGCCGAGCGTTCCGGCAGCCAGCCCAGTTCGACGCGGGCGCGGGTGCAGTCCATGAGGGGCAGCCGGAGCACCGCGTCGAAGAGGTGCGGGGAGGCCGGCAGCAGATGCAGGCCCCACGCGGCGGCGATCGCCGAGCGTGCCGCCGTGCGCGGCAGCCGCACCGGACGCGCGCCCAGCAGTTCGCCCAGCACCCGCGCGTCGAGCGGGGGCTCGGCGGCCAGGTTGAAGGCGCCGCGTGCGTCCGAGGCGACCGCGAGCTGGTAGGCGCGGGCCGCGTCGTCGGTGTGCAGGGCCTGGACCCTCAGCCCCGGGATGTCCGGCAGGAAGGGCAGCAGCTCGGGGCGGGCCAGCGGTCCGGGCAGGAAGCGGCCGCCGAAGATCCGGCGCTGCTCGCTCGCCGACTCCCGCTTGAACAGGAACGCTGGGCGCATCCGCACCACCCGCGTCTCGGGATGCTCCCGCTCGAAGATGTCCAGCGCCCGCTCCAGATACGCCTTCTCCCGGCAGTACGCGGCGTCGGGCCAGCCGTGCGTGGGCCAGGACTCGTCGACCGCGTGGTCCTTCGGTCCTGGCGAATAGGCGCCGACGGAGGAGGCGTGCACCAGCGCGGGCACCCCGGCGGCCGCCACCGCGTCGAACACCCGGATGCTGCCGAGCACGTTCGTCCGCCAGGTGGTCGCCGGATCGTGCGTCGGCTGGAACGCCCACGCCAGATGGATCACCGCGTCCGCGTCCGCGAAGCGCTCCGCGAGCCCTGCCCGCTCCGAAGCCAGGTCGACGGCCGACCACTCGGTCTTCGGCGGGGACCAGTCCGGCACCCGGCGGGCCAGGCCCAGTACCGATCCGACCTGGGGATCCTCCGACAACAGCCGCACCACGCTGGTGCCGACATTGCCGGTGGCGCCCGTGACGACGATCCTGCTGCCCGAGGTGCTGCTCACCTTCGGCTCCCTTCTGCGCGGCGGCTGGACGGCCCGGGTACCCGCCGCCCGGCCGCACACGCAACCGGGCGACGGCCATGACCTCCCGGGTAATCGACCCACGCCCCGGGCTGCCGCGACGATGAGGGACGTACCCGCCCACCGGATCGCAGGAGGACGTCCCATGCCGTACTTCGCCAGCCCCGTCGACGGCACCCGGCTGCACTTCGTCGACCACGGACCGGCCGACGGACCCGTGCTCGTCTTCGTCAACAGCGCCTACTTCGGTACGCAGATGTGGGAGGCGCAGACGATCCCGCTCGCGGAGGAGGGGTTCCGGTGCGTCGGTCTGGACCGGCGCGGGCACGGCCGCTCGGACGACGTGTGGGGCGGCTTCGACCTGGACAGCCTCGCCGACGATGTACAGGGCCTGCTCGACCACCTCGACCTGCGCGGCGTCACCCTCGTCGCCCACTCCGTCGGGACCGTGGAGGCCGTGCGCTGCCTGACCCGGCACGGCACGGCGCGGGTGGACCGGCTCGCCCTGGTGTCCGGTGTGGCCCCCGGCCTCGTGCGGTGCGCCGACCTCCCCGAGGGCCTGGAACCCGAGGCGATGCGGGCGTTCAACGACACCGTGCGACGGGACCGCTCGGCGTTCTTCGCGGACGGCGCGGACTCCTTCTTCGCCCGCGACCTGCCGGGCAACGAGCTGTCCGACGCGTACGTGCAGTCCATGGTCCGCGCCTGCCACGTCTCCACACCCCGCGCCGGGACCGCGCTGCGCGAGCTGATCGCCGGGCTGAACGTGGCGCCGGAGATCACCAAGCTGGACCTGCCGGTCCTGGTGATCCACGGCACGCACGACACCTCGGCGCCCCTGGAGCTCACCGGCCGCCGGACGGCCGAGCTGGCGCCCGACGCCACGCTGAAGGTGTACGACAACGGCGGGCACGGCCTGTTCGCCACCCATGCAGGGCAACTCACCTCGGACCTGCGGGACTTCGCTTCAGCCCGCTGAGCCGGGCCGGCCCGCGAAGGCGTTCACGCCCGTCAGTCCGGCCGAGAACTCCCACAGGCGGGCCGCCTGCTCCGGGTCGGTGGCCCAGGCCTTGACGCCGGTGGTGCCGCCCTCGACGGCCGGCTCGGCGATGTCGCAGTCCTCCAGGTAGACGCCGCCCATGCCGTCGAGCTGCGGTGAGGTGGCCGCCCACACCTGGGTGGCCGCGCCCTGCTCGGGGGTCTTGAAGCCCTCCGGGTTGAGCACGGTGCCGTTCTCGTCCATCCAGCCGCGCTCGATCATCTCCTCCTTGGGGAGGTGCCGCTGTAGCGGGGTGAGGATGCCGCCGGGGTGCAGGGAGAAGGCCCGCACGCCCCGGTCCCGGCCGAGCCGGTCGAGGTGGACGGCGAACAGCACGTTGGCCGTCTTGGCCTGGCCGTAGGCCTGCCACTTGTCGTAACCCTGCTGCCAGTGCGGGTCGTCCCAGCGGACACCGGAGAAGTGATGGGCCCGCGAGGAGACCGACACGACGCGGGCGCCGCCCGGCTCGATCGCCGGCCACAGCCGGTTGACCAGCGCGAAGTGCCCGAGGTGGTTGGTGGCGAACTGCGCCTCCCAGCCCGGCCCGACCCGGGTCTCGGGGCAGGCCATGATGCCCGCGTTGTCGATGACGTAGTCGATGCGGCGGCCCGAGGCGAGGAAACGCTCGGCGAAGGCGCGCACGCTGTCCAGATCGCCGAGGTCCAGGTCGTCGACCTCGACGCCGTCGATGCCGGCCAGGTTCTCCTGCGCCGCGGCGGGGCGCCGGGCGGGCACCACGACCCGGGCGCCGGCCTTGGCGAGGGCGCGGGTGGTCTCCAGCCCGAGGCCCGAGTAGCCCCCGGTGACGAGGGCGAGCCTGCCGGTCAGGTCGAGGCCGGCCAGGACGTCGTCGGCGGTGGACCGGGCGCCGAAACCGGACCCGATCTTGTGCTGTGCGGTGATGACGCTGTCGCTCATGCCCGGCACGCTATGAATTGGAGCGCACTCGAAGTCAAGCGCCACTCCCGAGGCCGGGGGTTGGGCGGGAAAATGCCCGGCGGGATTTCGGCGGCCGGGGGGCCGGGAAAATGCCCGGCGCGACTCCCGAGGCCGGGGGCCAGAAGAATGCCTGGCGCGCACTCCGAGACCGGGGGCCGGGGTGGCTACACGCCCGGCGCCGCTCCTGG
>NZ_JBVJPV010000005.1:0-228482 GCF_055609245.1 Streptomyces sp. NPDC036813 | reverse complement strand
GGGATGGGAGATCCCGGCGGGAGGATGCAGCCGGGCGCCACTCCCGGGCCGGGGAAGCGGCCGCGGCGCGCCGGAGTGGCGGGTGTCCCTGGTGGGGGTACGCGCGGCGGCGGTTCCGGGGCGGGGGTTCGGTTGGGGACAAGCCTGGCGCCGCTCCTGGGATGGGAGATCCCGGCGGGAGGATGCAGCCGGGCGCCACTCCCGGGCCGGGGAAGCGGCCGCGGCGCGCCGGAGTGGCGGGTGTCCCTGGTGGGAATTCGCGCGGCGTCGCTTCCGGGGCAGGGGTCCGGGACGGAATTGCCCGGCGTCGCTTCCGGGCGGGAGTCCGGGACGGAAGTGCCCGGCGCAGCTTCGGGGCCGGAGGCCAGGCGGGAAGACGCCCGGCCTCTTTCCCGGGCGCGGGGGCCTGCGGGTTCTCGCCGGACGCCGTCGCTGGGATGGGGGGCTCGGGCGGAGGAAGCCGCCCGGTGCCGGTCCGGGCTGGGAGTTCCGGCGGGGAAAGCTGCCCGCCCGGTGCCACTGCGAGCCGCGTGGAAATCGCCCGGAGCCGCTTCCGGGGCGCGGCTGTGGACAGGAAAGCGCCCCGACCGGACGGGGGGATGCCGGTCGGGGCTGACTGTGGTGGGCGCGGATGGCGGTCGCCTCTCGGCGAAAGGCTCCACAGGGCTTCAGCCGAACGATCGTCCCTGTGGGCAAAAGGTGAGGCCCGGGGACACTGTCCCATCCGCACCCACGGTGGGTTCAACGGGTGACTACCGGCCGGTGTTCCCCGGCTTGTCGCCGTTTGAGGTGATCTGCGTCACGGGGGAGGCGTCGGTGTCCTCGCGGTCGCCGTCCTGGCCCGGTACCGCCTCCGCCCAGATGCTCTCCGCCTCCAGCAGCAGCGTCCCCAGGACCGTCGCGACCGAGGCGCCCAGGCCCACGTGTTCCTGAAGGCTCTTCTGGAGCCGGCGCCGTAGCTCCTCCATCTCCTCCTCGCGCCGGGCGTCGCCCACAGGCGGCCCGGCGTGCGGATCGCCGAGCCGGTCCGCCTCGGCGCGGCAGGCGTCCCCGATCAGCTCCAGCAGGCTCGCGTACAACCGCAGTGCCTCGCCCTGGGGCGGGGCCGGGGTGCGCGCGTCGTCGGCGGCGACCGCGAGCGCCCGGGTCAGCGCCGTGACATGTCCGGCGACCCGGCCGAACCGCTCGTCCTCCGACCGGGGCGGCACCCCCTGCGGCACCCGGTGCAGCGCACGCAGCGGCGCGGAGGTCAGGCGCAAAGACTCCTCGCTCCAGGCACGGGCCGAGCCCAGTCCCCGGCACCGCCGCTGGAGCCGGTCGGCGGCGCGCGACCACTCGGTGGTCACCGAGGCGTCCCAGTCGCCCTCGCGCAGCCCCGACGCGACCAGATGCAACGTGTCACCCGCCTCCCGGGCCAGCGCCGACAGGTTCTCCCGTACGTCCCGCAGATGCACCGGCGGCAGCACGAACGCGTTGACCGCGACCCCGATCACCGCGCCGAGCGCCGCCTGGCCGATGCGGTGGCCGACCGCCGACGCCGACACCGGGCCCGCCGTCAGCGTGAAGATGGCCGTCGTCGCCGCGTACACGCCCTGGTCGCCGAAGCGCGGCCAGTTCGCCAGCAGCATCAGCAGCGGCAGCGACACGGCGAGCGCGCCGGTCGTGTCGTCGGTCACCGCCTGCGCCCCCGAAGCGATCAGCGCGCCCGCGCAGATCGCGGCGAACTGCTGGGTGCCCCGGCGCAGCGAGCTGTAGACGGTCGCCTGCACCAGCACCACGGCCACCCAGGGTGCCATCAGCGCCATCGGGTCGTTCAGCCAGATCCGTGCCACCACCCACGCCAGCAGCCCGGCCGCCGCCGCCTTCAGCGACTGCACCACCAGATCCCGCTCGCGGCCCGGGCCGCGCACGGCCCCGCTCACCGCCCGTCCGATGGCGTGTGCCTCACCCCGTACGGCGTCCCTCGCTCGTGTCATGCGCGACGGGTATCCCGCAGGTGCGTATCGATCACCCAAAGGGGCTGTCGTCGAGGCGGGCCAGCAGATCGGCGGGATCGGCGTAGACCGCCTGCGCGCCCGCCTCCTCCAGGTCGGCGCGCGGGATGCCCCCGCACAGCACGCCCACGCAGCGCACCCCGGCGCGGCGGCCGGCCTGCATGTCCCACACCGTGTCGCCGACGAACACCGCCCGCTCGGGACTCACCCCGGCCAGTTCCAGCGCGTGTTCGACGGGCTCCGGGGCGGGCTTGCCCTCCTCGACGTCGTCGGAGCTGGCGGTCGCCGTGATGGCGTCGTCGGCGTCGATGGCCCGGCGCAGCGCCTTCAGCTCGGGGCCGCTCGCGGAGGTGGCGAGCACCACGGCCCAGCCGTCGCCGTGCAGCCGCTTGAGCAGCGCCCCGGCCTCCGCCAGTGCGGGCAACCGGTCGAAGTACTGGCCGTACAGCGCCGTGTGCGCGGCGCTGAGCCGGCCGTCCTGGTCCTTGTCGCGGTCCTCGCCCAGCAGATGGGCGATCAGATCGTCGGAGCCGAGGCCGACCGCCCGGTGCACGGCGTGCATCGGTACCCGGTGGCCCGCCTGGCGCAGGGCCTCCCACCAGGTGACGACATGCAGGTGGTTGGTGTCGACGAGGGTTCCGTCGACGTCGAAGACGGCGGCACGGTCCATGCGGTGATCCTTTCTCTCGCGGCTCGCACGGGTACCACGTCAGGCGCCGGTCACGCCGGACGGCACGCGGCCGGTGCGGGTCCAGGCGAGCAGGTCGTCGGCGGACCAGGTGGTGACGACACGTTCGGCGGGCACCCCGCACTCCTCGGCGCGGGCGCAGCCGTTGATCTGCCAGTCCAGCTGGCCGGGCGCGTGCGCGTCGGTGTCGATCGAGAACAGCACGCCCGCCTCGACCGCGCGGCGCAGCAGACGGCGGGGCGGGTCGAGCCGTTCGGGGCGGCTGTTGATCTCCACGGCGGTGCCGGAATCGGCACACGCGGCGAACACCTCGTCCGCGTCGAACTGGGACTCCGGGCGTCCCCGGCCCGTGACCAGGCGCCCGGTGCAGTGGCCGAGGATGTCGGCGTGCGGGTTGCGGACGGCGGCCACCATGCGGCGGGTCATCGCCCGGGCGTCCATACGGAGCTTGGAGTGGACCGACACCACCACGACGTCCAGCTCGGCGAGCAGCTCGGGCTCCTGGTCCAGGGAGCCGTCGTCGAGGATGTCGCATTCGATGCCGGTGAGCAGCCGGAATGGCGCCCAGGTACGGTTCAGGTCCGCCACCACGCCGAGCTGCTCGCGCAGCCGCTCCGGGGACAGGCCGCGGGCCACCGTCAGGCGCGGGGAGTGGTCCGTCAGGACGGCCCAGTCGTGGCCCAGCGCGGCGGCCGCCCGGCCCATCTCCTCGATCGGGCTGCCGCCGTCGGACCAGTCCGAGTGCAGATGGCAGTCACCGCGCAGCGCCGCCCGCAGTGAGTCACCGCCGCCTACGGCGGGCGCCTTGCCCGCCTCCTCCTCCAGCTTCCGCAGGTAGCCGGGTGTCTGTCCGCCGAGTGCCTCCTGCACGACCTGCGCGGTCTTCGGCCCGACGCCCTTGAGTGACTCCAGCGTCCCGTCCCGCACCCGCTCCCGCAGTTCCTCCTCCGGCAGCTCCCGGACCACCCGCGCCGCGGTACGGAAGGCCCGCACCCGGTACGTCGGTTCCTGGGCCCGCTCCAACAGGAACGCGATCCGCTCCAGCGCCGCCACGGGGTCCATCGCCACCTCCTGCACCCAGGGTTCCCCAGCCCGCCGGGGCCTGCACGGCGACGCGCCTCCGGCTAGGCGGTCCGCCCGGCCGTCCTGTCAGGGGCGACCTGCCGTGCGTCGTCGTGTGCGGGTTTCGTCGTGGCTGGTCGCGCCGTGCCCCGCGCCCCTTTTTGCGCCTGCGGCGGCCCGTGTGCGGTGCGTGGTCGGTTGCGGTCGCGCCTGCGGTGTGTCGTGGGTCGGGGCCGGGATGGGGGGTGTCCGTCGTCGGTCCGGCCGCCCGTTCCCGACGAGGGTGCCGTTGCCCGGTGCCTGACGCTGCGGGCGGACACCCCACACCCCGGCCCCTCACCGTCGTATGCGACTGCGGCAACGGCGTGGCGGGTGCATCGACCCGCTCGGCTGCTGGCGGGCGGTCAGCGCCGGGCTCCCGCCTCCGGCCGATCCCGGGTGCGCTGCCAAGCCCTGACCGTGGCCGTCGCCGTCGGGCGACGCCCCGCAGGGGCGGCGCTGCCGTCGTGCGGCGGGGTTCGGCGGTGGTGCCGGTGCCTGTGGCCGTTGTTTGTGGTGGGCGTGCTCGGGTACTGCGATGGCCCGATCGCGGTTCGCTGTGGACGAGGAGGTCTTCCATGCCAGATCCGAGCCCGACCGGCGGCAAGGTCGCCGTGGTCACCGGGGCCGATTCGGGGATCGGGCGGGCCACCGCCGTACAGCTGGCCCGGGCGGGTATGGACGTGGGGATCACCTGGCACACCGACCGCGAGGGCGCCGAGCAGACCGCGCGGGAGGTCCGCGCGGTCGGGCGGCGAGCCGAGGTGGAGCGGATGGACCTCACCCGGCTGCCCGACGACGCCGACGCCGTCGACGCGCTGTGCGACCGGCTGGGACGGCTCGACGTCCTCGTCAACAACGCCGGTACGGGCACCATGACGCCCTTCCTCGACCTGGACCTGGACACCGTGCGCGAGGTGCTGGACGTCGATCTGATCGGCCCGTTCCTGTGCGGGCAGAAGGCCGCCCGGCACATGATCCGGCAGGGCGACGGCGGCCGCATCGTGAACGTGACGTCCGTGCACGAGCACCAGCCCCGTGTCGGTGCCGCCCCCTACTGCGCGGCCAAGGGCGGCCTCGGCCTGCTCACCCAGGTGATGGCGCTGGAACTGGCCGAGCACCGCATCACCGTCAACGCCGTCGCCCCCGGCGAGATCGCGACCCCCATGACCGGCCAGGAGGACACCGACGTGCACACGGAGTCCCGGCCCGGTGTGCCCCTCGGCCGGCCCGGCGACGCCCGCGAGGTCGCCGCCGTCATCGCGTTCCTGGCCGGACCCGACGCCTCCTACGTCACCGGCGCGTCCTGGACCGTGGACGGCGGCATGCTGCGCATGGGGCCCCAGGCCGGCTCGCACCTCGACAGTGACGCCTGGCGCCGGCCCTGAGCGGCCGCCCGTGCGTCCGCGGACCGTCCTGGCACGCCACCGTCCTCGCGGGCGCCGTGACCGGCGAGGACGGCCGCGCCACCAAGGCGGCCCGGCACCGCCAGACCGTGCGGGCGGTCAAGTAGGTCAGCCACCGTCCGGGCGATACGCCCGCGGCGTGCCGTGCCTCCTGCATCGACCCGCGCGTCTTCGAACTCTTCGAACAGGGCCGGACCATCGCCCCGTGCTCACCCGGCTGGGCGAACACGGGGCGTTCGGACGTCCGGCCACGCGGGGCGCTGTGGAGGCGGCGGTACCGGAGCTGCTGGACGGACCGTCCGGATGACCCGTTCGTCCCGGTTCCGCTCTACTCTCGATGACATGACCGAAGTCGCGAGCCCTCACATCTCCCAACCGCGCATCACGGTGCTCGGTGTTCAGCCGGGCACGCCGCCGTTCCGCATCGTGGAAATCGACGGTCAGGTCGTCGGTGAGGCAACGGGCGTCGTCGACGTCCTCGAGGCCGCCGCCGCGTACGGCATCCAGGTCCACGACCTGGAAGACCCCGATGTCGTGCGCTGGGTCGGCGGGGACAAGTTCACCTGGACCCTGCGCCGCCGCTGACCGCCGGGCGGCTCAGCCCAGCGTCCACTTCTGGTTGGCGCCGCCGGTGCAGGTCCAGATCTGCAGCCGGGTTCCGTTGGCGGAGCTGCCCCCGGTGACGTCCAGGCACTTGTTCGCCTGGGGGTTGACGATGTCGTGCGCGGCGGTGACGACCCACTGCTGGTTCGTGCCGCCCGAGCAGTCCCACAGCTGCACCGTCGAGCCGTCCGCCGTCCCGCGGTCGGTGACGTCCAGGCACTTGCCGAGCGCGCGCAGTGTGCCGTCCGACCCGGCCGTCCACGCCTGCGCGGCGGTGCCGTTGCAGTCGTAGAGCTGGACAGGGGTGCCGTTGGCCGAGTTCGCCCCGGCGACGTCGACGCACTTGCCGGCCAGGCCCCGGATCGGCACCACGGTGGACGTGTTGCCGGTCGTCACCGAGACGTGATCGACCACCAGCTGCTGCGGGAAGACGGTCGAGCCGTCCGGGTCGCCGGGCCAGTAGCCGCCGACGGCCAGGTTGAGGATGAGGAAGAACGGCTTGTTGAACACCCAGGTCTTCCCGCCGAGGTCGGCGGGGGTGCGCCGCTGGTAGACCGTGCCGTCCACCGACCAGGTGATCGAGTCGGGGGCCCAGTCCACCGCGAAGGTGTGGAAGGCGTCGGCGAAGGCCTGGCCGCCGGGCAGCGTGTAGGCGGCGCCGATGCCGCCGGAGCCCGAGTAGCCGGGGCCGTGGATCGTGCCGTGCACGGTGGCCGGCTCGAAGCCGACGTTCTCCATGACGTCGATCTCACCGGAGTCCGGCCAGTTCACGGGCGTACCCAGCATCCAGAACGCCGGCCACATGCCCTGCCCGCGCGGGATCTTCATCCGGGCCTCGACGTGCCCGTACTGCGCGGTGAACCTGCCTGCGGTGTTCAACCGCGCCGAGGTGTACTGGCACGTGCCGTACCAGCACTGGTAGCCGGCCGGGTTCTCGCGCCGGGCGGTGATGACCAGATGGCCCTGCCCGTCGAGGGCGGCGTTCTTCGTGCCGGACGTGTAGTACTGCCGCTCGTGGTTGTTGACGTTGTCGCCGGTCTCCAACTGCCACTTCGAGGAGTCCACCGGCGCACCGGCGGGCCCGTCGAAGGTGTCGGAGAACACCGTGGCGGCGGCGACCGGGGCCGCGTCGGAGGCCGCCGCCCGGGCCGGGACCGCCGCGGCGGACGCGGCGAGCAGGGCGGAGACGGCGGCGAGGAGACATCTGCGGAGCAGGCGTGGGCGGACCACGGCTCTCCCTTCCGTCCGGCGGCCCGTGTGCGCGGGCCGCCGGACCAGGTGGGGGTGGGGGAGTAGTGCGTGTCGCCTCTTGATTTAAGGAGTGAAGTAAGGGGACGTCAATACCCTGGTACAGACCTGGGGTTGGCGGGACGTGAGCGCCCGTCACCTCACCGGTCGCGTCGCCCGTGCCCCGCCCGTGCGTGCCCCGCCCGTGCGTGGACCGCCCGACCCATGCGCCGTCCCAGCAGCAGGTAACCGGCCAGCGCCCCCGTGGTGTTGAGGATGACGTCGTCGATGTCGAAGGCCCGCCCGGTGATCATCGCCCCCTGTGCCAGCTCCACCAGCAGCATCACGACCGCCGTCAGCAGCAGGACCCGCAGCAGGCGCCGGGCGCGCGGCGCGACCAGCGGCACCAGCACCCCGAACGGCACACCGAGCAGCAGATTGCCGCCGATCTGCTTCGCCGCGTCGCGCAATGACGGCTGGTCCAGATACGCCTTCAGGGAGCGTCCGGGGTGCAGATTGGTGTGCGTGAACGCCTCCGAGGCCGGGGAGGGCCGCAGCGTCAGCCGGGCCAGCACCACGGCGAACGCCACCATCAGGACGAACGCACACGCCATCGCCAGCAGCCGCACGACCAGGCGCAGTGGCCCCTGACCGCCTTCCGGCTGCCGCCGCGCGCGGGGCTTGCGCCCGGCGAAGGGCAGCCGGGCCATCGTGGATTGCCTCCAAGTTCCCTGCATGGCACGGCGGTTACCCGCGATCCGTCCGGCCACTCCGCCGCTCGTCCCCGACCGTGCGGCCGTCGGCCGGTTTCCGTTCCTGCGCTCGGGGCACTCCGGGTGCAGACCCGCGCGTGCCGCCGCCCGGCGGAGCACGCGCGGTGCTTGGATGCCCGCAGGCTCCGGGTGACGGCGGCGACGAGGAGGTGGCGCGGTGCGGAGGCGTACGGCACTGCGCGCCGCGGGCGAACTCCTCGCCTGGTGGGCCGCGCTCGCGGTGCTGTGGCTGATGCTGATCAGCGCCGTCTACCCGCTGGAGTTCGCGGTGGGCGGCGGCGCGGCCGCGGTCGGTGCCGTCGCAGCGCGGGCCGCCCGGCGGGCGGTGACCGAACCGTGAACGGCTGGCTCCTCGCGGCGGCCGTCGTCCTGGCCGCCGGCGCCGGGGCGGCCCTGTGGGGCGTCGCCACCGGCCCGTTGCGCCGCCGCGCCGTCGCCCAGAACCTGTCCACCGCCCTGGTCTGCCCCGGCCTGCTGCTGCTCTCCCAGGGTTACCAGCGCACCTCCTACGTCGACCTCGCCCTGCTGCTCGCGCTGCTCGGTCCGGTCGGCACCCTCGTCTTCGCCCGGCTGCTCGCCGACGAACTCGCCGACGACCCGCCGCGCGCCCGGGGCGCGACCTGGGCGGCCGCCGGCGTCGGCGCGGTGACCGTCGTGGCCCTGTGCGCGGCGACCGGGCCCGGCCGGGCCATGGTCAAGCTGCTGGTGATCGGCGCGCTGCTCATCGCCGGCAACCTGATCGCCTCCCGCGCCCTGTCCGGCGGGATCACGGGGGTGCGAGGTGGCTGATGCCTGTTCCCCGGTGCGGCCTGCACTCCGTGCGGGGGTGGATGTCCAGGGCCGCCTGCGGCGGTCTGTGCGGGTCTCGTCGTGGCTGGTCGCGCCGTTCTCCGCGCCCCTTTTGTGCCTGCACCGGCCTGTGAGGTCTGCGTTGTGGCCGGCCGCGCCGTTCCCCGCGCCCCTTGACCGCCTGTGGCGGTCAGGGCGCCTGGCCGCGGGGCGCCGTCGTCGGTTCATCCGGCCGGGGGCTGCCGTGCAGGAGGAGGCGATGTCTCGGTGACCGATGCCGTCATCGTCGTCGCGCTGGTGCTCGTGGCCGGGGGCGCGACCGCTGCCGTGGCGACCCGCGACCCCGCGCGGCAGTCGCTGGTGCTGTCCGTGCTCGGCCTGGTGCTCGCCGTGCTGTTCACCGTCCTCCAGGCACCCGACGTCGGCCTGTCCCAGCTCGCGGTGGGCGCCGCGGTCACCCCGCTGTTGCTGCTGCTGACGGTCCGCAAGGTCCGCCGCCGCGCCAAGGACGCCGACGGCAAGGGGAGCGCTCCATGAGCCGCCGGGCCCGGCTGTGGCTCGTGGCGCTCGGCGGTGCCGGCCTCGCCGCGCTGCTCGTCGCCGCCTGCCTCGACCTGCCGTCGTTCGGCGGCCGCGGCCACCCCTACGGCGACCGGGCCGTACGCGCCGCCCTCAGCCGGCAGACGGCCAACACGATCGCGTCGGTCAACTTCGACCTGCGCGCGTACGACACCCTCGGCGAGATGAGCATCCTGTTCGCCTGCGTGCTCGGCTGTGTCGTGCTGCTGCGCCAGGCCCGCGACGAACACCGTGCCGCCCCGCAGCCCGCGGACGTGGCCCGCCCGGTGCGCCGCTACGCCCTCGTCGTGCTGCCCGTCGCCGTGCTCACCGGCCTGTACGTGATCGCGCACGGTCAGCTCAGCCCCGGCGGCGGCTTCCAGGGCGGTGTCGTCACCGCGACCGCCCTGCACCTGCTCTACCTCGGCGCCGACTACCGCGCCCTCGAACGCATCCGCCCGCTCGGCCTGTACGAGGCCGGCGACGCGGTCGCCGCCTGCGCCTACCTGGTCACCGGCATCGCCTGCGTCCTCGCCGGCGCCGCCTTCCTCGCCAACACACTGCTGCCGTACGGCACGTTCAACACGCTCTCCTCCGGCGGGCTCGTCCCGCTGCTGAACGCGGCCATCGGCATGGAGGTCGCCTGCGCGATCGTCGTCCTGCTCGCCCGCTTCCTGGACCAGGCCGTGGAGATCGTGGAGGAGCCGGGGAACGGGCAAGGAAAGGAGAACGGGTGACCGACGTGATGCACGTCCTGCCGTACCTCGTCGCCGCCTGGGTGTTCCTGGCCGGCGCCTACGGCCTCGCCACCAGCCGCAACCTCATCCACGCCGTGGGCTGTCTGTCCGTCTGCCAGGCCGGCACCTACGTCCTGCTGCTGGCCGTCGGCTACCGCGACGGCGCCACCGCGCCCGTGTTCTCCGACATCAAGCCCGGTTCGCGGCCCGTCGTCGACCCGGTCGTGCAGGCGCTCGCGCTGACCGACGTCGTCGTCGGCGCCACGGTCACCGCCCTGCTGCTCGCCCTCGTCGTGCAGATCGCCAAGAGGCACGGCACGGTCGACCCCGACGAGCTGTCCGAGCTGCGCGGCTGATGCACCATCTGATCCCGCTGCTCGTCGCGCTCCCGATGCTCGGGGCGGGCCTGCTCGTCGCCGGGGGCCGCCGGCTGCCCCGACCCGCCGCCGAGACCATCGGCTGTCTGGTCTCCGCCGGCACCCTCTCCCTCGCGCTGGTGCTGCTGCTGAACTCCTCGCCGCCCATGGTGGAGTGGGTCGGCGGCTGGCTGCCCGTGAACGGCGAGAGCGTCGGCATCGTCGTCGTCGGGGACGGCCCCGGCCTCGGGCTCGCCGCGCTGGCCTCCCTGCTCACGCTCGCGGCCCTGGTGTACTCCTGGCGCTACTTCGACGAACCGCCGCGCCGGCACGCCGGGTCCTTCCCCGCGCTGATGCTGGCCTTCCAGGCCGGGATGTGCGGGTTCGCGATCGCCGGTGACCTGTTCAACGCGTTCGTGTTCTTCGAGCTGATGAGCGTCGTCGCCTACGCCCTGACCGGCTACCGCATCGAGGAACCCAGCGCCGTGCAGGGCGCGCTGACCTTCGCCGTCGTCACCTCCCTCGGCGCGTACGCGATGCTGATGGGCGTCGGCCTGCTGTACGGGCGTACCGGGGAGCTGTCGATGACGGCGATCGGGCGCGGCCTCGACGCGCACGGCAAGCCGGACGCCCTGGTACTGACCGCGTTCGTGCTGGTGCTGACCGGCCTGATGGTCAAGGCGGCCGCCCTGCCGTTCCACTTCTGGCTGCCCGACGCGCACGCCGTCGCACCGACCCCGGTGTGCATGCTGCTGTCCGGCGTCATGGTGGAACTCGGCGTGTACGGCGTGTGGCGGGTGTACTCCACCATCTTCTCCGGGCCGGGCGGGGTGCCCGCATCCGACGCCGGGCACGCCCTGGTGGTGCCGGGCGCACTGAGCGCCGTGGTCGGCGCGGTGATGTGCTGGTACCAGCGGCACGTCAAACGGCTGCTCGCCTACTCCACCGTCGCTCACACCGGCCTGTTCCTGCTGGGCATCGGGCAGCTCACGCCCGAGGCCGACGACGGGGTGGCGATCTACCTCCTCGGTCACGCCGGGGTGAAGGCGGCGCTCTTCGCCTGCGCCGGCCTCCTCCTGGACCGCTTCGGCAGTCTCGACGAACAGGCACTGCACGGCCGGGGCCGCCGGATGCGCGCGGTCGCGCTCATGTTCGCCATCGGCGGGCTCGCCCTGGCCGGGCTGCCCCCCTTCGGCACCGGTCTCGGCAAGGCGGTCGGCGAGGAGGCCGCGGGCGGCGCGCTCACCGTGCTCTACGTCGCCGTCTCCGCCATCACCGCCGGCGCGGTGCTGCGGGTGACGGCACGGGTCTTCCTCGGTCTCGGTCCGAAGCCGCAGGACAGCGGCGCGTACGAGACGACCGGCGCCGACGAGGAACCCGAGACCGGACGCCGGATCACCCGGGTCCCCGACACCATGCGGGCGGTCCCGGCACTGCTGCTGGCCGGCTCGCTCGCCGTCGGCGTGGTACCCGGCGTCGGCACGGCCGTCGCCGACGCCGTGAACGAGGCCGGCTCCGGCGGGCTGCGCAGCGATGTGCACTGGACACTGCCCGGGGTGCTGCTGGGCCTGCTGTCCACGCTGCTCGCCGTGGCCCTCGCCGCTGTCGCCGTCACCCGCCCGAAGCTGCTGGCCGCCCCGCGCCGGGCGCTGCCGCTGCGCCGTCTGCAGTCCGGGCACATCGGCGACTACGTGGCGTGGGTACTGGTGGGCACGACCCTGCTCGGCGCGCTCGCCCTGCCCGGGGTGCTCGGCGGCTGATCACGTGCCGCCGTAGGACACGTGCACCTCCTTGAAGCCGAGCGAGCGCAGCAGTCCCTGAAGCATGGCGGTGGTGTTGGCCTCCGCCCGCGTGGTCAGTCCGCTGCCGCGCGCTGCTTCCCCGATGTGCCGCACGGCCAGCTTCTGCACGGCCTGCTCGCTGTTGGGGTTGTCGGAGAACAGGTCGCCGAGGCGGTCGAGCAGGCCGCGCTGCTTGGAGACGGCGTAGGAGTGGTCGGGGTCGAGGGCGGGCCGGCCCAGCTGCGCGTGCGGCAGGCGCAGCGTCGCCGTCGTGCGGTCGGCGTCGACGCGCACGTCCCGCTCGCCGAGCCGGCCGAGGTCGACGTAGGCGTCGACGGTGCCCGCGCCGACGTACAGGGTGCGGGTGCCGCGGATGGCGTCCGGCAGGAACCGGGCGTCCTTCTCGAGGTCGACGACGACCTGGAAGGTGCCGGAGGCGGCGTCGTAACGGCTCATGTCCCTCACCGACTTGAGCAGCGCGGGACCGGAGCGGTCGCGGGTCTCGGTGCCGAACAGGTCCCGCAGGCCCGGCAGCACGCTCAGCCGCAGCCCCGCGAAGAACACGGCGAGCACCAGCACCACGGACAGCAGCACCTTCGCCCAGCCGGGCAGGCGACGCGACGGACGGGCGGGTGGCGCGGGGGCATCGGTCATGACGACGGCCCTCCTTCCTGACGTCCGCATGCCCGCCAAGCTCGTTTCCAGACAGCCCTGTCGGCCCTCAGCGGGCGGGCCGCTCACCGGACGGGCGTGACCACCACACCCCCTCGCCCCGGGTGAGCCCGGGCAGTCGCAGCTCCATCTCACGCACCCGCCGGGCCGGCAGCTCGCCGGTGATCAGCCAGCCCGTTGGTGCCGGGGCTGTCGCCTCGACATCGGCCGTGCAGGCGGCGAGCTGCGCGGTCACCGCGGTGAGCGCGTCCGGCGGCACCTCCGCCTCGAAGGTGTGGTACGGCTCGTACACCCGTGTTCCGGCCTGCCGCAGGGCGCGGCGCAGCACGATCGGGGTGAGCCCGCGGAAGTCGGCGGCGGTGCTGACCGGGGAGCAGAAGCCGGAGCGGACCAGGGTGACCCGGTAGTCGGTGACCTCCCAGCCGTGCGGGCCGGTGAGCATCGTCGCGTGGACGGTGTCCTCGATCGCCTGGTGGAAGGCGCGGGGCAGCGCGCCCAGCTCCGTCTCGTAGCCGAACACCCCGCCGGAGCCGGGCGGTCCGGGTTCCACCCGCAGGCCGATCGTCGCCCAGTAGCGGGTGCGGTCGTGCCACGGCATCTCCTCGTGCGCCTCTCCGGTCCCGGCCGGCCGCTCCAGCATCCGCACCCGGCCGGGCGTGAAGTCCGCCTCGATCCCGAAGTCCTGGACCAGCGTGGCCGCGAGCACCCCCAGCTGTACCTCGCCGTACAGCAGCAGCGAGGTCGCCCCGTCGGGGGCCGGGCGGGCGTGCAGCAGGGGGTCCTGGTCGGCGAGGGCGAGCAGTGCCGCGCGCAACGCCGCCGCACGGCCGCGGTGCCGGGCCCGCACCACCGTCTCCAGCGTCGGCGGCGCGAACTGCGGTGCGCTCGCGGCGAGTTCGCCGAGCCGGTCGCCGACGCGCAGGCCGGGCACGCCGGAGAGGGACGCGATGTTCCCGGCGCTGAGCGTCTCTCCCGGGCGGCCGGTCACCGCGGTCCGGCCGGCCCGCACCCTGACCTCGCCGACCCGCCCGTCCGCCTCGCGCCGCAGGAACGTCAGCCACTGACGTGGCGTCACCTCACCGTCGTACAGCCGCAGATACGCGGTCCGCTCGCCGCCGGGGCCCGGGCGCACCGCGAACACCGTGCCGCGCGGTTCCCCGGTCCCGGACGGTTTCGGTACGGGGACGAATTCGACGATTCCGCGAACCAGCTCGGCGACGCCCTCGCCGCCGAGGGCGGAGCCGAAGTACACGGGATGGAAGGAGCCGTCGCCGGTGCGGGCGGCCAGGGCGGCGCGCACCTGCCGCGGAGTCGGCGCCGGGCCGTCCACGAGCGCCGCGAGCACGCCGGAGTCGACCTCGGCGAGCGCCTCGGCTGTCCGCGCCTTCGGGGGGTACGGCCTTACGGTGGCCCGCGGGGTGCCGACGCCGGTGACGTCGGTGAGCGGGGCGATGTGCGGGGTGAGCCGGCGGCGAATGTCGGCGAGCAGGTCGCCGGCCCGGGCGCCGGTGCGGTCGATCTTGTTGACGAAGATCAGGGTGGGCAGCCGCAGCCGCCTCAGCGTGCGCATGAGCACACGCGTCTGCGCCTGTACGCCCTCCACCGCGGACAGCAGCAGCACCGCCCCGTCCAGCACCTCGAGGGCGCGCTCGACCTCGGCGATGAAGTCGGAGTGGCCGGGGGTGTCGATGAGGTTGATCTGTGTGCCGTGCGCGGTGAAGGAGGCGACGGCCGACCGGACGGTGATGCCGCGCTGCCGCTCGATCGCCCCGTCGTCCGTGCGGGTGTCGCCGGCGTCGACGCTGCCGAGGCGGTCGATCGCCCCGTGGTCGAACAGCAGCCGCTCGGACAGGCTGGTCTTACCGGCGTCGACGTGGGCGAGAATGCCGATGTTCAGGGTGTGCATGCGGGGTGATGTCCTCGGGAACCGGGAGCCGGAAGGTGGGCTGGGTGATTCCGAGGAGTCGGCGCATGCGGGGGCTCCGGGGGTGAGGGAACTCGGACGGGGTCATCATGACGGCACACCGCCGACCGGCCGCAACCGAATTACCGCCGCCCGGGCGACTGGTCGCCTTCCTGCCGGCGGCCGGCGGCGGCGCGGTGCCCTGGGGTCCCCGCGTCACAGGCGGGGGCAGCCGGTGGCCGAGCGGGCGTAGCCGAGCAGCAGGCGCAGCGCCGTGGCACGGTCCACGGCGGCGTTGCGGCTGATGATGTGCAGGCCGTAGCCGTCCTCCAGGGTGACCAGGTTGCGCGCGATGTCCGCCACCGCTTCGGAGAGGATGAACTCACCCGCCGCGGCGCCCAGTTCGAGGATCGTCGAGTAGAGCGCGGTCTCCCGGGCGAAGAGCGAGCCCATCAGCGCGGCGTGCGCGGTACTGCGGTCGGCCAGGCCGTGCAGCTCGTACAGCAGCCGGTGGTCCGCGTCGTCGGCGTGGGCGGGCAGGCCGGACCCGGCGGCGGCGCGCAGCCGCTCGACCGGGTCGCGCAGGGCGTCGGTGACGGCGTGGCGCCGGCCGAGGAAGCGCTCCACGGCGCCGCTGTGCACCTCGAAGACGAGGTCGTCGAGTTCCGGGTAGTAGTACAGCACCGACCCCGCCGAGACGCCCGCCTCCGCGGCGATGTCCTTGATCCGCAGCGCGGCGATGCCGCGCTCGGAGATCGCCCGGCCGGCCGCCTCGATCAGCGCCTCGCGGCGCGCGCCCTGGTTCTTCGGTCTCGCCATGCCCGCCATTCTTTACCGGCCGGTTCGAGTTGTTCAAGTGGCTCCTGGCTTGAGCTTCAGGCAGCCGGATCAGGTTTATTGAATTTGACATTAAAAAATAGCCCAGCGCGGCTCCTGCGTCCCGGCGGGTACCCCCGGCAGGACTGCGGCCCGGGGTCCGCCGGGTACACCAGTCGGCGGGGGCCGTCGGCCGCAACTGCCCACGAGGAGGCCCAGGTGCGAGACATCGCCGTGTTCAGCGGAAGCGCCCACCCGGAGCTGGCCGAGGAGGTCTGCGCCCAGCTCGGGGTCCCGCTCAGTCCCACCCGGGTGAGCCGGTTCGCCAACGACTGTCTGGAGGTGCAGCTGCGGGCCAACTGCCGGGAGCGGGACGTGTTCCTGATCCAGCCGCTGGTCAGGCCGGTCCAGGAGCATCTGGTGGAGCTGCTGCTGATGTGCGACGCCGCCCGCGGCGCCTCCGCGGCGCGCATCAGCGTCGTACTGCCGCACTACTCCTACGCCCGTTCCGACAAGAAGGACGCGCCGCGCATCTCCCTCGGCGGGCGGCTCGTCGCCGATCTGCTCGTGGCGGCCGGAGCGGGCCGGGTGCTGGCCATGACGCTGCACTCGCCGCAGGTGCACGGCTTCTTCTCGGTCCCGGTGGACCATCTGCACGCCCGGCGCGAACTGGCCGCGTACTTCCGGCGCTACGACCTGAGCCGCACCACGGTCGTCTCGCCGGACCTCGGCAACGCCAAGGAGGCGGCGGCCTTCGCCCGGATGATCGGCGCGCAGGTGGCGGCCGGCGCCAAGCAGCGCTACGCGGACGACCGGGTCAGCATCAGCTCGGTCATCGGCGACGTCGCCGGGCGGGACGTCATCGTCCTCGACGACGAGATCGCCAAGGGCAGTACGGTCCTGGAACTGCTGGAGCGGCTGCGGGAGGCGGGGCCGCGCTCGGTGCGGGTGGCGTGCACCCACGGGCTGTTCGCGGCGGGCACGCTCAAGCGGCTCAGTGAGCAGCCGGACGTGCTGGAGATCGTGTGCACCAACACGGTGCCGGTGCCTGCCGAGGAGCGCACGGACAAGCTGCGCGTCCTCACGGTCGCCCCGGCGCTCGCCGAGGCGGTACGGCGCATCCACAACGGCGAGTCCGTCAGCGCCCTGTTCGACGCCCCGCGCGAGACGCCGTGAACCCGCGCCGGGCGCCGTGAACCCGCGCCGGGCGCCGTGCCGCCGGCGGTCCCAAGAGGGCTGTGGACGCCTACAGATGGCCGGATGTCGCCCCCGGGCAGCCCAGGGCCGCGTCCCGTGTCGGCTGCGGGGGCAGCAGCCGGGCGAGCCCGGTCAGCCGCAGCACCCGCAGGGTGAGGGCGTGCGTGCACACCAGATGGATCCGGCCGTCCCGCTCCAGCACGCGTCGCCGGGCCCGGTACAGCAGACGCAGCCCGGAGCAGTCGAAGAACTCCACCCCGCTCAGGTCGATCACCACGCGGGGCGCGGGGCCGGCGGTGGCCCGGTCGAGGTGCGGGGCGATCTCGGCCGCGGCGGCGATGTCGATCTCGCCGCGGAACTCCAGCACCGTGTGACCCCGGTCGGCGCGGACGCGCAGATGACGCGTGGGCGGCGCAGGGTCCTGCTGCACGACGGCATCGCCTCCAAACCGCTGCATGGACGGGAACCCCAACAGGGGCTCCCGTCCTGCAAGTTACCCTCGGCCGACAGTATTTGAGCATGTTCGATTGACATATGTCGTCGAATTGCGGCCGAGTTTGATCGGGAGGGTGGCCCGGAGCGCTGCGGCTCAGTCCATCACCAGCACGAGCTTGCCCGTGGTGCGACCGGTGTCGCCCAGCCGGTGCGCCTCGGCGGCCTCGGCGAGCGGGAAGGTGCCCGCGATCTCGGCACGCAGCTTCCCGGCCTCCACCAGCTCGGCGATCCGCCGCATACCACTGTGCGAGGCGTCGACCAGCATCCGCACCGCGCGCACCCCGAGCCGTTCCGCCTCCCTGGGGAAGTCGTCGGAGCCCACCGGCAGGATCGACACCACGATCCCGCCCGGCCGCAGCACCCGCAGGGAGTTCACGGAGGTCTCGCCGCCCAGCGTGTCCAGCACCACGTCGACGTCCTTGACCGCCTCGGTGACGTCCTGCTCCCGGTAGTCGACGCACTCGTCCACGCCGATGGACCGCAGGAAGCCGTGCTTGCCGGCGCTGGCCGTGCCGATGACGTATGCGCCGCGCTCCTTGGCGATCTGCACCGCCACGTGCCCGACCCCGCCGGCCGCCGCGTGGATCAGCACCCGCTGCCCGGCCCGCAGACCGGCCGTCTCCACCAGCGCCTGCCACGCCGTGAGGGACACCAGGGGCAGCGCCCCGGCCTGCACATGGTCGATCCCGGCGGGCTTCGCGGCGAAGGCGCGGGCCGGCCCGGTGACGTACTCGGCGTGCGCGCCGTGGCCGTACGGGTACGGCAGCATGCCGAACACCTCGTCGCCGGGCCGGAACCGGGCGACGCCGATCCCGACCGCCTCGACCACGCCGGAGACATCCCAGCCGAGCACGAACGGCGGCTCGCCGAGGAAGCCGCCGGAGGCGCGGTGCTTCCAGTCGGTCGGATTGAGACCGGCGGCGCGCACCCGCACCAGCACCTCGTTCGGACGCGGTACCGGCCGCGGGATCCGGACCACCTTCAGCACCTCGGGACCGCCGAGGACGTCCTGGCGGACGGCGCGCACGGTCGTGTTCTCATCGCTCATGGTCGTCCAGCCTGTCGGCCGGCGGCCGCCGGGACAATGGCATGATGGCCACCCTTCGCTAGGATCGTGCCATGAGTGCCGTGTCGTCCCGGCGCGTCGAGCGGGTCGCAGTCCTGGCCCTCGACGGCGTCTACCCCTTCGAACTGGGCATGCCCAGCCGCATCCTCGGCCCCACCGGCCGCTACGAGGTGCGGACCTGCACGGCCGACGGGCGCCCGGTGCGCACCAACGCCGACTTCGCCGTCGCCGTGGACCACGGGCCCGAGATCCTGGACACCGCCGACACCGTGATCGTCGCGCCCGTCGAACCGGCCCGCGTCACCGCAGAGCTGCCCGAACAGGTGCGGGCCGCACTCTCCCGCATCCGCCCCGACGCGCGGCTCGTCTCCATCTGCACCGGCGCCTTCGTGCTCGCCGCGGCCGGCCTGCTGGACGGCCACAAGGCCACCACGCACTGGCTGCTCGCCGACGACTTCCGCCGGATGTTCCCGCACATCGCGCTCGACCCGGACGTGCTGTTCGTCGACGACGGCCGGGTCCTCACCTCCGCCGGGGCCGCGGCCGGCGTCGACCTGTGCCTGCACATCCTGCGCGAGGACCACGGCAGCGCCCTCGCCAACGCCATCGCCCGGTGCTGCGTCGTCCCGCCGTTCCGGGACGGCGGGCAGGCGCAGTACATCGAGCAGCCGGTGCCCGAGAACGGCGCGGCGAGCACGGCCGCGACCCGCGCCTGGGCCCTGGAACGCCTCGGTGAGCCGCTCACCCTGGCCGACCTCGCCGCCCACGCCCGGATGAGCCGGCGCACCTTCGCCCGCCGCTTCAACGACGAGGTCGGCGTCAGTCCCGGCCGCTGGCTGATCCAGCAGCGCGTGGCCCGGGCCCGGCACCTGCTGGAGACCAGCGACCTGCCGGTGGACCAGATCGCCGGCGAGGTCGGCTTCGCCACCGGTGCTTCCCTGCGCGCGCACCTGCACACCGCCATCGGTGTCACCCCGCAGGCCTACCGCCGCACGTTCCAGGCGGCCCGCTGACCGCTCACGCGCCGGCGGCCGCGTACACCAGCTCCCCTCCGACGTACGTCAGCGCCACCCGCGTCTCGCCGAGCGCCTGGGCCGGGACGGCGAACGGGTCCCGGTCGAGCACCACCAGGTCGGCGAGGGCGCCCACGCGGACCTCGCCGGTGTCGTCCAGGTGGTTCACATGGGCCGAGCCCGCCGTGTACGCGGTGAGGGCGGCGGACAGAGTGAGACGCTCGGCCGGCAGGAACACCGGGCCGCCGCCGCCCGGTTCCACCCGGTTGACGGCGACATGGACACCCTGCAACGGGTCGGGGCTGCTCACCGGCCAGTCACTGCCCGCGGCCAGCCGCGCGCCGGAGCGCAGCAACGAGCCGAACGGGTACTGCCACGCGGCCCGTTCGGGACCGAGGAACGGAATCGTCAGCTCGTCCATCTGCGGCTCGTGCGCCGCCCACAGCGGCTGGATGTTCGCCACCGCGCCCAGACGCGCGAAACGCGGCACGTCCTCGGGGTGCACGACCTGCAGATGCGCCAGATGCGGGCGGGTGTCGCTCGGCCCGTTCGCGTCCCGCGCCGCCTCGATCGCGTCCAGCGCGTCCCGTACGGCCCGGTCGCCGAGCGCGTGGAAGTGGCACTGGAAGCCGAGCGCGTCCAGCTCGGTGACGTACTTCGGCAGCAGCCCGGGATCCACGAAACTCTTGCCGTGGTTTCCGGTGGCGCAACCGCACCCGTCCAGATACGGCTCCAGCAGCGCCGCCGTACCGTTCTCCGCGACGCCGTCCAGCATCAGCTTCACGCTGCCCGCCCGGAACCGCCCGTGGCTCAGATCCGCCCGCCTCTCGACGAGTTCGGGGATCTGCTCGGCCCCGCGCTCCCGGTCCCACCACAGCGCGCCCCGCACCCGTGCGGTGAGCGAGCCGTCCCGGGCGGCGGCGCGGTACGCCTCGGACGGGTCCGGCATCCCGGGGAAGTTCCCGACGAGCGCGTCCTGCCAGGCGGTGATCCCGAGCGCGTGCAGGGTGCGCTGGGCGTGCAGCAGCGCCGCCCTCAGGTCGGCGGCTGTGGCCGCCGGGGTGAGCCGCCCGACCAGCTGCATCGCCCCTTCCTGCAGCGTCCCGCTCGGCTCGCCGGAGACATCCCGTTCGATGCGCCCGTCGGCCGGGTCGGGTGTGTCCCGGGTGATGCTGGCGAGGGCGAGGGCGCGGCTGTTCACCCAGGCGCCGTGATGGTCCCGGTTGGGCAGATACACCGGCCGGTCCGGCACCACCGCGTCCAGCAGCTCCTTCGTCGGCATGCCGCCCGGAAACGCCTCCATCGACCAGCCGCCGCCGGTGATCCACTCCCGCTCCGGATGCGCGGCGGCGTACGCGCGGACGGCCGCGACGCTCTCCTCGGCCGTCCTGGTGCCGGTCAGATCGCACTGGGTCAGCTCCAGGCCGGCCGGCACCGGATGCACGTGCGCGTCCTGGAAGCCGGGCAGCAGCAGCCGCCCGGCGAGGTCGACGACCTCGGTGCGCGGCCCGGCCAGCTCGCGCAGTTCGTCACCGCCCACCGCGGTGATCCGGTCACCGGTGACGGCCACGGCGGTGGCGGTGGGCCCGGCGGGCGTGAACACGGGGCCGTTGAGGAAGAGCAGGTCGGCGTGCATGGGTTCCTTTCGGTGGTGAACGTGGGTCACGGGGCCGCGGTGAGCAGTTCGGGCGCGTCGGCGTCGGTGCCCCGGCCGGTGCGGAAGTACGGCGATCTGCGCCCCCACTTCGCCCACGCCGCGGCGATGCATCCGGAGATGATCATCATGAGCGGCGTGAGCAGCAGGAACCAGCCGTTGTCCGCCCGCAGCGCGAAGTGGTCGGTGGACGTGAAGAAGGACCAGCCGAGGTAACCGCCGAGCCCGAGCAGCGCGGCGGCGCTCAGCGCGGGCAGCACCACCGCCCGCAGCCCCTGCCAGGGGTCCGTGCGCAGCAGGGCGCGGAAGCGTACGGCGGCGGCGAGCGCGGTGAGCGCGTAGGACAGGGCGACGACGATCCCGACGGCGTTCACGGTCGCCATGATCATGTCCGACAGGCGCGGGATCACCAGCGACAGCGCGGCGACGGCCACGGCCAGCGCCCCGATCAGCAGCGTCCCGGCCGCCGGGGTGCCGTAGCGGTGGCTGACCCGGGACCACACCGGGCCGAGCGTCGCGTCCCGGCCCATCGCGTACATCGCGCGGGCCGTCGGGATCACCCCGGCCTGCAGCGAGGCGACCGCCGAGAACATCAGCGCCACCAGCGGCAGCACGGCCAGCGGCCGCTCCGCCAGCCGGTCGCCGAAGAACGCCAGCCCCTCGGCCCCGTGGCCGACCAGCTCCGGCTCGCTCAGCACCCGCTGGAAGGCGAGGGAGCCGAGCAGGAACAGCGCCAGCATGGTCGCCAGCGTGATGAAGCCGGCGCGGGACGCGTCACGCGGCTCGCGGACCTCCTCGTTCACGCTGAACGCGGACTCGAAACCCCAGTAACAGAACACCGACAGCAGCAGCCCCTGCGCGAGCGCCTGCGGGGAGGGCAGGGCGAACGGGTCGAACCACGCCCAGCGGAAGGGGTGGGGGCCGGTGACCAGGCCGTATCCGCAAAAGCCCAGCAGCACGGCGTACTCGAACACGAGCAGGCCGGTCTGCAGACGGGCCGCGGTCCGCGCGCCGGTCACCGCCGTGAGCGTGACGGCGGCCAGGACCATGATGCCGATCGCGGTGGTCTGCGCGGTCGAGCCGGGGTCCAGGGCCAGCCCCGCGAAGCGGTGCAGCCCGGCGTCCCCGGCCAGTTGCAGCAGCGCCGAGCCGGTGACGGCCGTGGTGTACGCGAGGAACGCCACCGTCGCGACGATGTTCACCCACCCCACCAGGAAGCCGAGCCAGGGCGAGAGCGAACGGCCCACCCACACATAGCCGTTGCCCGCGTTGGGCTCGACGCGGTTCAGCCGCGCGTAGGCGCCCGCGATGCCCAGGACCGGCAGGAACGCCAGCAGCATGATCGCCGGCAGGTGCAGCCCCACCACGCCGGCCGTGACGCCCAGGCCGATACCGATGCTGGTCGTGGCCGCCGTACTGGACGCGGCGATGGCGACGCCGTCGAGCACGCCGAGGGTTCTTCGCAGCGCGGGTGGTTGATGCGCCATGCCGGCACTCTCCTCGCACCAGGGGGCCCGGCGGGCCCCGGTGAGCCGACATGAAACTGCCGCCGGGCTTCACAGGTCAACGGTGTTGTCATAAGGTCACGGCTCCCGGAGGCACCGCCCACCCTGGAGGCGTTCCATGACCGACCGTGTCGTCCCGCCCGGCGCCCGCCGCCGTCGGCGGCCCACCAAAGCGGGCGTGGTCCTGTCCGAGGAGCTGATCGTCGCCACGGCGCTGCGGCTGATCGAGGAACACGGCGCCGAGGCGCTCTCGGTCCGACGCCTGGGCCGCGCCCTCGGCGCCGACCCCAGCTCCCTGTACCGCTACTTCCGGCACACCGACGACCTGATGCTCGCCGTCGCCGACGAGCTCATCGGCGAGACGCTGCGCACCTGGCGGCCCAGCGGCGACTGGCGGGCAGACCTGCGCGACCTGGGCCTGCGCATGCACACCGGTGCGCTCGCCCACCCGCGGGCGGCCGTGCTCAGCGCCCACCGCGTGACCGGGCGCGAGCACGAGATCGCGGCGGTGGAGGCCATCCTCGGAGTGCTGCGCGGCGCCGGCTTCCCGGACGTGGACGCCGTACGCATCTACCACGCCTTCGTCGACCAGGCCCTCGCCTTCGGCGCCCTCGACTCAGCGGGCGTCGCCCTGCCGCCCACCGCCCGGGAAGCGGAGACCGCGGTCTGGCGGGCCACGTACGCCCAGCTGCCGGCGGCCACCCACCCCCACATCGCCGCCACGGCCCCCCACCTGATCAGCACCATGCGCCACAGCTCCTACCCCGCGGCCCTTGACCTCCTGCTGAAGGCGGCGGCGACCCGGCTGGCGGAGGTGAGGGGGCGGGCGGATTGAGGGCGCGTCTTCCGCGAGGGCGGGAAGACGGCAGCCACACTGGTGGCATGACCACCGCAGCTCCCCGCACCGCTCAGCAGCGCAAGCGCGACACCCTGCACCGGCTCGAAAACGAGGTCGACGCCTGGGTCGCGACCGCCGCCGAGGACGGCGCGGCTCCTCATCTGGTCCCGCTGTCGTTCGTCTGGGACGGCGCCACCCTGCTGTTCGCCACCCCCGCCGCGAGCCGCACCGGGCGCAATCTCGCCGCCACCGGCGTCGTCCGCCTCGGCATCGGACCCACCCGGGACGTCGTCCTTGTCGAGGGCACCGCCACGGCCGTCGAGCCGCACGACCTGCCGGAGGAGGACGCCGAGATCTTCGCCGCCAAGACCGGCTTCGACCCCCGCGAACTGACCACGCCCTACCTGTACTTCCACGTGCTGCCCCGCCGCATCCAGGCCTGGCGCGAGGCCGACGAACTCGACGGCCGGGACCTGATGCGCGACGGCCGCTGGCTGGTGACCGACTGAAACCGGGGTATCCGCAGGAGCGAGGGGCGGACCCTGCCGCCCCGCGTCAACCGACCCGCGGAGGAGACATGGCCCTGTTCACGGCCGGCGTCGTGGTGCTCGACTGTGCCGAACCGGAGAAACTCGCCGAGTTCTACACGGCGTTGCTGGACGCCGAGCAGGTCGAGGCGAGCGCCAACCGAGTGGAGATCCGCGCAGCGGAGGGCACCCGGCTCGCCTTCCGCCGCGACATGAACGCGACCCCGCCGAGCTGGCCGCGCCCCGAGAACTCCCTCCAGGTGCACCTCGACTTCCTGGTCGAGGACCTCGACGAGGCCGAGCGCCGGATCGTCGGCCTGGGCGGGCGGCCCCTGGAGACCAAGGACGCGTCGGGCCGGTACGAGGAACGTGGTTACGCCGACCCGGCCGGCCATTCCTTCACCCTGCGCCGCGTCGCCCCCACCGCGCCGAAGCTCGGCTGAGCGGCGGGGGCGGCCCGGTCGGTCCGGCGACGGCGGGGCCGGTCAGTCCCGGCCGCCCTTGTCCTGCACCGGCCAGACCCCGGTCGAGCGCTCGATGGCCTTGGCGCCCGTGCGGTCCACGGCGCTGCGCACGGCGGCGAAGATCGCACCCTGGACCGCAGCGGCCAGCAGGATCTCGCCCCAGCCGCGGTCCGCGTCCAGCGCGTCGGGCGCGTTGTCCTCGTGCCGGATCAGCTTCCACGTCTTCTGGAACGCGAGTCCGGCCAGCGCACCACCGGCCCAGCCGAGCACGAAGCCGACGGGCTTGTAAGCGAGGGGGAGCGTCTTCTTCTTCGTCTTGGCCACAGGGTCTCCTTGGGTGTGGGTGTCGTGGGGGACTGCGGGATCAGGGACGGCCGCTGGCCGGCACCTCCTCCGCGCGGCGCACCGGTCCCGGCGCGGTCCCGTCCCCGAAGGGCCGCCCGCCCAGCCGCTCACGGTGATGCGGCGTCAGCCAGCCCGCGAGGTCGGGGCCGAGCGGCACGATGCCGGTCGGGTTGATGCCGGTGTGCACCTGGTAGTAGTGCCGCTTGATGTGGTCGAAGTCCACCGTGTCGCCGAAGCCGGGCGTCTGGAACAGGTCCCGGGCGTAGGCCCACAGCACTTCGTTCTCGGCCAGCTTCCACCGGTTGCACTTGAAGTGGCCGTGGTAGACCGGGTCGAAACGCACGAGCGTGGTGAACAGCCGGATGTCGGCCTCGGTGATCGTGTCCCCGACCAGATAGCGCTGCCGCTCCAGCCGGGCCGCGAGCTTCTCCAGCCGCTGGAAGACTCCGGTGCAGGCCGCCTCGTACTCCTCCTGTCCGGTGGCGAAGCCCGCCCGGTAGACGCCGTTGTTGACGTCCTCGTACACCTCCGCCATCACCGTGTCGATCTCGTCCCGCAGACCTTCCGGGTACAGATCGGGCGCTCCTGGGCGGTGCAGCGCCCGCCACTCGGTGGCCAGGTCCAGCGTGATCCGCTGGTAGTCGTTGGTGACGAGCCGTCCGCTCGGGACGTCCACGATCGCCGGTACGCTCACTCCGCCCGGATAGCCGGTCTCGCGCCGGTCGTAGGCCTCGCTCAGGTAGCGGATGCCGAGCACCGGGTCGCGGCCGTCCGGATCGAGCGTGAAGCGCCAGCTGCGGTCGTCCTGGACCGGGTCGGCGATCGCCATCGACAGCGCCTCCTCCAGACCGAGCAGCCGCCGCGAGATCACCGCCCGGCTCGCCCACGGGCAGGCCCGGCTGACCACCAGCCGGTACCGCCCGGCCTCCACCGGCCAGCCGTCACGGCCGTCGGCGGTGATCCGGTCCGCGAAATGACTCCTGGACCGGCGGAAGGCCTTCCTGCCGTACGCGCTGTTGCCGTCGCCGTCCCGCCCCATGACCCGCTCCTCACTCCTGCCGGGGGTGCGATCCTGCCTCTCTGCCTTCCCCGGGTTCCCCGAAACACCTCACCGGCACGGTGTGATCCCCCACGGCCGGGGCAATCGCGTCTTCGTGAGCGGTACACCCACGCAACGTGACACGGAGCGCCCGGCGGACCGCAGGACGCGGGTCACCGTCCTGGTGGCGCTGGCGGCGAACCTCCTCATCGCGGTCGCCAAGGCGGTCGGCGGCCTTCTCGCGGGCTCCCCCGCGCTGCTGTCGGAGGCGGCGCACTCCGTCGCCGACAGCCTCAACGAGGTCTTCCTGCTGGCCGCGCTGCGCCGCAGCCGCCGTCCCGCCGACCGGCGCCACCCCTTCGGCTACGGAAAGGAACGCTTCTTCTGGTCACTGCTCGCCGCCGTCGGGATCTTCGTGATGGGCGGCTGCTTCTCCGTCTTCCAGGGCGTCGAGGCCCTGCGCGACGGCGCCGAGGAGAGCTTCGGCGGGTACGTCGCCGGGCTGGTCGTCCTCGGCGTGGCCCTGCTCGCCGAGGGCGCCTCGCTGCTGCGGGCCGTGCACCAGGTGCGCCGCCAGGGCGGTGTGGCGGCCGGTCTGCGCGACCCGGCGCTGCGCACGGTCGTCGCCGAGGACGGCACCGCGGTGCTCGGCGTCGTCCTGGCCATGACCGGGATGGCGTTGCACATGGCCACCGGGCAGGTCGTCTACGAGGCCGCCGCCTCCTTCGCCATCGGCGCGCTGCTGGTGTGCGTGGCCTACCACCTCGGCCGTGAGGCCCGCGACCAGCTGATCGGGGAGGCCGCCGACCCCGAGGCGAGCGAGCGGATCCGGCGCCTGCTCGCCGGGCAGCCGGAGATCGACAGCGTGGAGGCGCTGTTCAGCATGAAGACGGGGCTCGACTCCGCGCTCGTGGCCGCCCGCATCGACCTGGTGCCGGGGCTGGACAGCGAGCGGGTGGAGGAGGTCGCGGTGCGCATCAAGCGGTCCATCGCCGAAGCGGTGCCAGAGGCGGCGCAGGTCTTCCTCGACATCACCGACCGCGCCGCGCGCGAGTCGCACGAAAGCCCCGCCGCGACGGGGGAACGCGGCGGGGCCTGACACTCACGTGCCCGCCCCGAGCCGGACCATGCATCCGGCGCGTGGATTTCTCCGCGGGGGGACGCCCGGCTTCGGCGCCACCTGTGGCGCAGGCGCGGCGAGCGGTCTCGTCCGGCCGGCAGGGGAGTCACCTCACACGGCCGGCAGGGGAGTCACCTGACACGGCCGGCCGGGAGAGTCTCCTCACCCGGACGCCGGGTGAGCGGGTCGCGTCATCCGGCCGGTTCGAGGACGAACACGGGGATCTCGCGGGACGTGCGCGCCTGGTAGTCGGCGTACGGCGGATACGCGGCGACCGCCCGTCGCCACCACTCGGCCTTCTCCTCGCCGGTGACCTCACGGGCCGTCATGTCCCAGGCATGGGGGCCGTCCCGCAGTTCGACACGGGGGTCGGCCTTGAGGTTGTGGTACCAGACCGGGTGCTGCGGCGCGCCGCCCTGGGAGGCGACCACGGCATACCGTCCCTCGTGCTCGACGCGCATCAGCGGCGTCTTGCGGATCTTGCCGCTCTTCACACCGCGGCTGGTCAGGATGATCACCGGCAGGCCCGAGTCGCGCAGCGTGGTGCCGCGCGTGCCGCCGGAGCTCTCGTACAGCTCCACCTGCTCGCGCACCCATCGCGTCGGGCTGGGCTCGTACTCGCCCTCCAGAGGCATGGCATCGGTCCTTTCGTCACGTCGCACGCATGCGTACCGCTCCTGTACAGGACTGCAACACCGGTGCGCGGGCGTACATTTCCGCGGGTGGCCACCGGGTCACCTCCGCGCTGCGCCGACCGGGCGGCCGGCCGCGCGGATGAAGGGTTCCGGCCAGTTTCCCCGGTTGGCCGATGTGGCCGAACTTCGCGTCGCAGCATAGATGCCCGAGGCATCTAATGAAGATCGGAACGACGTACTCAACGTCTGCGAGGTCTTCCATGACGGACTTGACGCACCAGCCGGAACCCGTCGCCTTCCCGCAGGACCGCACCTGCCCCTACCACCCGCCCACCGCCTACGACCCGCTGCGCGCCGGCCCCCCGCTGGCCCGCGTCACCCTCTACGACGGACGTGCCGCCTGGCTGGTCACCGGGCACACCGTCGCCCGTGCCCTCCTCGCCGACCCGCGTCTGTCGACCGACCGCACCCGCCCCGGCTTCCCCGCGCCCTCCCCGCGCTTCACGGCGGCCCGTGACCGCCGGGCGGCGCTGCTGGGCGTGGACGACCCGGAGCACCACACCCAGCGGCGCATGCTGGTGCCCCGCTTCACGCTCAAGCAGGCGAACGCGTTACGGCCGGACATCCAGCGGATCGTCGACGACCTGCTGGACGCCATGGTCGCCCAGGGGCCGCCGGCGGAGCTGGTCAGCGCGTTCGCCCTGCCCGTGCCCTCGATGGTGATCTGCGCACTGCTCGGCGTGCCGTACGCCGACCACGAGTTCTTCGAGGAGCAGTCGCGACGGCTGCTGCGCGGCCCGGGCGTCGAGGACGTCCTCGCGGCACGCGACGGGCTCGAGGGGTACCTCGGTGATCTGATCGACCGCAAGGCCAAGGACGCGGAACCCGGCGAGGGCGTCCTCGACGAGCTGGTCCACCAGCGGCTGCGCACCGGCGAGGTGAGCCGGGCCGACGTGGTCGCGCTGGCGATCATCCTGCTCGTCGCGGGCCACGAGACGACCGCCAACATGATCTCCCTGGGCACCTACACCCTGCTCCAGCACCCCGACCGGCTGGCCGAACTGCGCGCCGACCCGGGTCTGCTGCCCGGCGTGGTGGAGGAACTGCTGCGGATGCTGTCCATCGCCGACGGTCTGGTACGCCTGGCCGTCGAGGACATCGAGGTGGCCGGGACGACGATCCGGGCGGGCGAGGGTGTGCTGTTCGCGACGTCGGTCATCAACCGCGACGAGACGGTGTACGCCGACCCCGACAGCCTGGACTTCGGCCGCTCGGCCCGCCATCACGTGGCCTTCGGCTTCGGCATCCACCAGTGCCTGGGCCAGAACCTCGCCCGCGCCGAGCTGGAGATCGCGCTGCGCACCCTCTTCGAGCGGCTGCCCGGGCTGCGGCTCGCGGTCCCCGCCGAGGAGATCCCCTTCAAGCCCGGAGACACCATCCAGGGGATGCTGGAACTCCCCGTGACCTGGTAAGAGGCTGACGCACCATGCGCATCCGCATCGACAGGGACGTCTGCATCGGCGCCGGCCAGTGCGCCCTCGCCGCGCCGAACGTCTTCACCCAGGACGACGACGGCTTCAGCACCCTCGTCCCCGGCCACGACGGGCCCACCCCCGACCCGATGACCCGCGAGGCGGCCCGCGCCTGCCCGGTGGGGGCGATCACGGTGGGGGAGCCGGCGAACTGACCCCCACGGAAGCCCCATGCGGGCCGGCGTTGGGCCTCGCGGCGGCCCCGGGTTCCCGGGTCATCGCGGCCGGCATCCCGCCTGGGCCCCGGCATCAGCGCGCGGCTGGGGCCCGCCACGGCGGCGTCTTCGGCCTGGCGCGGTGGGCGTCTTCTGTGGCGGCCCCGGGTGCCCGCGTCGTCGCGGTCGGCGTCCCGCCCGGGCTCCGGCTCCGGCGCGCGGCTGCGGCCCGCCGCGGCGGGCGTTTTCGGGCCGGGACGGCGGGCGTCTTCGGCCCGGCACCGACGCGCTGCTTCGGGTGCGGCGGTGGGCGTGGGCGTCGTCGGCCTGCCCGCTGGGAAGGGCGCGGACGTCGGCGTCGCGGGGTGCGTCACCGCGTCGCCATCAGTGCCCGTGCCGCCTCGCGGGCCTCGTCGGCCGGTTCGGTGCCGCCGGTGACGCCGGCCGTGACCATGGCGCCCTCGGCCAGCAGGAACAGCTGCCCGGCCAGCTCCGGTGCCAGCCCGGCCTGCGCGACGAGCGCCGCGAGGTACTGCCGGAACGCCCGCTTGTGCGCCCGCACCTGACGCGCCACCGCCTCGGAGGTGGCACCCAGCTCGCCGTGGGCGTTGATCCACGCGCAGCCGCGGAAGCCCTCCTCGCCGAACCAGTCGCGCAGCCAGTCGAACACGGCCAGGATGCGCTCGCGCGGGTCCGTGTGCCGCTCCACGTGCTCGGCGAGCCGCCCGCGCCAGCGCGTGTCACGCCGCTCCAGACAGGCCTCCACCAGCTGCTCCTTCGCCGGGAAGAGCTGGTAGAGCCGCTTGAGCGACAGCCCCGAGGCGGTGCGGATGTCGTCCATGCCGATGGAGCGCACACCGCGCCGGTAGAACAGCTCCTCCGCGGCGTCCAGGGCCCGCGTACGGGCGGTCGTACTGTCCACGGGCACGGGGCATCACTCCTCGACGGTCCCTCGACACGGCGGAGAGCAGGGGACGTTGACCTGAGAACGATCGTTCTCTACCTTAGCCGACCAGGTGGAGAACGATCGTTCTCTCTGTCGTTCCTTCGAGGAGGGCCCATGGCCGACCGCCCGCCCCTGCCCCCGTTCACCCGGGAGACCGCGGCCCGGAAGGTGCAGGCCGCCGAGGACGCCTGGAACACCCGGGACCCGCACAAGGTGGCGCTCGCCTACTCCGAGGACTCCGTCTGGCGCAACCGTGACACCTTCCTCACCGGCAGGGAGGAGATCGTCGCGTTCCTGACCGCCAAATGGCAGCGCGAGCTGGAATACGCCCTGCGCAAGGATCTGTGGGCCTTCGACGGCAACCGCATCGCCGTCCGCTTCCAGTACGAGTGCCACGACGCCGACGGCCGGTGGTGGCGCTCCTACGGCAACGAGCTGTGGGAGTTCGACGAGCACGGCCTGATGACCCGGCGCGAGGCGAGCATCAACGACGTACCGATCGAGGAGCACGAGCGCCGCATCCACGGCCCGCGCCCGGAGAGCGAGCGCGGCCGCACGTTCCCGCTCCGGTGAACCCAGCGGCCCGCGGAAGCGGTCACACTCGCGATGATCTTCGAGTGCGCACGAACCCGTAGGCTCGGGACGTCAGCCACTGACCAAGGCAGGAGCAGCAACGATGCAGTACGTGAAGCTCGGTTCCACAGGTCTCGACGTCTCCCGGATCTGCCTGGGCTGCATGACCTACGGAGTCCCGGACCGTGGCACGCACGAGTGGACCCTGGACGAGGAGGCCTCCCGGCCGTTCATCCGTCAGGCCCTGGACGCCGGGATCAACTTCTTCGACACCGCCAACGTCTACTCCGACGGCACCAGCGAGGAGATCGTCGGCCGGGCGCTGAAGGACTTCGCCCGCCGTGACGACATCGTGCTCGCCACCAAGGTGCACGGCCGGATGCGCCCCGGCCCCAATGGCGGCGGGCTGTCCCGCAAGGCGATCATGACCGAGATCGACCGCAGTCTCACCCGCCTCGGCACCGACTACGTCGACCTCTACCAGATCCACCGCTGGGACCCGCACACGCCGATCGAGGAGACGATGGAGGCCCTGCACGACGTGGTGAAGGCGGGCAAGGTGCGCTACATCGGGGCGAGTTCGATGTACGCCTGGCAGTTCTCCAAGGCGCAGTACACGGCCGAACGGCACGGCTGGACCAAGTTCGTGTCGATGCAGAACCACTACAACCTCCTCTACCGCGAGGAGGAGCGGGAGATGCTGCCGCTCTGCGCCGACCAGGGCGTGGGCGTACTGCCCTGGAGCCCGCTCGCCCGCGGCCGGCTCACCCGCGACTGGGGCACCGTCACCAGCCGCAGCACCACCGACAACTTCGGCAGCACCCTCTACCAGGAGGGCGACCGCGCCATCGTCGAGGCCGTCACCCGCATCGCGGACGAACGCGGCGTCCCGCGTGCCCAGGTCGCCCTCGCCTGGCTGCTCCGCCAGGACACCGTGACCGCCCCGATCGTCGGCGCCTCCAAGCCGCAGCACCTTCAGGACGCGGTGGCCGCCGTCGACCTGACGCTGACGGAGAAGGAGATCGAGGAACTCCAGCAGCCCTACGTGCCGCACCCGGTCGCCGGTCACTGACCCGCCGGGCGCCGATGGGACGGCTCAGGGCCCGGTGCCGGGACCGAACGGTGTCAGGGTCACCGTGGAGGCGTTGCCGCCGACCGGCACCGGGCCGCCCCGCCATGGCACCCTCAGGGGCTCGCGCTCGTCGGGCGGCGTGACGAGCAGCGCGGCCGGAGTGGCCGTACGGGCCTCGCTGATCTCGGGGTTGGAGAAGGTCAGCCCGGCCCAGGCGCTGCGGCCGGGCGCCAGCGTCACCCGCGCGGCGACCGAGCCGGTCCCGCGCCGCGGGTCGGGGCCGAGCTGCCGGCCGGAGGCGTCGACGAACGCGGCACCCGGGAAGCCGTACACGGTGCAGGTGCGGGTGGAGGTGTTCGTCAGCACGACGGGGAAGTTCTCCTGCCCGGCGCCCGGGTCGTTGCGCCCGACGGCTGCGCGCAGCTCGCCGGTGTGGCAGCGGGAGGACGCGGCGGGCCGCGCGGACGTCGTGGGCGGCGCCGTGGGCCGCACGCCCCCCGGGGCCAACGTGCCGGTGGGCTCGGCGGCCCCCGGGCGGGTCGTCCCGGTGGGTTCGGCGGAGCCGGTGGCGGTCGTCGCCGGTGGTCGCTGCGCGGCGCTCGCGGCCGTGCCGCCGCCGTCACCGCCGCCGCAGGCGCTCAGCGCGCCCAGCGCGGTGAGCGCGCTCACGAGCAGGACGGGAAATCGCGTGTACGGGCCCATGCCGGACGTCTGCCCCGGGCGCCGGGCCGTGATGCCGGGAGCGCGCGGGTTCACTCCGCCAGTCCCTCCGCCAGTCCGTCTGCCAATCCCAGGGCCAGTCCCTCCTCCAGCAGCCCCAACTCCGCCCAGATGGTCTTGCCTTCGGTGGTGTGCCGGCTGCCCCAGCGCTGGGTGAGCTGGGCGACCAACAGCAGCCCGCGCCCGCCCTCGTCCCAGGTCTTCGCCCGGCGCAGGTGCGGGGCGCTGTGGTTGGTGTCGGAGACCTCGCAGATGAGCGTGGTGTCGTCGTGGATCAGCCGCAGCCGGATCGGCGGTGCCCCGTACCGGATGGCGTTGGTGACCAGCTCGCTCACCACCAGCTCGGCGGTGAACGTCGTGTCGCTCAGCGACCAGGCCGCGAGCTGGTCGACGACCTGCTTGCGGATCGGCGCGACGAGTGACGGGTCGGCGGGGATGTCCCAGGTCGCCACCTGCGCGGAGGGAAGCCCCTGGGTGCGGGCCAGCAGCAGGGCGACGTCGTCGGCGGCCCCGCCCGGCGGCAGCAGCGTGTGCAGGATGTGGTCGCAGGTCTCGTCGAGGGAGCCCGCGTCGGCCTCCAGCGCGCCGCACAGCATCCGGTGCCCGGCGTCGACGTCCCGCTCCCTCGACTCGATCAGCCCGTCCGTGTAGAAGGCCAGCACGCTGCCCTCGACGAGTTCCAGTTCGGTGCACTCGAACGGCAGCCCGCCCACGCCCAGAGGCGGGCCGGACGGCAGGTGCACCCGGCGCGCCGGACCGTCCGGCGGGAGCAGCACCGGCGGTGGATGCCCCGCCCTGGCCACCGTGCAGCGCCGCGACACCGGGTCGTACACGGCGTACACACAGGTCGCTCCGACCTCGCCGGGGCTGCCCTCGCCGCCGGCCTCCTCCGACAGCCGCAGCACGAGATCGTCAAGATGCGTGAGCAGTTCGTCCGGCGGCAGGTCGATGTCCGCGAGCGTGCGTACGGCGGTCCGCAGCCGGCCCATGGTCGCCGACGCCTGCACCCCGTGTCCGACGACGTCCCCGACGACCAGGGCCACCCGCAGCCCGGACAGCGGGATCACGTCGAACCAGTCGCCGCCCACCCCGGAGCGGGCCGCGGGGAGATAGCGGGAGGCGGCCGAGACGGCGGCGCTGCGCGGCAGGGAGCGCGGCAGCAGGCTGCGCTGCAGGGCCAGGGCGGTCTCCCGCTCGCGCGAGTAGCGGCGGGCGTTGTCGATGCAGACAGCGGCCCGGGCGGTGATCTCCTCCGCCAGCAGCGCGTCGTCCTCGGTGTACGGCTCGGGGTGGCGGAACCGGTGGAAGACGGCGACGCCGAGCGTGGAGCCGCGGGCCTGGAGCGGCACCGCCATCGTGGAGTGCACGCCGTACTGCTGGAAGAGGCGGTGGCGGCGTTCGTCCCAGGACAGCCACCGTTCCAGGTCCTCGGAGGGCGCCGAGACCACGATCGCCTGACCCGCCAGCAGCGCCGCGGCCTGCGGTGAGGGAGCCGGGTACTCCTCCGCGTCGCCCAGCATGGTCACCGCCCCGGGGCTGCCGGGATTCACCGAGTGGTGGGCGGCCCGGCGCAGCACGACCGGCGGGACCAGCCGGGCCGGAGGCTCCCCGCCGTACTGGTCCGGGTCGAGCAGGTCGACGCTGACGAAGTCGGCGAGCACGGGCACACACACGGCCGCCAGTTCCTGTGCGGTGCGCGAGACGTCGAGGGTGGTGCCGATGCGGACGCTGGCCTCGTTGACGAGTTGCAGCCGTTCCCGGGACTGGTACTGGTCGGAGAGGTCGTGGGCGGTCACGCACACCCCGCGCACCCGGCCCTCGGCGTCGGTGACGGGGGCCATCCGGGCGAGCCAGGCGCGCGGACGGCCCGCACCGTCGGCGCGCAGTCGTGTCTGGGCGTCGAGCGGCCGGCCCGTGGTGAGCACCTGCACGAGGCCGCCTTCGAGGTCGTCGCTCTGCGGGATTCCGCCGATCTCGGCGAGCCGCAGTCCGCGCACCCGGTTCTCGGGCAGCCCGACGAGCTCCACCATGGCGTCGTTCATCCGGTGCAGCCGCAGCCGCTCGTCGAACAGGGCGAGCGCGCAGGGGGACTGCACGAGCGCCGCCGCGTCCAGCGGGTCGTCGGGGGACGGGGGGCCGGTGGCGTCCAGGGGGGTGACCACCAGCCAGTGGCCCGGTTCGCCGTCGTGGGGCCTCAGGTGATGGGCGAGCACCCACACCTCGACCGTACGGCCGTCCCGGTGGCGCAAAGTCACCGTTCCGTGGTGGCGCGGTTCCGCCGGACGGGGCGACACGCCCGCCGGGTCCACCAGCAGACGGGTGGCGGGCCGGCCCACCACGTCCGTGGCGGTCCAGCCGAGCAGACGCTGCGCACCGGCGTTCCACCCGGTCAGCGTGCCGTCGTCGGCGATGACAGCCCGGGCCGTCGCGGCGTCGTCGAACGGGTAGTCCGGGCTCATCCTCGCACTCCATTGCGCACACTCACAGTGAACGGTGTGTCACTCGGTTCCAGAGTAGTGCGTCCCCGCCGCGCGCGGTCGGGAACCCCCGGCCTCCACCGGCTTCGGCCGTTCAGGGTCAAGACACAATTCGGCCTGCCTGGCGCGTCGAGCCGGGGGTGTGACACCGGGGCCACGCCACGTGGGCTCCGGCCATCCGCGTCCGGCCCTGGTGCGCGCTGTCCCGCGCACCCGGGCCGTATCGCGTCCGGTACCTACTGATCTCTTGTCTGACCTGCGGGTATTTACGCGTGAGTACCCGAGCGGTACCGTGAGGGCATGCCAGCTCTGAATGTGGAGTTCAGCGAGCGCGAGCTAGAGGACCTGCGGCAGATCGCCAAGGAGCGCGGTACGTCGATGAAGGCGCTCGTACGGGAGGCGGCCGCCGCCGACATCGCGCGGCACCGGGCGCTGAAGGAGGGCGCGGAGGCGTTCCGGCGGTTCTTCACGGCCCACGCCGAGGAGTTCGCCGTCGCCTTCCCCGACGACGAGCCACCGGTGAGCGGCGAGGGGCGGGTCGCCTGAGCGATGGCTTCCGTCGTGCACATCGACGTTCCCTGGCTGCTGCAGCGACACGAAGAGGTCCTGCCCGAACAGCCCACGATCAACGACTTCTCCGCGCTCGTCGCCGCCGTCGCCCGGCACCGCGTGGACCCGCCGCGGCTCGGCGTGAACTCCGACCCCGCCTGGCGGGCCGCCGCCCTGCTCCACACCCTCGCCGTGCTCAAACCACTGCCCTCGGCCAATGCCCGCTTCGCCTGTTCCACCGCGGTGGCCTACATGTTCGTCAGCGGGGTCGGCATCGACCCGCCCTACGGCGCTCTGGTCGACCTCGCCCGCGACCTGATGTCCGGCAAGGCGGACGTGTACCGCGCCGCCGACCGGCTGCGCTCCTGGCAGATCTGAACACGCCTCCTCCGGGCCGCCGGCCGAGGGCGGGAGGATCAAGGCCGGCGGCCGTTTCGCGCGGGAGAGCCGCCGTCCCGCGCGGGGCCTCCGAGGAAAGGCCGTGTCCAGTGGACTACAGCGCGTGGTGGGCCGGGAGCGTGCGCGCGGCACGGACGTGTGCGCGCGTTTCACACGGGGCGCGGGAATGTCCGAAAACGCTTGCCACAAGGGGGGATTGGGATGCGGCATTCTGACTTTCTGTCAATGGCGCGGACGCCCTCCGGGCGGCTTGTTGCGTGCAAGTCAGGTATGCAAGGCTGAGCGCTTCCCGCGCGCCGGAAATGGCAGGCCGTACCGCGTGTTGCTTTCACGGCGCGCGGAGATCCTGTGTTGCTCCAGCGCGTGGGAAGGAATCCGCTCACCGTGCCCACCCCCCACCCCCCTCGTCCCCCCTTTCCGCCGCCCTTTCCGCTCTCCCGCGGCGCCGTGGAGGAATCCGACGAGGCGCTCGCCGCGCGGGCCCGCGGCGGGCCCGACGACGACGTCGCCCAGGCCACGGCCCTGCTGATGGCACGGCACTGGCAGCCGGTGCACGACTACGCCGTCATCTGCCTGGCCTCGTCGTCGCAGGTCGCGGCGATGGTCACGGCGGCCGCGTTCCATCAGGTGCTCGACCGGCTCACGCTGGGGGAGTCAGCCGCCGCACTGCGCCCGCGGCTGCTGCTGGCCGTAAGGGGCACGGTGCGGCAATGGGCCGGCGCCGAGCGGATAACCGGGGTTCTGCCGCAGCTGCGCAAACCGGCCGGCGGGCGCGGTATGCGAGTTGCCAAGTACATGACAGCAGAAAACCGCCGGCTGACCGAGCGGTCATTCCACGCCCTTCCCGCCGAGGCCCAGTGCCTGCTGTGGCACATCGACGTCGAGGCCGAGCCGGTAACCGTTCCGGCCGGACTGCTCGGCATGACCGAGGAAGCCGCGGCAGCCGCTTACGAGGACGCCCGGGAAAAACTCCGCGAGGGCTGTGTCCGCGCCCATCGGGAACTCGCGCCGAGTCCGGACTGCCGCCATCACAACCGTCTTCTCGACATTCCCCTGCGCCGCGGCGGAGGGCTGCTGCCCGAGGTGCGCCGGCATCTCGCCCAGTGCCGCCACTGCCGAGCGGCGGCCGAACAACTGGAGTACTTCGAGGGCGCGTTGGGCACTCTCCTCGCCGAGGCCGTGCTCGGCTGGGGGGCCCGCCGCTATCGCGACTCCCGACCCGGCCGTGGCCGGGCCGGGAGCCACGGCCGGGGCTCCGCACGCCATCGCGGCGGCCGCCCGGGCCGTCGGCTGCTGCCGGGCCGCCCGCTGCCCGGGGCCCGGTCCACGCGCACGCTGCTCACCGGTGCGGGGCTCGCCTCCGGCGTGCTGCTGACCATGCTCCTCGTGACCGGGGTCTGGTCCGACGACGGTCACGGCACCGGCGCGGCCGCCTCCGCCGCCGCCACGGGCGCACCGGGTACGGCCCCCTCCGCCCCCGGTTCACCGCGTACGACCGCCTCGCTGCCGCCCGCCGTCTCCACCGCGCCGCCCGGAGCAGCCGAGCTGCCGGCGACTCCCCGGCGCAGCAGGCTGCGCAACGTCGCCGCCGGCCTGTGCCTCGACATCCGCGGCCGGGCCGCCGTCGGCGCCCAGCTCCAACTCGCGGTGTGCTCCCCGGCCGTGACCCAGCAGTGGTCGTACGACGACGACGGACAGCTGCGCAGCACGGCCGCGCCCCAGCTGTGCCTGGACTCGCACGCGGACGCCGGGGTCGTCATCCTCGGCCCCTGCGCACCGCGCGGCGACCGGCGGGCCGACGACGTGCGCTACGACCTCACGGTGCGGGGCGAACTGCTGCCCCGCTGGGACGAGTCGCTCGCCCTGGCCGCGGCGTCCGAGGACGTCGGCGCCGACATCGTCGTCAAGGTTCGTGACGGCTCCGACGCCAGGCGCTGGGTCAGGGACACCCCGCTCCCGTCCTCCGCCTCCCGGTCGGTGGTCGGCACGGCCACCCGGCAGGCCCTTCCGGCCGGCCTGGCCGACCCCACCTGACGCGGGGGGCTACGTCACGACGTCCCGGGGTGACGCGCCCGCCAGGAACGCCGTCGCGTTCTGGACAGCGGCCACGCCGATACGGACGACCGTCTCGCGGGTGACGCCGCCGACGTGCGGGGAGAGCACCACGTTCGGCGCCTTCAGCAGGCGCAGGGACGGCGTCGGGGGCTCGGGGTCGAAGACGTCGAGCCCCGCCCCGGCGAGCTCGCCGCGCTCCAGGGCGTCGGCGAGGGCGTCCTGGTCGATCAGGGCGCCCCGCGCGGTGTTGACCACGAACGCCGTCGGCTTCAGCAGCGCGAGCCGGCGCGCGTCGAGCAGGTGCCGGGTCTCCTCGGTGAGCGGCGTGTGCAGGGTGACGTAGTCGGAGGCGGCGAGGAGTTCGTCGAGGGGGGCGTACCGGGCGGCGAACCGGTCCTCCGTCTCGGCCGGCACCCGGCGGCGCGCCGTGTACAGCACCGTCATGTCGAACGCGGCGGCCCGGCGCGCGACCTGCTGTCCGATCCCGCCGAGGCCGACGACGCCGAGCGTCTTGCCGGACAGCTCCGTGAGCGACCGCGTGAGGCGGGGCAGCGCCCAGTCGGCCTGTGTCAACGCGGTGTGCGCCGGGACGAGTTGCTTGGCGAGGGCCAGCATGAGGGCGAACGTCTGCTCGGCGACGTTCTGCGCCTCCGCACCGGTGGAGCCGATCGTGCACACGGTGACACCGCGGGCGCGCGCCGCCGCCACGTCCACGTAGTCGTAGCCGTGGCTCGCGCACTGCACCAGCTCCAGCCGCTCGGCGACGGCGAGATGGCGGTCCGTCACCGGGGCGAGGGCCGTGACGAGGACGTGCGCCGCGCGCAGGGCGGCCGGGTCCTCGTCGGCGCCCTCCACGACGGTGACGTGGGCGTCGCCGGGGAAGAGGGAGGCGAGTCCGGCGCCCGAGGCCCGGCCGCCCACGTGCGGCGGAACGACCGCGAGGACATTGCGGTGGGCGCTCACGCGGTCTCCTCGGCGAGGTCGTCGGCACCGACGGTGGCGGGGCCGGCGTGCCCGGACAGGGCGAGCGTGAGGTCCAGTTCGGCGAGCAGACAGCGGATCACGTGTTCCACGCCCGCCTGCCCGTCCAGGCCCAGCCCGTAGACGTACGGCCGCCCCAGCAGCACCGCCCGCGCGCCGAGCGCGAGCGCCTTGAAGACGTCGTCGCCGGTGCGCACCCCGCTGTCGAACAGCACCTCGAGCCGGTCACCGACCGCTTCCACCACCTTGGGCAGGGCGTCGGCGGCGGCGATGGAGCCGGCCACCTGGCGGCCGCCGTGGTTGGACACCACCACGCCGTCCATCCCGGCGCTCGCCGCGCGGCGCGCGTCGTCCGGGTGCAGGACCCCCTTGAGCACGATCGGGCCGTCCCAGTTCTCGCGCAGGAACTCCAGGTCCGGCCAGGTCTTGCCCGGGTCGGAGAACATACCGACGAAATGCATCACGGCCGCGTTCGGATCCTCCTCCACCGGCTTGGCGAGCCCCGCACGGAAGGCCGGGTCGGAGAAGTAGTTGGCCGTGCCCACCCCGTGCAGGAACGGCAGGTACGCCTGGTCGAGGTCGCGCGGCCGCCAGGACAGCAGCGGGGTGTCCAGCGTGACCACGAGCACGCTGAACCCGCTCGCCTTCGCCCGGCCGAGGAAGCTGCGAGCCACCTCCGGGTCCCTGGGCCAGTACAGCTGGAACCAGCGTTCGGCGTCCCCCATCGCCTCGGCGACCTGCTCCATCGGCGTGCTGGAGGCGGAGGACAGGATGTACGGCACGCCCTGGGCGGCGGCGGCCCGGGCGGCGGCCGGCTCCGCGCCCGGGTGCATGATCGACAGGACGCCGACCGGGGCCAGCGCGAGCGGGGCCGGCAGCGAGCGGCCCAGCACCTGGACCGACAGGTCCCGCTCGCGTACGTCACGCAGCATCCGGGGCACGATCCGTCGGCGCTCCAGGGCGGCCCGGTTGGCGCGGGCGGTGCTGCCGTCGCCCGCGCTGCCGGCCACGTAGCCGACCGGACCGGGGCCGAGCCGCTGCTCGGTCAGTTCCTCCAGCCGGGTCAGATCGGTGGGCAGGCGGGGCACCGCGCCCGTCATCCCGTTCAGGTAGATCTCGTACTGGAAGTCCGCCCAGTGCTTGGCCATGCGGGATCCGCCTCTCGTCACAGGGACCGTGGTGCCCAGACCATACCGACCGGTAGGGCGGTCGCGGCAGGTGAAAGGTGAACGGAATGGGTCGTTCCGGCGACCTGGGGACGCGAAAGCGGAATGTTTCCGGACGATTAACTGACCGAGTGAATCGCGTCATTTGACCGGTTCTCATGATCGAAAGCGCTTGGAACCGGCATTGGAACGTTCGAATTACGTCACTTCACGCCACTGATTCAATACGCAATGTTACTGAAACACATGGGGTCGATGTGAGTTTCGGCGGCGGACTCGGCAGAGTTGCGCTCGCCGCCGCGGCCTCCGACCGAGGACACGGCCGGCACCACCCCCGAACCGAAGCGGAAGGATGCACACAATGCGGAACCCCGCGCGCTGGGCAGCGGCCCTGACCCTGACGGCCACCGCCGTCTGCGGCCCCCTGGCCGGCGCCGCCCACGCCGCCCCGGCCTCGCTCTACGCGCCCTCGGCGCTCGTCCTGACCGTCGGTCACGGTGACAGCGCCGCGAGCGCCACACCGGCCCGCGCGGTCACTCTCTCCTGCGCGCCCACGGCCTCCGGAACCCACCCGGACCCCGCCGCGGCCTGCGCCGAACTCCGCCTGGCCGGCGGCGACCTCGACGCGCTGAACGCCGGCGCCGAACCGCTGTGCACCAAGCAGTACGACCCCGTCGTCGTCACCGTCGACGGCGTCTGGCAGGGCAAGCGGATCTCCTACGAACGGACCTTCGCCAACGAGTGCGTGAAGACCGCCCACGGGCCGATCGTCTTCGCGTTCTAAGGACCGGGATCGCACGGACCCCGTGAAACGCCGCGCGAGGCTCGCAGGTGGGGAGTGCGAGCCCCTGTTGCGGGGCGCCGTGTGATCTCGCACCGGGGGTCGGCCAGGCGGAGTGGGGCCGCCGGCCGACCCCCGGCATCGCGTTCGTGCCACAGAGCCGGCCCTCCGGTCACACCGGAGGGCCGGCTCTGCTGTGTCCTGTCGAAGGGGTCAGTCGCCCCGGCGGGCCGGATCCGTCCGGTCCCCGGTCGCGTCCGTCCGGCTGTCGCCGCCCCGGGCCGACGTGTCCGGCCTCGTCGTCCTGCGGTGGCTCGTGTCGCACCACGGGTAGCGGCGGCTGCGCCGGCAGGTGCACAGGGCGACGCGGAAGCGGTCGGAGGAGACGGTGCTGCCGTCCTCCAGTTCCACCTCCACCGGGCCCTCGACCAGCAGCGGGCCGCGGCGCTGGACCTTGATCCTGCGCGGCGGGTCAGACGGGGAGTTCGGCACGGACCACCACCAGCTCCTCGCTCGTGTCCTCGGCGGACAGCAGCCCCCGCGCCCGCAGCCAGCCCTGCCGCTCACGCAGCACGGGACCGAAGCCGATCCGGTGGCGCCGGGTCACCGACGCCTTCAGCCCGGCCGCACGCAGGCAGGCCAGGGTCTCCTCGGGATCGCTCAGCGCCGAGTGCACGATCAGCAGGATCCCCCCGGGGCGCAGCAGGCCGGGTGCCTCCCGGCAGATCCGGTCCAGCAGCAGCCTGCCGTCGTCTCCGGCGTCCCAGGCGCGGGCCGCCCCGCGCGCCGCCCGGGGGCCGTCGGGGGCTGGCACGTAGGGCGGGTTGGCCACGATGAGGTCGAAGGACTGTCCGCGCACCGGCTCGAAGAGGTTGCCGCGCAGGATGCGCAGCCGCAGGCCGGACCTCCAGGCGTTCAGCCGCGCGCTCCACACCGCCCGCCGCGACACGTCGACGGCCGTCACCCGCAGACCGAGACGCGCGGCCTCCAGGGCCAGCGCGCCGCTGCCGGTTCCCACGTCCAGTACGGCCGCACCCGGTGGGAGCGGCTCGTCGCACAGGGCCCCGGCCAGGAGCCGGGTATCGTCCTGAGGGGCGTACACGCCCGGAAGTACCAGAGGAGTCACGGGCGTCGAGTTCCCCCTCCATCAGGAAATATGAGGGACTTCTGTGGCCGTCGGGGCGTCCGGTGGTGTCCGCAGCGAAGAGGTGCCCGAGCGCCAGGCGTCGAGCAGCCGGTCGGCGAGACGGCCCTCCAGGTGTTCGGTGGCGTCGATGCCGAAGACCACGTCGGGTGCGAGGTGCGGCTCCTCCTCCAGCAGGCCGTCGATCACCTCGTGCCGGACGATCTGCTCGTGCACGGCGTCCGCCTCCACGTGCTCGTCGTAGAAGAACACGGCGGCCGGGCCCGCGCCCGCGCGGCGCATCGCCTCCGCGAGCCGCCGGGAGCCGGGGGAGGAGGTGATCTCGACGTCGGCGAAGTGCCCGACCAGGGCGCCGCGCAGCTCGCGGTGCAGGCCGAACAGCGACATCAGGTTGACGATGCTCAGCATCTCCGCGCAGCTCGCGTCGAGATAGCGGCCGTAGGCGGTGTCCAGGCCGAGGTCCGTCATCAGGTCGGCGAACAGACGGGCGTGCACCCGGTCGGCGCGACCACCGCCGAACTCGTCGAACTCCACGGCCGCCATCGCCGCCTTGGCCCGTCCCGTCAGCCGGGGCAGCACCCAGGCGTGCGGGTCGGCCTCCTTCAGGTGGTACAGGGAGCGGTGCGCCGCGTACTCGCGCAGCTGCCACAGCTCGCCCTTCTCGCACAGGTGGTGGCTGACGCCGGTGCCGTCGGCCGGTTCCACCAGCAGGTCGCCCACGGCCTCCTCGACGCTGTCGTGCACGGGTGTGTCCGCGCGCAGCGCCGAGAGGAAACGCTGCTCCAGCGCGGCCCGGGTGCGCAGCAGGTCGGGGTCCCACTCGCGGTCCCCGGGCACGCCCGCGAAGCCCCGGTAGTGCAGCTCGTAGCACACGTACAGAGCGAGTTGCAGGTCGTCGCCGTAGGGGTCCGCGCCGGCCACCGCGGAGGCGGCGGGCAGCGGACCGGTGCCGCGCAGATGGTCCAGGACGGCCCCGGACAGGGGGCCGCGGGCCGACGGCAGCCGAGGTTCGCGGAGATCATGTGCCATGCCGCCTGGGTACCCGGGCGGACTGAAGACACGCGTGGCACGCCCTGGCGCGTGAACGCTCCGCACGCGGTCGCCTGCCGCGGGCTGGTCACCGCTGCCGCGGTGCGGGCGCGCGGAGGGCATGACGGCGGGCCTTGCTCGGGGGCGGGGCCGTCCGCGCCCGTCGGCGGGGGAGCGCGTGCCCGCGGGCGGAGCTGAGGAGAGTGACGAGTCGGTTCCGGCTGGGGGGCGACCGGCGTTGCGGCGGGGTGGGTGGTGCGGTGGCAGGTCGGTGGAGGCGTCATCGTGGCGGGCGTGGCGGGCTCCGACCGGGGACGGGGACGGGGACGGGGGCGTCCGCGCCCGTCAGCCGGGCCTGCGCGCCCGGGTCTGTACGCCGCCGGGTCTGCATTCCGGGATGTGTGTCTCCGGCGCGGGAGCGTCGGCGGGGCGTGTGCCTGGGGGCGGGCGCGGGGGACGATCCCCGCCCGGGCTGGCCCGCCCGCCGGCGGCGGGGGTGTGGGGTGCGGTGGCAGATCGGGGGAGGCCTCATCGCGGCGGGCCCCCCGACCGGGCGCGGGGGCGTCCGCGCCCGTCAGCCGGGCCTGCGCGCCCCGGGCTCCCCGTGCCCCGGGCCTCGCAGCCCAGGGTCCATGCCCCGGACCTGCGCGCCCCGGCTTCACGCAGCCGCAGGTCTCCGTGCCTCGGGCCTGCGCGCCCCGGCTTCACGCAGCCGCAGGTCTCCGTGCCTGGGACCTGCGCGCCCCGGCTTCACGCAGCCGCAGGTCTCCGTGCCTCGGGCCTGCGCACCCCCGGCTTCACGCAGCCGCAGGTCTCCGTGCCTGGGACCTGCGCGCCCCGGCTTCACGCAGCCGCAGGCGTGTACGTCCCCTGCCCCTGCACCCCGCCGCACACACAGGCCGGGGCCCCGGAAACGCTCCGGGGCCCCGGCCTGTGTGTGCGGCGGGGTGCGTGGTGGTGGCCGTCGGTGTGTACCCTGCGCGCCGGACCGGGTTCAGTCGCCCTGGGATTCCTCCTCGGCGCGGACGTTCGGTGTGATGGCCTCGCCGGCCTCGCCCCGGTGGCGCCGATCCCGCTCCTCGTCCGTGACGTGCTTCTCGGCGTCCTCCACCTCGTGCAGGATCTCCCCCAGCGCCGTCTCGGGGCGGCGGCTGCTGTTCTCGGCCATGTCGTCGTCCTCCTCGCTCTTGCCGTTCACTTCGTCGCCGTCGCGATCCGCAGCGGCACCGGCTCGGGCGGCGCCGTCTCCTCGGCGCGCCGGCAGATCTCCGCCCACCAGGACGGTCCGTCCTCGACGTGGCGCAGCATCACGCCCTCGCGGATCGCCCACGGGCAGACCACGACCGACCTCAGCCCGGTCAGCTTCATCGCCGTGTGCCCGACCACCGCACCGGCGAGGCTCTGCGTGGCGCGCGGCGCGGAGATGCCGGGCAGCGTGGCCCGTTCCGCGGCCGGCAGCTCGGCCAGCCGGGCGGCGGCCCGTCGCAGGTCCGCGCGGTGCAGCTCCCGCTCCACGAACGGCCCGTGCCGGCCGGGCGCCGCCCCGCACAACCGCCCCAGCTGCTGGAAGGTGCGCGAGGTGGCGGCCGCCGTGCGCGGGCCCTCCCACCGGATGCGCGCCGCCACGTCCCGCAGCTCGTGGCGCACCCGGCGGCGCAGCGCCCTCAGCTGTTCCGGCGCGGGCGGATCCTGGCCGCCCTCGAGGAACTCATGCGTCAGCCGCGCCGCGCCCAGCGGCAGCGAGGCCACGAAGTCCGGCAGCCGGCCGCGCCCGAAGGCGACCTCGAGCGAACCGCCGCCGATGTCCAGCAGTGCCAGCGGACCCGACCGCCAGCCCATCCAGCGCCGCGCCGCCAGAAACGTCAGCTCGGCCTCCAGCTCACCCGGCAGGGTGCACAGGTCCACTCCGGTGCGGGTCCGCACCTCCCGCAGCACCTCGACCCGGTTCGGCGCGGCCCGTACGACGGCGGTCGCGAACGCCAGCGGCCCCGCCGCGCCCCACTTCGCCGCGGCCCGGCTCGCCGCGGCGACCGCGTCGGCGAGCTGGACCATGTCCTCCTCGGGAATCGGGTCCCCGGGTCTGACCCGCTGTCCCAGTCTGAGCCGCCACTTGGCGGTGTGCACCGGCAGCGGCACCCCGCCCTCCGCGTCCGCGACCACCAGCCGGACTGTGTTCGATCCGACGTCCACCACACTCATCCGCATGGATGGCGAGTACCCAGCGCGGTGGGATCATGCCACTACGCACCTGTGCATTCCTTGACAGGAATATAACCAGAAGGGAATATTGAGGCCCATGGACTACGACGCCTCGCTGTGGACCGCCCTCGCCGACCCGCACCGGCGCGCCATCGTCGCGCTGCTGCTGGAGCGGCCGCGGTCCGTCGGCGAGATCGTCGAGGCCCGCGGACTGAGCCAGCCCAGCACCTCCAAGCACCTCAAGGTGCTCAGGCAGGCCGGCCTGGTCCGGGTACGGCAGGAGGCGCAGCGCCGCGTCTACGCCCTCGACCCGGCCCCGATCGCCGCGCTGGACGCCTGGCTCGCCCCCTACCGCAGGCTGTGGAACACGAGCCTGGACGCCCTCGGCCGCCGCCTCGACGGCACGCCGGAGGCGTCCGGGAACGCCGGGGCCCCCGAGCCCCCTCAGGAACCCCCCACCTCGAAGGACTGATCCGCCATGGCCGCCGACCTCACCGGCACCTACCTCACCCTCGACGACGGCCGCCCCGCGGTCCGCTTCAGCCGCACCTACGACCACCCCGTGGACCGCGTCTGGCGTTTCGTCACCGACCCCGACGAACTCGCCCAGTGGTTCCCCTCCCGCGCCGAGTTCGACCTGCGCCCCGGCGGCACCGTCGCCTTCCGCGGCGACCCGGCCATGCCGGACTCCACCGGCCGGGTCGTCGCGGTCGACCCGCCCCGGCACCTGTCCTTCTCCTGGGGCGACGACGAACTCCGCTTCGACCTGGAGGAGCTCACCGAGGGGCGCACCCGCTTCACCCTCACCAACGTCCTCGCCGCACCGGACAGCGCCGCCCGCAACGGCGCCGGGTGGGAGGTCTGCCTCGCCGCACTCGACGCCGCGGCGCGCGGCGAGCGCCTCCAGGGGCCGCACGCCGGCCCCACCGCCGACTGGAAGGCGCTCTACGCCGCCTACATCGACGCCGGACTTCCCTCCGGCGCCCCGGTGCCCGGCCTCGACTGACCCACCTCGACGAAGGAGAACGTCACGTCATCTGCCGTCGCACCAGCTCGTGCAGCCGCCCGCCCGTGTCGGCGAGCAGCTGCGCGGGCGGCCCCTGCTGGGCCACCCTGCCGTTCTCCATCACGATCACACGGTCCGCGTCCAGCACCGTCGACAGGCGGTGCGCGATGACGATCCGCGTCGCGTTCAGCGCCTTGGTGGACTCGATCACCGTGCGCTGCGTCTCGTTGTCCAGGGCGCTGGTCGCCTCGTCGAAGAACAGGATCCGCGGGCGCCGGATCAGCGCCTGCGCGATCATCAGCCGCTGCCGCTGCCCGCCGGAGATCGCCCCGTTGCCGGCGACGATGGTGTGCAGCCCCATCGGCATCCGCTGGATGTCCTCGGCGAGCCCCGCCATCTCGGCCGCCGCCATCGCCTCCTCCGGCGTGTACGGCTCGGTGCCGCAGATGACGTCCAGGATCGACCCGGTGAACGGCTGCGCGTGCTGGAGCACCACCCCGCACTGCCGCCGCACCGCCGACTGGTCGAGGGCGGCCAGGTCCTGCCCGTCGTACAGGACGCTGCCGGAAAGAGGTCTGTCGAAGCCGATCAGCAGCCGCAGCAGTGTGGACTTGCCGCAGCCGCTCGGGCCGACGACCGCCACGAACTCACCCGGGTGGACCTCGAACGACACGTCGTCCAGGACGAGCGGCCCGTCGTCGGAGTAGCGGAACGACAGCCGGCGCGCCTCGATCGCCCCGGACAGCGGACCCGGCCGGGTGCTCGCCGCGGGCACCTCCGGCGCGGCCTCCAGCACCGGCCTGATCTCCTCGAACAGCGGCAGCGCCGCCACCGCGGAGACAAAGGCGCCGGTCAGCTGGGTGACCGAGGTCAGCAGCATCGTCACCGACGTGTTGAAGGTGAGGAAGTCGGCCGCCGACAGCGCACCGCGCGCCGGACCGGCCAGCAGCATGAACATCAGCAGCGAGCACAGCGGTAGATACACCGCGCCCAGCACCGAGTTGAGGTTCTTGATCTTCCCCAGCCGCTGCTGCAGCTCACGGCTGCGCGCGAACTGGGACGCCCACGCCGCGTAGGCGTAGTTCTCGGCCGCCGCCACCCGCAGCTTCGGCAGTCCGCGCAGGGTCTGGAATGCCTGGTTGTTCAGCTTGTTGGTGAGCACCACCAGCTTGCGCTGCCAGCGCACCTGCCACAGCCCCAGCGCCGTGAACACACCCGCGATGACCACGAGCATGCCGATCGCCGCCATGGCCATCGGCACGCTGAACCACAGCAGCAGCCCCAGGTTCATCGCGCCGACCGTGACCGACTGCGCCACCGACGGGCCGACCCCCGCCAGCAGCCGGCGCATCGCGCTGACGCCCATCGCCGCGCTCGCCAGTTCACCCGTGGAGCGTTGCGCGAAGAACTTCGTCGGCAGCCGCAGCAGCCTGTCCCACACGGCCGGTTGCAGCGTGGCCTCGATCCGGCCCTCCAGCCGCAGGATGGTGAGGTTCTGCAGCAGCATGAACGCCGCCGCCACCACACTGGAGACCATCACCGCCAGGCACATCTGCACGATCAGCCCGGACTGCGCCCGCGGCACGTACTCGCCGAGCACGCGGCCCGTCGCCACCGGCACCAGCGCGCCGATCGCCACGGTCACCAGCCCCGCCAGCAGCAGCCACATCAGGTCCGAGCGGGTGCCGCGCAGAGTGAACCGCAGCAGCCCCAGCGGCCCGAGCCCCTTCTCGGGCAGCGGCCGGTAGAACATCACCGCGCGCGGTTCGAACTCCCCGGCGTTCGCCTTCTCCACCGGCGTCTCCCGCCCGGTCGCCGGGTGGACGGCGACATAACCGCCGCGTCGCCACAGCAGTGCCACCGGCGCCCCGGACAGCGCCCGTTGGCCGACCAGCGGCCCGGCGTTCTCCCGCCACCAGCGGCCGTGCAGCCGTACGGCCCGGGTGCGCAGCCGCGAGGCGAGCGCGACCCGCTCGACCGGATCGAGGCGGTCGTCACCGGTGCCGGACTGCGGCGGTCCGGTCAGCGTGATCCCGGCGGCCTCGGCGACCAGCTTGCAGGCCGCGTAGGTGGCGTCCGCGTCGGCGGACGTGGTGCGCGTCGCGGAGGTGCGCCCGATGGAGGCGAGCAGGGTGCGGTCGGCCTGGGCACGCACCGCCTCACCGGCCTTGATGCCGGCGGCCGTGCGGGTCTCGTGGGTGCGTTCCAGCTGCTCGATCCAGCGGTCCAGGGTGGCCAGCAGCCGGTACTGCTGGTCGACCATGCCCTGCCACACCGCCGGGTCCATCAGCAGGTCGGCGGCCGCCTCCTGTCCGTACAGGGAGCCGTACTGGACGCTGCCGGGCGGCACCTGCATCCAGAACACGTCGTCATCGTCCCCCGCGCTCGAATACGCTCGCGCGGGGGCGCCCCCGCCCTCGGCCGGGTGTTCGTCGGCCATCGGCGCCTGGAACAGGACCGACAGACCGCGGCCGACGCCGAGCGCGAGGGCGTACTCCAGCGGACTCGTCGTCGGCGGCACGTACTGCGGGTTGCCGTACTCGTCGTAACTCCACGTCTGCGTCTGCGCGGGCTGGTACAGCTCGCGCAGCGCGATGCGGTGCATCACGCAGTCGCGCACCGGGCGGGCGACGAGCGTGTGCTGCGGCCCGGCGACCGGGCCGAGCAGCAGCGAGCCCGCCTCCAGGCGTCCCAGGTGGTGCCAGTGGCCCTGCTGGGCGGCGTCGACCGCGAACAGGTCCAGCGCCCCGGCCGCGACCAGCCAGAGCACCTGAGGGCCCTCCAGGTCCAGCCGGCCGAGGCCCGCACAGTTCAGCGGCGTCCCCAGCTGCCCGAACGCGCCGAGTACCAGGTCACCTTCGTGTACGGCCGTCATCTCACCGCTCCCTGACCAGCGCCGCGTACGCGCCGCCCAGCGCCACCAGCTCCTCGTGCCGCCCGCGCTCGACGATCTGGCCGTGCTGGAGCACGACGATCTCGTCGCTGTCGCGCACCGTGCTCAGCCGGTGCGCGATGACCACGCAGGCGCAGCCGCGGCGACGCAGGTTGTCCATCACGATCTGCTCGGTCTCGGCGTCCAGGGCGCTGGTGACCTCGTCCAGGACGAGGATGCTCGGGCGGCGCACCAGGGCACGCGCGATCTCCAGCCGCTGGCGCTGCCCGCCGGAGAAGTTGCGGCCGTCCTGCTCCACCTTGCTGTGGATGCCGCCGGGCCGGCGCATCACCACGTCGTACAGCGCCGCGTCGCGCAGCGCCTCCAGCACCGCGTCGTCGGGGATCGACGGGTCCCACAGCGCCACGTTGTCCCGGACCGTGCCCTCGAACAGGAACACGTCCTGGTCGACGAAGGACACCGAGGCCGCGAGCGCGCCGCGCGGGATGTCCTCCAGGCGCTGCCCGTCGATGCGGATCACGCCCTCCCACGGTGTGTACAGGCCCGCGATCAGCCGGGACACCGTCGACTTGCCGCTGCCCGAGCCGCCGACCAGGGCGACCTGCCGGCCGGGGCCGACCGTCAGGTCGAACCCGGTCAGCAGCGGCTTGTCCAGCGGGCTGTAGCCGAAGGTGATGTTCTGCAGCTCGACGTGGCCGTGCAGCCGGCGCGTGGAGTCGGCGCCGCCCGTGCGGCCGTAGAGCGGATCGGCGCGGAAGTTCTCCACGTCCTTCAGCCGGGCCACGTCCGCGGCGAAGTCCTGGATGCGCCCCGCGACGCCGTTCAGCCGGGTCAGGGGAGCGGTGAACCGGGTGACCAGCGCCTGGAACGCGACCAGCAGACCGACCGAGATGTGTCCCTCGATCGCCCGCATGCCGCCGATCCACAGGATCAGCGCGCTGTTCAGCGTGGCCAGCGTCGGCGCGACCACACCCAGCCAGGCGCTCGGCACGCCGAGCCGTTGCTGCTCCTCCAGCGTGGTGGCGTGCTGTCCGGCCCACTTGCGGAAGTAGCCGTCCTCGCCGCCGGTCGCCTTCATCGTCTCGATCAGCTGAAGGCCGGTGTAGGCGGTGTTGGTCAGCCGGGCGCTGTCCGCGCGCAGCTTCGCCGTGCGCGTCGCCCGCAGCCGGATGACCACCCGCATGGCGACCACGTTCAGCAGGGCCACACCGATGCCGACGACCGTCAGCTGCGGATCGTAGGTGTACAGCAGGATCGCGTACAGCACGACGACCACCGCGTCCACGCCCGCCGCCGCCAGATCGCGGGCCAGGGTCTCGGCGACCTGGTCGTTGGACTGGAGCCGCTGCACCAGGTCGGCCGGGCTGCGCTGGGAGAAGAAGGTCACCGGCAGCCGCAGCAGATGGCGCAGGAAGCGGGCGCTGGAGAGCGTCGAGGAGATGATCCGGCCGTGGTGCAGATTCGCCTGTTGCAGCCAGGTCAGCGCCACGGTGAGCGCGACACACGCCGCCATGGACGCAAACAGCACGCCCAGCAGCGAAGTCTGGCCGCCGATCAGGAACATGTCGATATAGGTGCGGCTCAGCGCGGGCACCGCCGCGCCCACCAGCACCAGCAGCAGGCTCGCCAGCACCGCTGCCGGCAGGGTGCCCGCGGTGCCCTTCAGACGGGCGGGCATCGCCCCCCACACGCCGGGTTTGCGGCCACCGGTGGTGAAGTTCTCGCCCGGCTCCATCACCAGCACCACACCGGTGAAGCTGCCGTCGAAGTCCTCCAGGGTGACGAACCGGCGTCCCTTGGCGGGGTCGTTGACGAACACGCCGCGACGGCCGAACCGGCGGCCCATCCCGTCGTAGACGACGTAGTGGTTGAACTCCCAGAACAGGATCGCGGGTGCCTTGACCCCGGCCAGTGCCGCCAGGTCCATCTGCATGCCCTTGGCCGTCAGGCCGTAACTGCGGGCGGCCTTCAGCAGGTTGGAGGCGCGTGAACCGTCGCGGGAGACGCCGCAGGCGATGCGCAGCTCCTCCAGCGGGACGTGCCGGCCGTAATGGCCGAGCACCATGGCCAGCGAGGCGGCGCCGCACTCCACGGCCTCCATCTGCAGCACGGTCGGGGTGCGCACGGTCCTCGCGCGCGGCTTCGGCACGGAGCGCTTCGGCGGGGCGGCGCGGCGCCGGCCCCGCGTCTCGGGGGCGGCGGTGGTCACGGCAGCAGCCAATCGACGGGACGCTGATCGGCCAGGTGGATCGAACCCGTGGCCAGGGTCATGGAGGTCAGAGGGTACGGCGGCCCGTCCGCGGACGACCAGCGGTAGCCGCTCTTCGTGCTCGGCGACGTGTCCAGTTCGACCGTGACGGCCACCGGTCGGCCCTTCTTCGTGAACTGCTCGCCGAGCTGGCTGTCCCCGAGGAACGCGCCGATGGCCTGCGCCGACTGGGCGGTGCGGTCCACGGACTTCACATGGCCGCGCAGCACGCCGTACTGCTGCGCCGGCACCGTCTGCACGGTCAGGTCGACGGCGGCGTGCGCGGGAATGGTGGAGGCGTTCTCGGCCGGGACGTACACGGTGGCGTACAGCGGGTCGCCGGCGTGGGCGACCTTCTCCACGGCCGCGACGTTCGCGCCGGTGGAGACGATCTGCCCGATCGTGGCGGCGAGCGCCGTGATGCGACCCGCCGCGACCGTGCGGACCGTGGTCTCGCCCTCGGCCGTGCGGACCTTCAGCACCGGGGCGTTCGCGGGCAGCCGGGCGCCCTCTTCGGCGAGGACCGCCGTCACCTGGCCCGCGACCGGGCTCTGCAGGACGTAACTGCCCTCCCCATGGGTGAGAACGGCCGGTGCGCTGACCGTGGAGGCCACGGAACCGGTCACCGCCCACACCGAGGCGGCCACGATCGCGACCACCGTCACCGACAGCACGAGCCAGCCCTGCGGGCGGGCGAGACGCACCGGAAGATCGAGCTCCTCCGGCGACTGGAGCTTGGCGAGGGCCTGTTGGCGGAACTGCACGGTCACCTACATCGACAACTGCACCGATGGCACACCCGTGGGTCCCGGAGCCGGGGGGCGGCTTCCGGGACCCGGGGGCACAAAAGGGTGCGATCAGAGACCGGCGACCAGGTTGGTGACCGGGGCGGTGTTCAGGCCGGTGACACCCTCGACGGTGCCGACGGCGGTGTCCACCAGGCCGGAGACCGGGGCAACGCCGTTGAGGGCACCGGTGACGGTGTTCAGGGCGTTGACGGACAGACCGCCGGAGACGTTGTCCAGCTCGGCGTCGGAGATCTCGACGGTCGCAACCTGGGGGGTGGAGTTCATGATGGAACTTCCCTTCATATGGGTATGTCACAAGGGGGGTACCGGGGGTCACGGGGGATCCCCGCGGTGCGTTGGATAAAAGCACGCGGCGACCGCGCGCTTCCAATCAACCATGGCTCTCACCTGGGCACTTGTGCCGCTCACCGGTCCAAAGGTGCAGGCGTGCCCACGCCGTGTCGGCGACTTCTTCACACCTTGCTCCGCTTCGGCGCACACCGTGGCTTGCGGTTCGCCGGCCGAATCGGGCACTTGGCGCAAACGAAGACCGGGCGCCGCGCGGTTGTGCAGATCCGCGGCGCCCGGTGACCTGGTTGAGCATTCGATGTGCAGATTCCCTGAAGCAGATATTCCGTTCAGTGTCCGCAACCGACCGTCGCCGGACCGATACCGATCGTGTCGGCCGTCGCCCGTCCGACACGCATCGCGTCAGCCGTCACCGGTCCGAGACCGCCCGCGTCAGCCGTCACCGGTCCGAGACCGCCCGCGTCAGCCGAGCAGTGCGTACACCGTGGTGGCCTGTGCGGCGAGTTCGCCCGAGGCCGCGTCGACGAGCGACACGTCCGCGAACGCCGTGCGGCGGCCCAGCTTGGTGAGCACCGCCGTGACCAGGACGTCCGCCCCGGTCACGGCGCGCTGGAAGGACGTCGACTGCTGCACGGTCGTCATCGGGACATAGCCGTCGCGCGCCGCCGACACGGCGAGCACGGTCGCGGTGTCGGCGGCCGCCATCAGCGCCTGCCCCGACAGCGCCCCGCCCTCCCGGGCCAGCCGGTCCGACCAGGGCAGCCGCAGCGTCGCCCGGCCCGGCTCGATCTCCTGCACGGACAGCCCCAGATCCAGCACCCAGGGCGCGAAGTTGCCGGAGAGGATCTTGTCCGCCTCGGCGGTCGTCATCGTCATGCGGGGATTCTTCCCGCACGCGGCCCGCCACGCCCGTGTCCCGGCCGATCCCCCTTCGTGTTCCGGGCGACTCCTCTTCGTGTCCCGGCCGATCCCCGTTCGTGTACTGGCCGAATCGCCGTGCGCGGCCGACCGGTTGGGCCACCGCGTTGAACGCCCCGCCCGCCCCCTGCGTACCAACGGCCATCCAGGCGCCGCTGACAGGGCCCAGACCCCCACAACCCCCAGGAGGGCGAGAAGGTTGAGTCACAAGCGAATCCCGAAGCGCAAGGCAGCGATGGCGGCGGGCGGTGTGGCGGCCCTCGGCGCGGCCGCGATCCTGCTGCCCCAGGCCAACGCCTCGCAGGACGGCGCCTCGGGCACGCCCGCCCCGCGCACCCTCAAGGCCGCCGACGCCCAGGGCCTGGCAGCGCAGCTCTCCGGTCTGCTGGGCGACTCCTTCGCCGGCTCCTACTACGACGCGGGCAAGCGCCAACTCGTCGTCAACGTCGTCCCCGGTGACAACAACAACGTCGTCGTGCAGGCCAAGAAGGCGGGCGCGGCCGTGCGCGAGGTCGCCCACAGCCTGGCCGCCCTGAAGTCGGGCGCCCGCACGCTGAAGGACCGCGCCTCCATACCCGGCACCGCCTGGGCGATCGACCCGCGCACCGACAAGCTGCTGGTCACCGCCGACCGCACCGTCACCGGCGCGCGGTGGGAGCGGCTCCAGTCGACCGTGCGGAGCCTCGGCCCCGGCATGGCCACGGTGAAGAAGTCCACCGGGACCTTCAAGACCTTCGTCTCCGGCGGCGACGCCATCTTCGGCGGCGGGGCGCGCTGCTCCCTCGGCTTCAACGTCACGGCGTCCGACGGCTCGCCCGCCTTCCTGACGGCCGGTCACTGCGGGGTCGCCGCCAAGCAGTGGTCCGACGCCCAGAACGGACAGCCCATCGCCACCGTCGACCAGGCGGTCTTCCCCGGCAACGGCGACTTCTCCCTCGTGAAGTACGACGACCCGAACACGCAGGCGCCCAGCGAGGTCAATGCCGGCGGCGGGCAGACCGTGCAGATCAGCCAGGCCGCGGACGCGACCGTCGGCCAGCAGGTCTTCCGGATGGGCAGCACGACGGGACTGCACGACGGGCAGGTCCTCGGACTCGACGCCACCGTCAACTACCCCGAGGGCACGGTCACCGGACTCATCCAGACGAACGTGTGCGCCGAACCCGGCGACAGCGGCGGCTCCCTGTTCACCCAGGACGGCCTCGCGGTCGGGCTCACCTCCGGCGGCAGCGGCGACTGCACCTCCGGCGGGGAGACGTTCTTCCAGCCGGTCACGACGGCACTGCAGGCGACGGGGGCGACGCTGGGCGCGGGTGGCGGCGCCGGTGCCGGTGGCGCGGGCCAGGGCGCGGGTGACCAGCAGTCCGGTGCCGGCCAGTCCGGCAGCGGCGCGGGCCAGTCCGGCAGCGGAGCCGGCGACGGTTCGGCCACGGGCGACGGCTCCGGCGCGCAGGACGGCTCCGGCGCGGGCGACGGCTCCGCGCTCACCGGGACGAACTGACCTCGTCCCGCTCCGGACCCCCTGACCGGCCTCACCGCGGTTCCCGGCCGGCAGGGGAGACGGTCCGGTCCTCCGGCGGGAGGGCCGGACCGCTCACCGCGACCGGCTCAGCGCGCCCGCAGGAGCAGCAGTGCCACGTCGTCGATCCTTTCCTCCCCGGCGGTGTACTGCCTGACGAGAGTGTCGGCGAGTTCGCCGAGAGGCACGTCGCCGCAGTCGGCGAGCCGCTCGCCCAGCTCGGCCAGCGCGTCCTCGATGTCGGTGCCCGGGGACTCGATCAGCCCGTCGGTGTACAGCAGGAGCAGCGCGCCGGGCGGCAGCGGGAACTCGGTCGTCGCGTACGCGGCCGACGCGTCGATGCCCAGAAGCGGACCGCCCGCCCGGTCGAGCACCTTCACCCGCCCGTCCGGCCGGCGCAGCAGCGGCGGCGGATGCCCGGCCCGCGCCATCACCGCGCGCCCGCGCCCCGGGTCCAGCCGCAGGTACAGGCAGGAGGCGAACAGGTCGGAGCCGAGGTCGATCAGCAGCCGGTTGGTGGCGCTCATGACCTCGCCCGGGCTGTGCCCGACGGTCGTGTACGCCCGTACCGCGGTGCGGATCTGCCCCATCAGCCCCGCCGCCGTCACGTTGTGCCCCTGGACGTCCCCGATGACCGCCGCGGCCAGCGGCGGAGAGGGCACCAGGTCGTAGAAGTCGCCGCCGATCTCCATGCCGCGGGTCGCGGGCAGATAGCGGGCGGCCGCGTCGATGCCGGGCAGCGGCGGCAGCGAGTGCGGCAGCAGAGCCTCTTGCAGCCCGTGCGCCAGCTGGTGTTTGACGTCGTACAGCAGAGCGCGTTCCAGTGCCTGCGCGATCAGTCCGCCGAGACTTGTCAGCACCGCGCGTTCGTCGGCCGGGAACGGGTGCGGTTCGGCGTAGGCGAGAACGCAGGTGCCGACCGGACGTCCCGAGGCGATGAGCGGCAGATACGCCCAGGCCGCGAAGCCGTCGGGGGTGGCGTAGCGGGACGGATACAGCCGCTCCAGCTCCCGCTGCGAGGCGAAGAACGCGGGCACCCCGCTGCTGAGGGCCTGCGTGCCGGGTGTCGCCTCGGTCATCGGCGTCCCGTCGAACCGCTCCACGAGGTGCGCGTCCGGGTAGCCGCGGTGCCCCAGCACATGCAGCCGGCCGGCCCGCGAGCCGAGCAGCACCACGGCCCGGCTGCCGATGGCCGGGGCCAGCTCCTGTGCGACCAGCTCCACCACGTCCTGCACGCCCACCGCCTCGGTCAGCGCCCCCGCCAGGCTCAGCACCTGCGAGATGGTCACCAGCCGGGACGGCGCGTCCCCGGGCTGCGGACCGGCCCGGTACAGCTCCGACACCGCACGGGCCCGGGAGATGCGCACGCTCAGCCCGGTCGTGCTCGGATACAGGCGGAACGACAGCCACGTGCCGGGCGGGCGCATCGCCACGAACGACGTGACCTGCTGGCTGATCAGCGCGGCCCGGTAGCGGTCCTCGTACATCGGATCGCGCAGCCAGGGCAGCGTGATCCACGGCTGGTTGCCGAGCAGAGCGTCCACCTCGACGCCCAGCAGCTCGGCCGCCGCCGCGTTGATGAAGGAGACCCGGCCGTTCAGGTCCAGCGAGCACAGCCCGTACGGCAGCCGCGCCACCATCCGGGCCGCCTCGGCGGAGCCGAGCGAGCCGGTCAGCCCCTCCGGGGGCGGCGTGGCGAGCAGGTCGGGCTCGGACCGCAGCGGCCGGCCCTCGGCGGCGACCCGCTCCAGCTGCCGGGCGAGGTGGTCGCAGGCCGTGGTCAGCCGCCGGAGCTCGTCCTGCTGCGGCTCGGCCGGACGCCCGCCGGGCCAGGTGACGAACACCGCCCCGTACACCGTGGACTCCGTGGCCACCGGCAGCGCGGCCAGCCCGAAGGGGTAGGGGAGCACCACCGAGATCCGGGGGTAGCGGCGGGCCATCTCCTCCTCGCCGCCCACCCACACCGGGCGCCGCTCGCGGGCAGCCTCCGCGACCGGGATCGGCGCGCCGAGCCCGACCCGTTCCCACGGGGCGGCGAACGCCCGGGGCAGCCCGACCATCACCGCCATCTCCAGCACCGGCTCGTCGGGAACCCGCAGGTACACCGCGCCGGAGTGCGCCCCGACGTCCTCCAGCATCGCCGTCAGCGCCAGCGACAGGAGTGGTCCGCTGTCCTGCCTCCCGCGGGCCGCTTTCTCGTCCGGCTTCTCGCTGGCCGGTCCGCCGTCCGGCTCCCTTGGAGCCGGCGCAGCATGCCCGGGCGGCTGCCCGTCGGTCACGCCGACCACCTCCTCGCCCGCCCGCGTCGGCCGCGGACCCGACGTTGCACGCATTCCCCGCAGGCACGCCGGAAAGCCCCGGGGAGGTCCCAGGGATCAAATCTGCCTCGCCGGGCCGAGCCGCGCACGGCGAGCGCCCGCGAGCCGCCGTGACGGGCGGCGCCATCGGCCGTCGCGGCGGCCCGGTGGGCGGAAGGATCGTTGCCGACGCCCTGCGCCGACGCAAACCCGTCCGGCTACCCCGCCCGGCGGGCGATCATGCCCGGGCAGTCGGAGCGCGGGGCGGTGCACGGGCTGCACCCGTGCGCCCCCGCGCCTCGCGTTGGCCGGATCTCCGCCACCGGGGAACGTCACGAACGCCAACAATGGGGCACGCGTTCACCACCACGACTCCGGCGCAACGAGCTGAAGGGGCAGCATTGATCCGGGTACTTCTGGTCCATGACGCGTCTCTGGTGCGGTCCGTCCTCGCGGATTGGCTGCGCCGGGAGGACGACCTGCGCGTCTACGACACCTCATGGCGCGCCGCGCCGGGCCGGATGCGGTCGGTACGGCCCGACGTGTGCGCGGCGGACCTGGAGTGCTCCGACGCACCGGGCGTCCCGCCGCTCGGGGAGCTGTGCGGGCGGCCGGCGGACGGCACGGGGCCGCGGCTGCTGGTGCTGGCCGACGCGCACCGGCCGGGGCTGCTGCGAAGAGCCAGGGAGGCGGGCGCGCTCGGCTACATCGGCAAGGAGGGCGCGCCCGAGCGCCTGGTCGAGGGCATCCGGCGCGTCGCCAAGGGGGAACGTTTCGTCGACGACTCCCTCGGCTTCGGCTTCCTGGAGGCCGCCGAGATGCCGCTGACCCGGCGGGAGCTGAGCGTGTTATCCCTCGCCGCCGGCGGTGCCTCCGTCGCGGAGATCGCCGGGAGCCTGCACCTGTCCCACGGCACGGTGCGCAACTACATGGCGGCCATCACCCGCAAGACCGGCGCCCGCAACCGCATCGACGCCATCCGTATCTCCCAGGGCCAGGGCTGGGTCTGAGGGGGTGGCCCAGTGGCCGACCAGGTCGCGGTACAGCGGCGAGCCGGCCAGCAGCTCGCCGTGCGTGCCGTACGCCGTGCGCCGGCCGTCCAGCACCAGCACACGGTCGGCGCGCCGCGCCGAGCTGATGCGGTGGGCCACGACGACCAGCGTCCCACCCGTCCGCCGGGCGAAGGCCCGCTCCGCGCGCTCCTCCGCCTCCGCGTCCAGATGGCAGGTCGCCTCGTCCAGCAGCACCAGCGGCGCGTACGACAGATGGGCCCGGGTCAGTGCGATCAGCTGCCGTTCACCCGCCGACAGCGCCGCCGGGTCCACGGGCGCCCCCGGTCCGCCGAGCCGCTCCAGCAGCGGCGTGAGCCCGACCGCGTCGGCCGCCGCGAGCAGCTCGGGCTCGGGCACCGGATCCGGCCGCAGCAGGCTCAGGTTCTCCCCGAGGGTGCCGCTGTGGACGTACGCCTCCTGCGGCACGAGCACCCGCAGCGCTGCGGCCCGCGCCGAGGGCACCGGCGCGCCGTACACGCGGATACCGCCGCGCACCGGCTCGAGCAGCCCCGCGACGAGCGCGGTGAGCGTCGACTTCCCGATGCCGCTCGGCCCGACGACGACCAGATGGGCGCCCTGCGGGAGCGTGAGGTCGAGGTCGTCGATCACGGGGGCCGCACCGGGGCCGTAGGAGAAGGTCACGCCGGTCAGGCACAGGGCGGCCTCGGCGGGCGCCGGAGCCGGTGGGGCCACGGGAGCCGGCGAACGGACCGCCGCGACCGCCCCCTGCTCATCGCCCGCCCCCTGCTCTGCGGCGTCCGCCCGCGGTGCCAGCCGGCGCAGGACCACCGTCAGGCGGGCGCCGCTCGTGCCGAGGCCGTGGACGAGGGTGCGCAGCGCGGGCAGCAGGGACTGGGTGACATAGGCGAGGGCGCCGACCAGTGCACCGGGAGTGACACCGCGGGACAGGAGCCAGGGCGCCGCGGCCGGCAGCAGGACGGCCGGCAGATGGCCGCCGACGGCGAGGGCCGCCGTGCGCAGCACGGAGAAGCGGGCCAGGGAGCGTGCGGCACGCAGTTCGGCGTCGATGTCGGCCCCGACGTCCGCCGCGATCCGTTCCTCCGCCCCGGACGCGGTGATGTCCCGCAGCCCGGGACAGACGGCGCCGAGGCGCGCGGCGAGCGCCTCGTCGGCGGCGAGGTAGGTCTCCTGCCGCCGGGCCAGCGGCCGGAGCGTCATCGCGAACAGCGCCACACCGGCGGCCAGCGGCGGCCCCACGACGAGCAGCAGGGGCGGGGCGAGGGCGAGCAGCCCGGCGACCGCGCCGACTGACGTGAACACGAACGACCGCGCCACCATCACCAGCCCGGCGAAGGTGTCCCGCGCGATCTCCACCTGCTGGGTGAGGCCGGACAGTGCCCCGTCGTCCGCCTCGCGCACGCCGCGTTCCACCACCAGGGTCACCAGCCGGTCCCGCAGCGGTTCCACCAGCGCGGCGACGGCGCCGTACACCCGCCCGGTGCCCAGCGCGCCGACCAGCACCCCCACGCCGGCCACCGCCAGCCAGAGCAGCCCCGTCCCGGCCCGCCCGGCCAGGAACCCGTCGTCCAGGGCGCGGGCGAGGCCGTACCCGAGCAGGAAGGTCTGGCCGGTCTCCAGCACCGACCAGCCGGCCAGCCGCAGCAGCACGGGCCACCGCCGGTGCAGAAAACGCGTCCCCCTGGCCAAGAGCCCGCCCCGCACCGCCGTACGTCCCGCGCCGCTCACCGCCGTACCTCTTCCGGGGCCGCGCCGGCGAACACCGCCCGGTAGCCGGGGTCCCGCCACAGCGTCTCGTGCCGTCCCACCGCGCGGACGCGTCCGCCGTCCAGCCAGGCCACGGCGTCAGCGCGGGCGGCCGTGGCGGCGCGGTGGGCGACGAGCAGTCGGGTGCCGTGCGTGCCGGGGGCGGTGAGGGCCTCGGTGACGCGATGCTCGGTGACCGTGTCGAGGCTGGACAGCGCGTCGTCCAGGACGAGCAGCCGCCCGCCCCGGGCGAAGGCCCGTGCAAGACCGAGGCGCTGGGACTCGCCGCCGGAGCGCGGGGCGTCGGCGCAGGCGGTGGCGTACCCGGCGGGCAGGCGCCGCACGAAGTCGTCGGCGTGGGCGGTACGGGCCGCCTCCCGGACCCGGGCGGGGGAGGGGCGCGGGAGACCGAGGGCGAGCGCGTCCTCCACCGTGGTGCCGAGCAGCACCGGGCGGTCGAAGGCGCAGGCCACCGCGGCACGCAGCTCCGCGTGGGACAGCTCGCGCAGGGGCACCCCGTCGAGCAGGACCTCCCCGGCGTCCGGGTCGGCGAGCCGTGCGGCGAGCGCGGCGAGCAGTGACTTGCCGGTCCCGGAGCGGCCGACGAGAGCGAGGGTGGTCCCGCCGGACACCACCAGGTCGACCCCGTCGAGCACCGTGCGCTCGCCGCGCCGCGCGATCACCCCACGCAGCTCCAGGCGCCCCGGCCCGCCCTCGGGCAGCCGGCGTCCGCCGTGCCGCGGCGCGGGCACGGCGTGCAGCTCGCCTAGCCGTCCGGCCGCCGCGCGGGCCCGCGCCACGGCGGTGAGCCGGCCGACGAGCGCGCCGACACCGGTGGCGAGCACCGCGTACCGGGACGCGGCGAGCAGGTCCCCGGCCGTCAGCCGGTGCCGCGCCAGGAGCAGGCCCGCGACCGCCACCACCGCCAGTTGCAGCAGCGGCGCGACCGCGACCGCCTGCGCGGCGGCCCGGCCCTGCACCCGCCACATGCGGTGGCCCGCGCGGGACAGTTCGGGCAGCGGCGCGAGGATGCGCGCCGTCTCCCGCTGCTGGAGTCCGGCCGCGCGGATCGTGCGCCGTCCGGTGACGGCCTCCGCGAGTGTCGCCGCCATCCGCCCCTGCACCTGCTGGTAGTCGGCGACGCAGGCGGAGGTGTCACGGGCCAGCGCGCGCAACAGCAGATACAGCGGCGGTGCCCCGGCGAGCAGGACGACCGCCAGCCACGGGTCGATCACCGCCAGCGCGACGACACCCCCGGCCGGCACGACGACCGCGGCCGGCAGCGCGGCGCGGGCGGCGGGTTCCGTTCCGGCCGCGGCGGCGTTCCCGACGAGCCGGGCGACCAGCTCGCCGGCCGGGAAGCGGTCCTGGGCCCGGGGGCCGAGGGCCAGCACATGGCTCGTCGCGCGGCGGCGCAGCCATGCGGTGGTGCGGGCGTCCACGGTGCCGTGGAGCACCGTCCCGGCCGCGTCGAGTACGGCCGACAGCAGAACGAGTCCCGCGCACAGGAGCACCCAGCGCGTGGCGGGTTCGTGCGCCAGCAGCAGGTCCAGGGTCCGTCCCAGCGCCGCCGGCAGCAGCAGCGCGGCGCCGGCCGACGCGACCTCGGCCGAGGACAGGGCCGTGCGGCGGGTCGCGCTGTGCCGGGCGGCCGTGCGCAGCAGCGCCCGGCTCTCGCGGGTCACCGTGTCGTCTCGCTGGTGCGGACCTGCCATGCTGCCTGCTCCCGGAGAAGAGTGAGGGCCCCGGGCGGCCCCTCCCGCGAGGGGAGGAGGCCACCCGGAGCCTTGGTCACGCGGTGTGCGTCACAGACAGAGCAGGACGCTCGCGGCGCTGATGCAGGACAGCAGGCTGACGGTGCTCGCGCCGCCGCCGCCGGTGTGCTCGTCGGACTCCATCGTCTGCAGGTCGAGAAGAGCCATGATCGTGTCCTTTCGTCATGGGGACAGGGGTGGTGTCACGACCGCGGGACTGCGGCCGCGTCTTCAGGGCCGCGTGAGCGGCGGGAGGAACGGCAGGTGTGCCGGGCCGGGCCCGTCGAGGGCCGCGCCGAGCGCCAGCAGACAGCCCGCCGTTCCGGTGGCGAGGTCCATGGAGAGCCGCATCATCTGGTGGCCGGGGAAGGCGAGCTGGCCCTGGTAGGCCATCGCGTACCAGCCGAGCCCGGAGATCTGGCCCGTCAGGTGCTCCGGCGCCGCCCCGGTGCGGCTCAGGTGCAGGATCAGTCCGGCGCGGCCCTGGAACAGCCCGGGCTGCGCGTAGAAGCGGGAGGTCGAGGCGGTCAGTACACCCGCCCGTACGGCGGCGAACTCGTCGGCGGCCTGCGGTGCGTGGGTGAGGAAGTCGTCCAGGACCATGCCGATCCCGGCGCTGCCGTCACCGAGATACGGCAGGGTGCGCCAGCCCTCGTCGACCTCGAGCGAGCCGCCCGGCCGCACCACGCAGCGCTCCAGATCGCGCTGGAGCGCCACACCGGCCGCCCGCAGCAACTCCGCCTCGCCGGTGCGCTCGTACTGCCGCAGCAGGAACAGCGCCGGCCCGCTCGCGCCGCGCAGCAGCCCGGCCCGCCGTTTCGGCGCGGGCGGTTCCGCGAGGCGCCCGACCAGGATCCGGGCGGCCTCGGCGGCCCGCTCACCCAGCTCCCGCTCGCCGGTGGCGTCCGCGAGCGCGCCGAGGACCAGGCCGAGCCCGGCGAGACCGCCGTGCAGGTCGGACGACAGGTTCTGCCAGCGCTCCTTCAGGATGCCCTCGACCAGATCCAGGGCCCGCTGCCGGTGGCCCAGCAGGTCCAGGACGTGGACGACGCCCGCGAGACCGTCGTACAGGCCGAGCGGGGTGCCCGCCGGTGCCGGGTCGGTGTGCTCCAGCAGCCAGCGCTCACCCTCGTCGTAGCGTTCGGCGCCGGTCGCCGCGAGCGCGTACAGCACGCCCGCCGCCCCGTGGGCGAGGCCGAGACCGCCCCCGTCGGAGAACTGGGCGATGTCGCCGGGGAAGAGCCGGTCGTCGCGCTCCGGGGTCGCCGAGGCGAGGATCGCCTTGGTCATCGAGTCCCGGCTGTGCGGCCAGTCGGCGGGATCCACGAGCGGGACGGATCCCGCCGACCGGCCGGCCGTGCCCCGGGTGATCTCGGCGACCGCCTCCGCCAGGAAGCCGCCGGGCACCTGGGGGAACTCACGCGCGATGACCTCCGCGAGATGGGCCGCCTTGCCGCGGTCCACCACGAACAGCGTGGTCACCGGCAGGAACAGCGCGAGCCGCAGGCAGGCGAGGGCATAGCGGTCCACGTCGACGCCCCGCCGGTCGGGCGGCGCGAAGAAGCCCGGGTGGGCGACGACCTGGCGGCCGTGCTCCTCGACCGGTGCGGCCGCCTCGAAGTCGATCAGGTACACCGACTCCTCGTCGGGGGCGACCATGATGTTGAAGACGTGCAGGTCGTTGAAGACGACACCGCGCGCGTGCACCTTCTCCACCGCCTGCTCCACGGCCCGGTGGATGCGCACCGCCCACGCCGTGTACGCGGCGACCTCGCCGGGGTCCGGGTCCGGCGTGAGCAGCGGATGCCGTTCGGCGAAGAACGCGTTCAGCGGCCGCCCCTCGACGAAGTCCGTCACCAGGAACCGGTGGTCGCCGAGCGTGAACCAGTCCCGCACCTCCGGCACCACACCGGTGCCCGCCAGCCGCTCGAGCGCGTCCTTCTCCCGCTCCAGCCGGGCGATCGCGTCGGCCCCGTCGGAGGCCAGCCCCGCGTGCGGGCGCCCTTCCTTCAGCACCACCTTGCGGCCGTCGCGGGTGTCGGTGCCCGTGTACACCCCGCCGCCGTTGGAGAAGTGCAGGGCCTTGTCGATGCGGTACGGCAGCTCACCCACCGTCGTGGTGTTGCGCGCCGCCAGATGCGGCTCGAGGAACTCGGGCAGCGTCACCCACTCCGGCACCTGGAAGGAGGGCGAGCGCCGGTCCGGGACCAGCCGGCCCTCCCCGTCACGCACCGCCGGCACCAGCGCGCCGCGCTCGTCGACGACGTAGGAACGCGCGAAGGCGCCGTAGCGGACGTAGAGCGGGCCCTCGCCCCAGCGCAGGTCGGTGAGGATGTACGGGCCCTCGAAGCCCTCCAGCAGCTCGCCCAGCTCCCGCAGCACGGTGTGCAGTTGCTCCTCGCCGTCCGGGTAGACGGTGACGAACTTGCCGCTGGTGTCGCGCCCGGCGTACTTGGCGTTGCGCAGGTGCAGCAGGTGCGGGCCGGGCACGAACTTGAACGGGATGCGCCGGGGCACGCAGTAGTCCCACACGATCGCCGCGATCCTCTCGGCGTTCGCCCGGGTGGCGGAAGCGTGGATCTTCCAGCCCTGGGCCGGCCCGGAGTGCGGCCCGCCGTCGGCGGTGAGCGGGGTCAGCGTCAGCCAGTCGCCGACGCGTGCCGCGCTCCAGCCCGCCGGCACCTCGCGGCGCGCCGCCGCGAACAGCGGTGCGGCCTGCTCGCCGCCGTCCGACAGCCGGTCCGGCGTGTCGTAGAAGTGACGGTCGGCGAGGGCGTACACCTCGTACCGCTTGTCCATGCCTCCCCCTCCGTGGTCCGCCCACGAGATTTCCAGTGAGTGACCGACCACCGACAGTCACGTGTGTCACCACATCGCCGTGCAGAACGCATGCGTCAACAGATGTTCGGATCGTTTCGAGCAGCTCAGCCGCCGGAGCGCGGTCACGGTCGCAGGGGCTGCGCGGGCGGGCGATGCGCGCTGTAATACCGACGTGGTCAGTGAGGGAGCTGCGGGAGGCAAGCCGCGGACGCTGCGTGCGGAACGTGCCCTCAAAGCGCTCGCCTCCGGCCGCGACTCACCCGAACGGGCCCGGCAGGTCCTCGAACAGGCGCTGGTGTTCGCCGACGCCCAGCTGGCCGCCGTCTACACCCCGGGTGAGGACGGCGACCTGCTGTGTCTGGTGGAGTCCGCCGGGGTGCCGAGATCCGTGTACGGCCTGCGCGAGAGCTATCCGATCGCCGGGCGCTCGCCGGCCGCCGACGTGCACCGCACCGGGCACGCCGTGTGGCTCGGGCCCTTGGAGCTGGCGGCGCGGGCGCCGTCCCGGCGCGTCCCCGCGCTCGACTTCCACCTGGCCGCGGTGCCCCTGCCCGGCACCGGCGGCTGCCTCCTCGCCGTCAGCGAGGAGAGCGGCGGCTTCGACACCGAGGCGCGCACCTGTCTGGAGCTGGTCGCCGCGGCCGTCACCACGCGCGTGCCGGTCGCGGCCGCCGAGGCCGGTGAGCTGCCCGCGGACTCCTTCAGCCTCGCCATGGACAGCGGGCGGGTCGCGGTCGGCGACGGCATCCTGCGGCTCTTCGGGGTGGCCCGCGAGGACTTCGACGGCAAGGTCGAGACCCTGCTCCGGCTCACCGTCCCCGAGGACCTGCCAGCGCTGATGTCCGTCGTCGAGGCCGACCACATGTCGATAGGCGACCGTGAGCTGGAGTTCCGGATCCAGCAGCCCACGGGAGCGCCCCGGTGGCTCAGGCTGCGTGGCCGGCTGCTGCCCGGCGGGGAGGGGCGGCCCGCCCGGCTCGTCGGCACCGTCGAGGACACCTCCGCGCTGCGCTCCGACGTCACCGACGTCGCCCGGGTCCAGCACCTGGCCGCCACCCTGGCCACCGCGGGCACCGTGCGGGACGTCAGCCAGGCCGTCGTGTCCGCGCTCCGCAAGCCGCTGCGGGCCGACCGGATCGCACTCGCCGAGCTGGAGGGCGACCGCCTCGTCGTCACCGTCCTCGACCCGCCGCAGCCCGAGGCCTGGCCGGAGCTGTGGCGACTGGAGTGGCGCGCCGAGTGGCCCGACGCGCCCGTGCGTGCCATGCCCACCCTCGCCGCCGCGCTGCGCGAGGGCCGCGCCCAGATCTGGCCCGCCGGCACCGCCCTGGAACCCGCCCTCGCCGAGGTCGGGCCCGGCGGCCTCGCCGTGCTGCCGCTGCCCGCCGGCCACCGCATGGCCGGCGCCTGTCTGATCGGCTGGGACACCCCGCACGACTTCGGCCCCGACGAACGCGCCCTGCTCACCGCCTCCGCGGGCCTCGCCGGGCAGGCCCTGATGCGCGCCCACGCCTTCGACGCCGAGCACGAACTGGTCAGCATGCTCCAGCGCCAGCTGCTGCCGCGCCGCCTGCCCACGCTGCCCGGCGCCGTCGCGGTCGCCCGCTACCTGCCCGCCACGGCCGGCCTGGAGGTCGGCGGGGACTGGTACGACGTGATCCCGCTGCCCGACCACCATGTCGCCCTGGTCATCGGCGACGTACAGGGCCACAGCACCGCCGCCGCCACCCTCATGGGGCAGATGCGCACCGCCCTGCGCGCCTACGCCGTCGAGGGCCATCCGCCGGACGTGGTGGTCTCGCACGCCAACCGGTTGCTGGCCGACCTGGAGACCGACCTGTTCGCCACCTGCGCCTACGTCGACCTCGACCTGGAGTCCGGCTCCGCGTGGTGCGTACGGGCCGGGCATCTGCCGCCGGTGCTGCGCCACCCCGACGGCAGCACCGAGATCGTCGAGTCCGACGGCGGCCCGCCGCTCGGTGTGCTCCCGCAGGCGGACTTCCCGCTCGGCCCGCTGTCCCTGCGGCCCGGCACGGTGCTCGCGCTCACCACGGACGGCCTGGTCGAGTCGGCGGACTCCGACATCGACACCGGCCTGGCCCGGCTCGCCCGCGACCTCGCCGGCTGCGGCGTCGCCGACCTCGGCACGGTCGCCGACGCCCTCCTCGGCAACGCCCACCGCAGCGACGACGTCGCCCTGCTCCTGCTGCGCTACGACGGGATGGCGTCGCGCCCGCTGCGGGAGAGCTGGACGGTGTGGCGGGTGCCGCAGGCCGTCGGACACGCCCGCCGCTTCACCCGGCGCACCCTGCGCGCCTGGGGCGTCCCCGCGTCCGACGTCGACGCCGCGCTGCTCGTCGTCTCCGAACTCGTCACCAACGCGCTCGTGCACACCGGCGGGCAGGTCCGCCTAGCCCTCACCCTGGTCAACCACCGGCTGCGCATCGCGGTCACCGACGCCTCCCCGCGCACCCCCGTCAAGCCGACCAGCATCGGCTGGGAGGCCACGGGCGGCCGCGGCATCCTCCTCGTGGAGGCCGTGTCGGACTCCTGGGGCGCGGTCCCCGTCAGCGGCGGCAAACAGGTCTGGAGCGAGATCGACCTCGCCCGCTGAATCCCCGTGTCACCGGGCGTCTGCGGGTAACCCGGCTCCCGTACACCCCCTTGTGGCAAGGAGTACGTCATGACCCAGCACGTCCGCGACATCATGACCGCCGACCCGGTCACCGTGGAGCCGCAGGCCTCCGTCACGGCCGTGGCCCGGCTGATGCGGGACGAGGACCTCGGCGCGGTCCTGGTGACCGACGGCGACGACCTGCGCGGCCTGGTCACCGACCGTGACCTGGTGGTGAGCGGCATCGCCGACGGCGGCGACCCGGAGCAGACCACCGTCGCCGGCATCTGCAGCGACGACGTGGTCACCGTCGGCCCCGACGACGACCTGAGCCTCGCGATCCGCCTGATGCGCGAGCACTCGGTACGCCGTATCCCCGTCGTCGACCACGGCCACCCGGTCGGCATCGTCTCCCTCGGCGACACCGCCATGGAACGCGACCCGGACTCGGCCCTCGGCGACATCAGCGCGGCCCGCCCCAACATCTGACACCACGCCCCCCGGCGCCCGGCCCCGACACCCCACCGGTCTCGCGACCGGGGCCGCGGGGTGGCATGCCGGCCGCGCGAAGATGCCCCGGGCCGCCGGCCCGGCACCCGGCCCCCCACCGGTCCCGGCGCCCGGCCCCGCCACCCCACCGGTCTCGCGACTGGGGCCGCCGGGTGTCGTGCCCGTCGCGCGAAGGCGCCCGGGCCGCCGCGAGACGGGCGGCCCGACGGCCCGCCGACGCCACCCCAGGGTGGCCGCGGGTGCCGCCGCCCGGCGGCCCGCCGCCTGGGTGCCTGGCGCAGGCGCGCCTGGCGACCTGCCGGTCCGCTCGGGGCCGCACTGGCGAAGCTCCGCCGAGCAGCCTTCCGCCCCGGTGGCGTTGTGGAGGGTCGGTCCGGCGGCCTGCCGGCGCCGCCCCGCCCCCCCGGGGGGTGCGGACGCCGCTTGCGGCGCCTTGTGCAGGCGCGCCTGGCGACCGCCGGTCTGTCCGGGAGCGCGCCGACGAAGTTCCGCCGAGCGGCCTGGCCGCCCCGTCCGCCTTGCGAAGCCCGCCGAGCAGCCTGCCGTCCCGGCCGCCTTGCGAAGCCCGCCGGGCGGCCTGTCGTCCCGGCGGCCTTGTGAAGGGCCCGTCCGGCGGCCTGCCGCCGCAGCCCCCCCGGGGGGTGCGGACGCCGCCCGGGGCGCCTGCGAAGCCCGCCGGGCGGCCTGCCGCACCCCGGCTCCCGACGGCCTGGCGGGCTGCCGGCCTGCCGGTCCACCCTCCGCGCCACCCGGCCGCCACGGCCCGCCACCCCGGCCCCCCGGCACCGCGCGTGGGGCCTGACCAACCCCCACCGCCTCCGGCGTGTCCGGCGTGAGCCCGCCCACCCCCACCCGCGTGGGCCCGCCCGCCCTCACCCGGCGTGGGCCCGCCCACCCCTCACCGCCTCCGGTGTGGGCCCGCCCACCCCCGCGCCCCCACCCGGCGTGGGCTGGCCCGCCCCGCACCCCGCGTGCCCCCGCCCCCGGCGAATCCGGCATGCGCGCCCGAACGGGTGCAGTGCGGTGGAGACACGGGTGGTTCCAACGGTGCCGCGTGCCGCGGGTACGTCGGCGGGGGAGGGACATCTCCGGTGCATCGGCGGACACGGGAGGCACAGGGACGTGGAGCGGGACGGTCGGCCGGAGCCGGTGGCGGGGGAGAGCAGGGGCGAGCGGCTGGCCGGTGCCCTCGACGCGCGGCTGCCGGTCAGCGAGGGCGGCGCGATGCTGCGCAAGGCGTTCCCCGACCACTGGTCGTTCCTGCTCGGTGAGATCGCCCTGTACAGCCTGCTGGTGCTGGTCCTCACCGGCGTCTGGCTGACCTTCTTCTTCGACCCCGAGATGCGCGAGGTCGTCTACACCGGCTCCTACGGACCACTGCGCGGCGTACTCATGTCCGCCGCCTACGACTCCACCCTGCGCATCAGCTTCGACGTACGCGGCGGGCTGCTGCTGCGCCAGATCCACCACTGGGCCGCGCTCGTCTTCGCCGCCGCGATCGGCGTGCACCTGCTGCGGATCTTCTTCACCGGCGCCTTCCGCCGCCCCCGCGAACTGAACTGGGTCATCGGCGTCACCCTGTTCATGCTGGCCCTGGCGGAGGGCTTCGCCGGCTACTCCCTGCCCGACGACCTGCTCTCCGGCACGGGCCTGCGGATCGCTCAGGGCATCATGCTGTCGCTGCCGGTCGTCGGCACGTATGTGAGCTTCTTCGTCTTCGGCAGCCAGTTCCCCGGGCACGACTTCATCTCCCGGCTCTACCCGATGCACATCCTGCTGCTGCCCGGCGCGCTGATCGGCCTGGTGACCGTGCATCTGATCCTGGTGTTCCACCTCAAGCACACCCAGTGGAGCGGCCCCGGCCGCACCGAACGCAACGCCGTCGGCAAACCGATGGTGCCGCAGTTCTCCGCGAGCTCGGCCGGGCTGTCCCTCATGGTCTTCGGCCTGCTCGCCGTGGTCGGCGCCGTCGCCCAGATCAACCCGGTGTGGGTGTACGGCCCTTACCGCCCCGACCAGGCCTCCACCGGCTCCCAGCCCGACTTCTACGTCGGCTTCCTGGAGGGCGCGCTGCGCCTCGTGCCGCCGTGGGAGACGAACCTCGCCGGCCACACCCTCATGTGGAACGTGCTCCTGCCCGCCGTGGTCCTGCCCGGCCTGCTCTTCCTGGTGCTGTACGTGTACCCGTTCGTCGAGCAGCGGCTGACGGGGGAGTGGCGCCAGGAGCAGCACCTGTGCGACCGGCCCCGCGACCGGCCCGTCCGCACGGGCCTGGGCGTCGCCGGAGTCGTCTTCTACGCCGTCCTGCTGATCGCCGGCGGCAACGACGTGGCCGCCGCCACCTTCCATGTCTCCGTGAACGTGATGACGTGGACCCTGCGCGCCCTGCTCGTGCTCGCGCCGATCGCCGCGTTCTTCCTCACCCGCTGGCTGTGCCACGCCCTCACCGACGAGGAACGCGAGCACCTTCAGGAGGGCGTGGAGACGGGCGACGTACGGCAGACCGTCGAGGGCGGCTACGAGGAGAGCCGGCGCCCCGTCACGACCGTGCGGCCCGGCGCCCCGCTGCCGCAGCTCACTCCTGGTCCTCACCCCGGTGCACGTACTGGAACGCCATCCCCAGAACCCCCCGAGCCAGCACCGCCATCCCGATGAGGAACAGCCACAGCCCGTACACCACACCGGTCGCCGCCAGCGCGAACCCGGCCGCCGTGACCACCGGCCAGTGGCTCGCCGCGGGGAAGAACTCCACCGGCCCGGCCGCGTCGGCGACCTCGGCGTCCTTCCGGTCCTGCGGTCGCAGGCCCCGGCGCCGGTACTGCACGGCGCTGAAGAAGGACACCAAGGACGCCATCAGGAAGGCGATCACGAGCACCGCCGAGCCGGCCGGCTCGCGTGACCAGCCGCCGTAGAGCGCGGCGATGCCAGCGAAGAACAGCGCCACGCCCCCGAACAGCATCGACTCCGTCTTCACCGCTGCCCCACCTCCTTCGCCCGGCTCGCCACGTAGGGATGGTGCAGCTCGAAGGCGGGGGACTCGGAGCGGATCCGGGGCAGGGCGTGGAAGTTGTGCCGCGGCGGCGGGCAGGAGGTCGCCCACTCCAGGGAGCGCCCGTACCCCCACGGGTCGTCCTCGGTGACCACCCGGCCGTGCCGGGCGGAGTACCACACGTTGTACAGGAACGGCAGCGTGGACACCCCGAGCAGGAACGCCCCCGCCGTGGACAGGGTGTTCAGCAGGGTGAAGCCGTCGGAGGGCAGGTAGTCGGCGTACCGGCGCGGCATGCCCGCCTCGCCCAGCCAGTGCTGCACCAGGAACGTCAGCTGGAAGCCGGGGAAGAGCAGCCAGAAGTGCAGCTTGCCCAGCCGCTCGTCGAGCATCCGGCCGGTCAGCTTCGGCCACCAGAAGTAGAAGCCGGCGAACATGGCGAACACCACCGTGCCGAACAGCACGTAGTGCAGGTGCGCGACGATGAAGTACGAGTCGGTGAGGTGGAAGTCCAGCGGCGGCGAGGCGATCAGCACGCCGCTCAACCCGCCGAGCAGGAACGTCACCAGGAAGCCCAGCGACCACAGCATCGGCGTCTCGAAGGAGATCGAGCCGCGCACCATCGTGCCGATCCACGCGAAGAACTTGATGCCCGTCGGCACGGCGATCAGGAACGACATCAGCGAGAAGAACGGCAGCAGCACCGCCCCGGTAGCGAACATGTGGTGCGCCCACACCACCGCCGAGAGCATGGTGATGGTCACGGTCGCGCCGATCAGCGGCAGATAACCCCACAGCGGCTTGCGGCTGAACACCGGGATGATCTCCGAGATGATCCCGAAGAACGGCAGCGCGACGATGTAGACCTCCGGATGCCCGAAGAACCAGAACAGGTGCTGCCACAGCAGCGCGCCGCCGTTCGCGGAGTCGAAGACGTGCGCGCCGAACTTGCGGTCCGCCTCCAGCGTGAGCAGCGCCGCGGTCAGCACGGGGAACGCCGGCAGGACCAGGATCGAGGTGAACAGCACGTTCCAGGTGAACAGCGGCATCCGGAACATGGTCATGCCGGGCGCGCGCAGGCACATGATGGTGGCGATGAAGTTCACCGCGCCCAGCGTCGTCGACACACCGGCCACCACCAGCCCCATCGCCCACAGGTCACCGCCCGCGCCGGGCGTGTGCACGGCGTCGTTCAGCGGCGCGTAGGCGAACCAGCCGAAGGACGCGGCCCCCGTGGGCACCAGGAACCCGGATACCACCATCAGGCCGCCGAACAGGTACATCCAGTACGACAGCGCGTTCAGCCGCGGGAACGCCACGTCCGGCGCGCCGATCTGCAACGGCATCACGGCGTTGGCGAACCCGGCGAACATCGGCGTCGCGAACAGCAGCATCATGATCGTGCCGTGGATCGTGACGAACTGGTTGTAGCCGTCCTTGCTCAGCAACTGCAGCCCGGGCCGCGCCAGCTCCGCGCGCATGGCCATGGCCAGCAGACCGGCGAGGAGGAAGAAGCAGAACGCGGTCACCAGATACAGGTGCGCGATGACCTTGTGGTCGGTCGTGGACGTCCAGCGCAACAGCGCACGGCCGAGCGTCCGCCCGGTCGAGGCCGGCTGTCCGTCCGGTCTGTGCTGTGCCCGCAGGTCTGTCATCGTCCTCCTCCCGGGACCGCGGCGACGCTACCGCCGTGGTCCACGGCGGTGTCCGCGCCACGCAGGGCCCGGGCCGGAGGTGCGCCCTACGGCGTATCCGCGACCGTCGCCCGCCTTGTGGACGTCTGTTTGAATCCGGGACGTCCGGGGACTCGGCGACGTAGTGCGAACGAAGGAACGCGCGGGCAGCAGAAGGAAGATGAGACGCCGTGACGACCGCTCAGTCCCAGGACAAGACCGTCATACGCCGAGCCGAGACCGGCTGGGCGAGGGCCCGCAGGCTGCGGCGCCAACGCGCGCTGCGCACCTGCCTTCCCGCCGTGGAGGACCCCGGCGCAGAGCCCGCGTCGCGCACCGGTGCCGATGGGAACATCGTCCGGGGCGAGGACTGAGGCGAGGCCCCCGGCAGGCACGCAGGCCGGGCCCCGGCCGGCACGGAGGCCAACGGTCAGACCGAGTGTTCGGGCGCGCGTCAGGCGTGCGTCTTGGCGAGGAGTTCGAGGATCTCCTCGGTCGTGCCCGTCTCGCCCAGTCGCGGGAAGATCCGCCGCACACTGTTCGCGTGCGCCTCGGCGTCCATGTCGCTCATGGCGTCCGTGACGAGGGTGACGTGGTAGCCGTGCTCGTGCGCGGCACGAGCGGTCGACTCGACGCCGATGCTGGTGGCGATGCCGGTCAGCACGATCTGCGTCACTCCGCGGCGACGCAGCTGCACGTCCAGGTCGGTGCCGTGGAAGGCACCCCAGTTGTGCTTGGTGACGGCGATGTCCTCCGTGTGCCCGGCCAGTTCCGGCACGATGACGTCCCAGCCCTCGGGGCGGGCCCCTCCCGCCCGGGGGGCTTCGGTGCGTCCGGGGACGGCGTCGGCGCCGTCGGCGGCGAACGACACACGCACCAGCACGACCGGCAGACCGCGCTCCCGGAACGCGTCGGCCAGCCGGGCGGCACGGGCGACGACATCGGCGCCCGAGTGCGGCTGCACGGGCGCGGCGGCGATCCCCGCCTGGAGGTCGATCACCACGAGAGCGGTGCGCGGATCGAGAGCGGTGACTGCCATGGTCGGGCCTTTCGGTGGTGTTCTGCGGACTTCGGGTGAGCGGTCCGGGCTTTCAGGAGCGAGGGGGCGTCACGGCTGCGAGGGGCCTCACGGCTGCGAGAGCCGCTCCAGCAAGGCCAGCGCCTCGAGCACCGTGTGCCGCTCGGCCTCCGTGAACCGGTCCTGCAGGGCGCGGGCCAGCCACTCCTCGCGGGCCTGCCGGTCACCGGCGACACGGTCCTGGCCGGACTCGGTCAGGGTGACCAGCTGGCGCCGGCCGTCGGCGGGATCGGGGCTGCGCCGGATCAGCCCGTGCTGCTCCAGCGCAGCCAGGGTGGCCGCCATCGACTGCGGACGCACCCCCTCGGCGGACGCGAGCGCGCTCGCCGTGGCCGCGCCGTGCTTGCCGACCAGGGTCAGCGCGGAGACCTGCGACGGGGTGAGCGCGTCGTCCCCGGCGACCGCACGGACGCGGCGACGCAGCCGCCCGATCAGGACGCGCAGCTCCTGGGCGGCGCGGACGGCGCTGCCGGAGATCTGCGGGGCGTTCTCCTCGTGGGCCATGCCCCGACGGTAGTTTCTTCAGGTAAAACTGTCCAGTTTCACCTGAACAGCCTTCCTGAACAGTTTCTCCTGAAGACAAGCGGGCGCCCCTGCCGCGAGCCGACGCCCCGCCGCCGCGGACCCGCGCCGTACGCTGAAGCCGTGCGCCTGCTGCTGATGTCCGACACCCATCTCCCCAAGCGCGCCAAGGAACTGCCGGCGCCGCTGCTCGCCGAACTGCCCGACGCCGACGTCGTCCTCCACGCCGGCGACTGGGTCGACACCGCCACCCTCGACCTGCTGGAGAGCCGCAGCCGCCGGCTGATCGCGGTGTACGGCAACAACGACGGCCCCGAGCTGCGCGCCCGCCTGCCCGAAGTGGCCCGCGCCGAACTGGGCGGCCTGCGCTTCGGCGTGGTCCACGAGACCGGCCCCGCCCAGGGCCGCGAGGCACGCTGCGCCGCCCGCTTCCCCGACCTGGACGTCCTGGTCTTCGGGCACAGCCACATCCCCTGGGACACCACCGCGCCCGGCGGCCTGCGGCTGCTCAACCCCGGCTCCCCGACCGACCGCCGTCGCCAGCCCCACTGCACCTATCTCACGGCCGCCGTGGCCGACGGCCGGCTCACGGACGTCGTCCTGCACCGGTTGCCGCCGCGCTGACGACCACCGCCCGCCGGCCCGCGTCACGGCCCCGGCGGGCCGCCCCGCCGGAGCCGATTCACCGCCCCGGCGTCCGGGCACCCGACGTGGACGCCCGTCGTCGCGTTCCTGTTCCGGGGGACCGGTCCCGGCCTGCTCACCCCGGCTGTGGTCGACGCATCGCCTCCTCCCCCGAGCGGCCGGGGAGCCTCCGCCCGTGTCTGTGCGGCCGCCGCGCTCCTCGTACTCGCCGTCCTGCCCGGGGCGCTGCTGCCCGCGTCTGCGAGCGGCGGCTGGCCTGCGGGTTTCGGACATGGGCCGGGCCGCCTCACCTCGGTGGAAGCGGCCCGGGCGCTGCGAGTGGATTGCGCTGTCACGGACCTCCTTCGACGGGACGGTTCCCTAACGGCGACGCATGCCGTGCATGCCTCGTCCATATATGGCGTGACTACCCCATATCGCCCCTGCCACACACAGGCGCCGACGGATTTTTCTCCCCGCCGGACTGGTCCGCGCTCAGCTGCTCGGACCGCTCCAGCCTGCGGAGACATGGCCCAGCCGCACCCGCTGCGGGTGGTCGCCGACCGGGACCGACACACGCTTGCGTCCCGTGGCGAAGTCGATGGCCGTGACCTGGTCGGCGCCGCTCTCGGAGATCACGCAGTCCCGGCCGTCGCCGCTGACCGTCGCCCAGTACGGCTTGGACGCGGGGACCAGCGGGCCCTCCTGGAGGGTGGCGCGGTCGACGACGGTCGCGTAGTCGTCCATCGTGCCCGCCACGCACAGCTTGCTGCCGTCCGGGTTCATCGACAGGCCGTGGTGGCGCGAGTCGTTGACGAAGGTGGTGCGGTCGTCACTGGTGGCGGGGTTCTTCGGCAGGGTCTTGGTCCGGGTGATCCTGTCCGTGGCGAGGTCGTACTCGAAGAAGCCGTTGAAGAACGACACCTGGAAGTACAGCGTCGACTCGTCGGGGGAGAAGACGGCCGGCCGCACCGCGTCGGAGTAGTCCTTCAGCCCGATCGCGTCGAGCCGCTCGCGCATGTCGATCACCTTGACCGGCTTGTACGTCGTCGCGTCGACGACCGTGATGTGCCTGTCACCCTTCGTCCAGTCCAGCCACGGCGCGTCCAGCGCGGTGTTCACGTCGCCGATGGCCATGTTCCACAAGTACTTGCCGTCCTTGGTGAAGATGTTCTCGTGCGGCTTGTCCCCGGTGGCGAAGGAGCCGAGCTGCCGGCCGGTGACGATGTCCAGGACGTGCACGGTGTTCGCGGTGGACGCGGACACCGCGACCCGGGTCCCGTCGGGGGAGACGGCCATGTGGTCGGCGCGGTACCCGGACACCGGGAAACGCCAGTTGAGCCTGCCGGTGGCCAGGTCGATCGAGACGACGTCGGCGAAGCTGGGCCGTGAGACGACGACCGAGCGGCCGTCGGGCGTGGAGTACATGTCGTCGGCGAACTGGTCGTGGCCCTCGCCGACGCTGTTGCGGATCGCCATGAAGTACACCCACTTGACCGGATCGGCGTTGATCTCCGCCAGCCGCTGTTCCTTGTCCGGTACGACGTTTATGCGGCCGATCCGCGCGAAGTCGCCGGTGGAGGCGATGACGTCGGCCGTGCCGTCCCAGTTGTTGCCGACGAACAGCACCTCCCGCAGCCCTGCGGCATCGGCGTGGGCGGCGGTGGCGGGGGAGGCGGTGGTGAGCGCGAGCGCGGCGGCGACCGTGCACAGAAGTCGGGGTCGAAAGGCGGGCATGACGGCTCCTCGGGGTGGGGTGGAACCCGAACACGCGTGGTGCACAAGAGACTTACTGCAAAGTAAGGAAGGGTTGCCCGCCCCGGCAAGAGCGCGGACGCACTAGGCCGTGATCCGCTCCAGCGCCCGCAGGACCGGCCCCTCGCCGTCCTCGGCGCGGATCCGCCTCCCCAGGGCCCGGGCCCGCTGCCCGTACGCCGGGTCCGTGACCGCCTCCACCCGTGCTGAGGCCGGCGCGCCGGCGGTGAGGCGGCGCAGCGGCAGCGTGCCCGGGGCCACACCCAGGGCGAAGCCGGCCGGCCCAGAAGCGTTCGTCGAACTGGATCGGCACCGGCACCGCCGACACGCCGGCGCAGCCTCGCCGCGGTGGTCCCGGCGCCGCAGTGATGGACCACCGCCGCCATCCGCGGGAACAGCAGCGGGTGCGGCACCTCCTCGGCGAGCAGCAGGTCGTCTCCGTCGGCGCTCAGCCCGCCCCAGCCACGCTGGATCACCCCGCGAAGCCCCGGCCGGCGCAGCGCACCCGCGACGGCCGCGCTGAAGCCGCCCGCATCGGGCACGGTGGCGCTGCCCAGCCCGACGAACACCGGCAAAGGCCCGGCGTCCAGGAACTCCCGTACTTCCAGGGGAGTTCGCTCTCCCGGTCGTACGGCCACCAGTAGACCGTCACCTCCAGGCCCGGCCGCCAGTCCCGCTGCCGGGGCACCACCAGCGGACTGAATCCGTGCAGCACCGGCCGGCGCTGCCGCTCCCGGGCGCGCAGCGTCGCCGCCGGTCGGACCGCGGGCAGCCCGAGCCGGGCCCGGACGGCCGGCACGGCCGACGCGAAGACGTGCTCCACGGCGAGGTTCAGCCCGAGACCCGCGACCCGGTTCGCGGCGCCACCCCAGGAGCCGGTGGTGAGCAGGGGCGGGGCGAACTCCCTTGTGGTGGAGAGCGGTTGCAGATGCAGGCCCAGGCTCGGCCGGCCCAGCCCCTCGGCGAGCGCGTGCCCCAGCGGGGCGAGCGCGGCGCCGAGGAGGAGTACATCGGCGTCCGCGGCGGCCGCCGGCAGCGCGTCGGTCGTACGGCCGGCCAGCGCCCGGGCCATCCCCACCACCCGCACCAGCTTGCCCGGCCCGGTCGCGCTGCGGTGCAGGCCCCGCCCGCGGGCCGACTCCAGCTCGGCGCGCGGATCCACCGGCAGCGCGTGAACGGCCACCCCCGAGCCCGTCAGCAGTGGCGCGAACCGCTCGTGGGTGACCGGGGTGACCTCGTGCCCCGCCCACGCCAGGGCGTGCCCGAGACCGGCGAAGGGGCCGCGTCGCCCCGGGACCCCGCCGTCATGATCGCCACACGCACCCAGCGCAGTATGGCGAGGATCCCGCGGGTCCACAGAACGACCCGCGGGAAACGGCCACTTCGGCGCTACGGGATCACACCGACACCCCGAGCTGCCGGGCCGCCGCGTCCACCGTCTGCTCCAGCAGCGTGGCGATGGTCATCGGGCCGACCCCGCCCGGCACCGGGGTGATCAGCGAGGCGCGCTCCACCGCCGAGTCGAAGTCGACGTCACCGACGTTGCCCTCGTTGTAGCCCGCGTCGATCACCACCGCGCCCGGCTTGAGGTCCTGCCCGCGGATCAGCCGGGGGCGGCCCACGGCGGCGACGACGATGTCCGCCTCCCGCACGGCCGCCGACAGGTCCGCGGTGCGCGAGTGGCAGTAGGTGACGGTCGCGTCGCGGGCGAGCAGCAGCATCCCGACCGGCTTGCCGAGGATCGCGCTGCGGCCGACGACGACCGCCCGCTTGCCCGACGGGTCGACGCCGTACTCGTCGAGCAGCCGCATGATCCCGCCCGGCGTGCACGAGACGAAGCCGGGAAGGCCGAAGCTCATCGTCGCGAAGGACGCGAAGGTGACGCCGTCGACGTCCTTCTCCGGCGCGATCGCCTCGAAGGCGGCGCGCTCGTCGATGTGGTCCCCCACCGGGTGCTGGAGCAGGATGCCGTGCACGGACGGGTCGGCGGACAGCGCCCGGACCGTCGCCACCAGTTCCTCGGTCGTGACGGACGCGGGCAGCGCCACATGCCGTGAGTCGATGCCGGCCTTGCGGCAGCGGTTCTGCTTCATCCGCACATAGGTGACGGAGGCGGGGTCCTCGCCGACGAGCACCGTGGCGAGGCAGGGCGCCGTCCCGGTGCGCCCGGTGAGGTCGGCGGCGCGCTTGGCGGTCTCCTCGACGGTGCGGCGGGCGAGCGCGGTGCCGTCCATGAGGCGGGCCTGGGTCATGATGCAACTCCTGAGCGGGTACGACATCGCCCAGGCGCACGGCATCGACTCCACGGGGCCGCTCCCCGGTGGTGCTCCACCTCAGCGCCAGTCACGGCCCGCGACCAGGGTAACCGAGCCCCCGCGCCGTCCCGGCCCCCGGTACCGCACGAGGAAGGTCCAGGTCAGCCGTGGGCCGACCTGGACCTTCCTCGTCCCGTCACTCGTCCCACGCCTCGACGATGATCTGTTCCGAGATCTTGCCGTCGGTCAGCGTGATCATGGACTCGGACAGCACCCGGGTGCCGTCCGGGTACTCGCAGGACTCGCAGTACGCCGCGCGGTCGCCCTGGACCACGCACTGCTCCAGCTTGTGCGTCATGTCACGGCTGTAGACGTCGTCGAGCATCTCGCGGATCTCGTCCCGGCCGTGCAGCACCGCCGGGTTGCTGGGCTGAGCGTTGCGGTTCACGAGACGGATCTCCGCGTCGTCGGCGTACAGGGACAGCAGCGCCTCGGCGGTGCGGTCCTCGATGCCTCTGCGCAGGGTCTCCGTGTCGAAGCCGGTGTGTGCCGTGGTGCCCATGGTGACCTCCTTGCCCGGCCGCGGCCCGACAGCGAGGGGAACGGGCCGCACATGGCCTACCCCAAAGGCTCCTCCGCCCCGCCGGGCTCGGCAAGCGCAGCCCGCTCACTGCGCCTGACGGGTGAGCCGGCCCGCGTGGCCGTGTCCATCGGGGCCCTGCCGCCGTTGCTGAAGGCATGATCTCCACTCGTCGTATCGTCGCCGCCGCCGCACTCGCCGCCGGGATCGCCGGTATCACCGCCCCCGCGGCCAACGCCGGCGTCCTGGGCTCCGACCAGCTGAACCCGATCGCCGTGCTCGACTCGCTCACCACCAGCGACATCCCCGCCGAGCACAAGGACGAGGTTCCCAGCGTCTCCCAGCAGCTGTCCTCGCTGAACCAGGCGAACGACCTCAACAAGCTGAACGAGCTCCACCAGATCACCGACCTGGTCGCCCCGGTCACCGGCCTGCTCCCCGTCGGCTGAGACCACGCACATCTTCGAGGGGCCGCCCGCCGAGGCGGCCCCTCGGCATGTGCGGCCCCTCGCCCGCCGTATGACGCCCGCCGTCCTCACCCCGCGGCATGTTCCCGTCCTCGGCCCCCCGGCGCTTGATCGCGCGTAGGGTCGGAAACGGGACGGATGCCCCGTCGAGGGAAGGATGGAGCAGCATGGCGCAGGAAGTACGCGGCGTGATCGCGCCGGGCAGGGACGAGCCGGTGCGCATCGAGACGATCGTCGTGCCCGATCCCGGGCCCGGGGAGGCCGTGGTCCGCGTCCAGGCATGCGGTGTCTGCCACACCGACCTGCACTACAAGCAGGGCGGGATCAGCGACGACTTCCCCTTCCTGCTCGGGCACGAGGCGGCCGGTGTGGTCGAGTCCGTCGGGGAGGGCGTCACCGACGTCGCGCCCGGCGACTTCGTGATCCTCAACTGGCGCGCGGTGTGCGGACAGTGCCGGGCCTGTCTGCGGGGGCGGCCCTGGTACTGCTTCGACACGCACAACGCCACGCAGAAGATGACCCTCGCCGAGACCGGCCGGGAGCTCTCCCCGGCGCTCGGCATCGGCGCGTTCGCCGAGAAGACGCTCGTCGCGGCCGGCCAGTGCACCAAGGTCGACCCGGCCGTCTCCCCGGCCGTAGCCGGGCTGCTCGGCTGCGGGGTGATGGCCGGCATCGGCGCGGCGATCAACACCGGCGGGGTCACCCGCGGCGACTCGGTCGCCGTGATCGGCTGCGGCGGCGTCGGCGGTGCGGCGATCGCGGGAGCGCGTCTGGCCGGCGCGGGCCGGATCATCGCCGTCGACATCGACGACCGCAAGCTGTCCACCGCCCGCAGCCTGGGCGCCACCCACACCGTCAACTCCAAGGACACCGACCCGGTCGAGGCGGTGCGCGAACTGACCGCCGGTTTCGGCGCCGACGTCGTCATCGAGGCCGTAGGCCGCCCGGAGACGTACACCCAGGCGTTCTACGCTCGTGACCTCGCCGGTACCGTCGTGCTCGTCGGGGTGCCCACGCCCGAGATGAAGCTCGAACTGCCGCTGCTGGACGTCTTCGGCCGGGGCGGCGCGCTGAAGTCGAGCTGGTACGGCGACTGCCTGCCCTCCCGCGACTTCCCGATGCTGATCGATCTGCATCTGCAAGGGCGGCTGCCGCTGGACGAGTTCGTCACCGAGACGATCCAACTGGACGAGGTGGAGAAGGCGTTCGAGCGGATGCACCACGGCGACGTGCTGCGCTCGGTGGTGACGCTGTGACGACCGCCCGCATCGAACGCCTCGTCACCTCAGGGCAGTTCACGCTCGACGGCGGCACCTGGGACGTCGAGAACAACGTGTGGATCGTCGGCGACGACCACGAGGTGATCGTCATCGACGCCGCGCACGACGCCGACGCCATCGCCGCGGCCGTCGGCGACCGGCGCCTCACCGCGATCGTGTGCACCCACGCCCACAACGATCATGTGAACGCCGCGCCGGAACTCGCCGACCGCACCGGTGCCGTGATCTGGCTGCACCCCGACGACCTGCCGCTGTGGAAGCTCACCCATCCCGACCGCGACCCCGACGCCCACCTGGTCGCCGGGCAGGTCATCGAGGCAGCCGGCACCGATCTGACCGTGCTGCACACCCCGGGGCACGCGCCCGGCGCCGTCTGCCTCTACGACCCGGGCCTCGGCGCCGTCTTCACCGGCGACACGCTCTTCCAGGGCGGCCCCGGCGCGACCGGCCGCTCCTACTCCCACTTCCCGACGATCATCACCTCGCTGCGGGACCGTCTGCTGAAGCTGCCGCCGGAGACGAAGGTGCTCACCGGGCACGGTGACGCCACCACCATCGGCGCCGAGGCACCCCATCTGCAGGAGTGGATCGACCGGGGGCACTGAACGGCGGCGGACCGGGCGAGTGACGAGCCGTAAAACCTGACAGGAGATGTCCGGCTTCCACGGCACCCTCGGGACCAGAACCTCACCCAGGGAAAGAGGAGGCCGGACATGGCACGTCCGCTGGACGGCAAGGTGGCGCTCGTCGCCGGGGCGACACGCGGCGCGGGCCGCGGGATCGCGGTCGAGCTCGGCGCGGCCGGCGCCACCGTGTACGTCACCGGTCGCACCACCCGCGCCCGGCGGTCCGAGTACGACCGCCCCGAGACCATCGAGGACACCGCCGACCTGGTCACCGAGGCGGGCGGCAAGGGCATCGCCGTACCCGCCGACCACCTTGACCCCGCGCAGGTGCGTGCCGTGGTCGACCGCGTCGACGACGAGCAGGGCCGTCTCGACGTCCTCGTCAACGACATCTGGGGCGGCGAAACGCTCTTCGAGTGGGACACTCCCGTCTGGGAGCACGACCTCGACAACGGGCTGAGGCTGCTGCGGCTCGCGGTGGAGACCCACCTGGTCACCAGCCACCACGCCCTGCCACTGCTGCTGCGCAGGCCAGGCGGACTGGTCGTCGAGATGACCGACGGAACCGCGGAATACAACCGTGACACCTACCGCAACAACCTCTTCTACGACCTCGCCAAGGCGTCCGTGCTGCGCATGGGCTTCTCCCTCGGCCATGAACTCGGCCCGCGCGGCGCCACCGCCGTGGCCCTCACCCCCGGCTGGCTGCGCTCGGAGATCATGCTCGACCGGTTCGAGGTGCGCGAGGACAACTGGCGCGACGCCCTCGACCGTGAGCCGCACTTCGCGATCTCCGAGACCCCGCGCTATGCCGGCCGCGCGGTCGCCGCCCTGGCCGCCGACCCGGACGTGGCCCGCTTCAACGGCCGGTCCCTGTCCAGCGGCGGCCTGGCCCGGGTGTACGGCTTCACTGACCTCGACGGCAGCCGTCCCGACGCCTGGCGCTACCTGACCGAGGTCCAGGACGCGGGCAAGCCGGCGGACACCACGGGCTACCGCTGACCCGCCGGCCCTGCCACCGCCGGCCACCACCGGCCCCGCCACCACCGGCTCCGCTTGGCGGCCCCACCGGCCCTGCTCGGCGGCCCACCGGCCCTGCTACCGCCGGCCCGCGGACGTGTCCGGCAGCGCCCAGCGTGCCGAGTGTCCCGGCGGCAGGGCCAGGTCCTCGCGCACGGCCGCGTAGAACTCCTCGCGGCCGGTGCGCTGCCGGTCGAGCAGGATCTGCCACGCCCCCGGGTCACGGGTGCCGGCGCGCACGAAGTTCTCCATGTCGAGCGCGACGACGACCCACGCGCGTGCCTTCTCCACCACCCCGGTGCTGCCCAGCATGAGGAGAGCCTCCCCGGAGGGGTCCCGCGCGAGCGCCGCCTCGGCCAGCAGCGGCTCCGCCTCCTCGGGCGTCAGAGGGTGCGGGTGCGGGTCGTTGCCGAAGTGGGCGGCGACCCGGTAGGTCAGCGTCACCGACTGCTTCACCGCGCGCGCCCAGTCCGAGTAGACGGCGAGCCGCCGCTCCTCCCACCGCGTCGCCCGCTCCCGCCGGAACCGCGCCCGGTCCGCCCGCACGACCGCCAGATAGGAACCGACCGCACCGATCACCACACCGAGCAGGGCCGGCAGTTGCTGTATGAACGTCCACATGCCGGCACGGTATCCGTCCGCAGGGATCCCCACGGCGGCACACGACGGAAGCCGACATGCCCCGACGGGCCGTCAGTCTGCCCTGGACCGCCCTCCGTTCACCTGCGCCACGGCCCTGCGCAGCCGCCCGAGCAGTGCGCGAGCCGCGGGTGAGACGGGGCCGTCCGACCGCCAGGCAAGCGCCACCCGGCCGCGCGCCCGCGGATCGTCGACACGCCACACCCGCAGCCCCTCGCCCGTGGGCCGCCCCGGTACGACGGCCACTCCGAGCCCGCGCGCGGCCAGGTCGACCAGTGCCCGTGGGGTCGCCGCCTCGAAGGCGACCCGCGGCCGGAACCCGGCCTGGGCGCACAACCGCTCCAGGACGCCGCGCACCCCGGTGCCGCGCGGCAGGGTGATCAGCGGATGCCCGCCCAGCGCGGCGACCGGCAGGGCGCCGCGGCCCCCATGGGCGGTTGCCAGCTCGTGTCCTGCGGCGACGGCAGCGCTGAGCGGTTCGTCGATGACCACCTGGTGGCCTACGCCCGGCGGCGGTTCCTCCTCGGCGAGCCCCGCGACCGCGAGGTCCAGCTCGCCGCGGCGCACCGCCTCCAGCATCCGGTCGGAGGTGTCCTCGGTGAGCGTGATCTCCACCCGGGGATGCTCCTCGTGGAAGGCGGCCAGCAGCCCGATCAGATCCATCGTGTGCCCGAGTGTGCCCGGGACCATCCCGATCGCGACCCGGCCGCGCAGCAGCCCCGTGAACTCCTCCACCGCCTGCCGCACCCCGTCCACCGCCGCCAGCGCGGCCCGCGCGTACGGCAGCACTGCCTCGCCGACCTCCGTCGGCCGCACCGCGCGCGCCGAGCGGTCCAGCAGCGGATGGCCCAGCTCCCGCTCCAGCCGCCGGATCTGCGCGCTCAGCCCCGGCTGCGCCAGATGCAGCCGCTCGGCGGCCCGGGTGAAGCCGCCCTCCTCCACGACGGTCACGAAGTAGTGCAGCTGCCTCAACTCCATAACGGACGATGCTAGATGCCAGAGCAAACGTGTCTTGGACTTATGGCCGGGCGGACAAGATCCTGGACGCATGGGGACCACAGACCACGCCATCGCCGCCGAACGCCGGGACCTGTCCGACCTGTTCGGCGCGCTCACCGCGGACCAGTGGGAGCAGCCCAGCCTGTGCGCGGGCTGGCGGGTGCGGGAGGTGGTGGCCCACATGTCGATGGGCTTCCGGTACTCCCGCCCCCGCGTCCTGCGGGAGCTGCTCGCCGCGCGCGGCAGCCTGCACCGCATGACCGACCGGCTCGCGCGGCGCGACGCCGCCGCTCACACCGACGCGGAACTCGCCGGCTTCCTGCGCACGCACGCCCGCCATCCGTGGGGTCCGCCGGTGGGCGGGCGCGCCGCGGCCCTCGGGCACGACGTGGTGCACGGCTTGGACGTCACCGTCGCCCTCGGGCTCGACCGCCGCGTCCCCGAGGACCGGCTGCGCATCGTTCTCGGCACCCTCTCCCCGCGCGGCGCCCGTTTCTTCGGCGCCGACCTCACCGGCGTCCGGCTTGTCGCCGACGACCTCGACTGGTCGTACGGCAGCGGCAGCCCGCTGCACGGCGCCGCGCAGGATCTGCTGCTCGTCGCCTTCGGACGGCGGCTGCCCGCCGTCCGGCTCGACGGGCCGGAAGTTCACCGATTCGTCACAGCCTGACCGGCCCCTGCAACCAACACCCCCGACTGCCTGTCTACCTGGCAGAGACCGCAGGACGGGCAAGGGAGAAACCGGACATGAGGAACATAGGCCGTCGGGGCGCCGTCGCCCTCGGCGTCACCGGACTGGTGGCGCCGCTCACACTGGCGCTCGGCGCCGCACCGGCGCAGGCCGCGTCGAGTTGCACCACCAGCACCGGCCCGTACCAGAAGCAGGTCGAGAAGTTCCTCGGCCGCCCGGTGGACGGCCGGCAGTCGTCCGCCGACTGCAAGGCCATCCAGGCATTCCAGACCAGACACGGCATCACGCCGAACATCGGCTACGCCGGGTCCGTCACCTGGGGCGTGATGGACCTCATGAACAAGCAGAAGGCCGTCGGGAAGAACCCGAACAAGTCAGGCAAGTGCCCGGTGAACAAGGGCCGTATCGCCTGTGTCGACCTCACCCTCCAGCTCAGCTGGATCCAGGACGGCAAGAAGCTCGTCTACGGCCCGGTCCCGGTGCGCACCGGCCGGGACGGCTACGAGACCCGCACCGGCCTGAAGAAGATCTACTGGCGTGACATCGACCACGTCTCCAGCGTCTACCACGTGGCCATGCCCTACAGCCAGTTCTTCGACGGCGGGCAGGCCTTCCACTCGGTCGGCGTGAGCATGTGGAACCCGCCCGGCTCGCACGGCTGCGTCAACATGACCAAGACCGACGCGAAGAACTACTGGTCACTGCTGCGCAACGGCGACGACGTCTTCGTCTACGGCCGCAAGCCCGGCACCTGACGGCAGCCGCCGGGGGCGGTGCCCGGTTGGCCGCCCCCTGTCGTTGCCCCGTTTGGACGTGATCATTGACACGTCCGGAATGTCACGTATGTGCGAGCTTACTCACAGCGCCTTCACCTTCGGCGCCGTATGCTTCACAGCATGTCCACCACTGTTGAACCCGCCTCCGAGCGATCGGCCGCGGAGGTCAACGAGGAGATCCGGGCCCTGTGGCTCCGGTCGGGCGGGACACTGACCGGCGAGCAGCGCGAGGAGTACCAGCGCCTCGTCCTGGAGTGGGCCGCAGCGGCCCACCGGCCGGTGCACGCGGCCTAGCGCCGCCCGACCCTCTCCTGCCTCCCGCCACGCATCCCGGCATCATCTCAGGGCACCCTCTGACCAGTGGGTGCCCTTCTCGCTCTGACCTCCGCCCTCTCCTACGGCATCGTCGACTTCACCGGCGGCCTGCTGTCCCGGCGAGCCTCCTTCCGAGCTGTGACGTTCCTCGGCCAGGCCGGCGGGTTGCTGCTCGCCCTACTGGCCGCGTGGGTGACGTCCGCCACCTCCGCCGCCCCCGCCGATCTCGTCTGGGGCGCGCTGTCCGGTGTCGGCAGCGGCCTCGCCATGCTCTTCCTCAACCGTGGCCTGAGTCACGGGGCCATGAGTGTCGTGGTGCCCGTGAGCGCCGTCACCTCCGTCGCGCTGTCCGTGCTGTGCGGGGTGCTGCTGCTCGGGGACCGGCCCGGACTCGTCGCCTGGACCGGTATCGCCGCGGCCGTGCCCGCCCTGTGGCTCGTCGCCGGCGGTGCGGCCGCGCCCGGCTCGGGAGTGCGGGACGGGCTGCTCGCAAGCGCCGGCGTCGCCGTGCAGTACCTCGCACTCGGGCAGGCCGGTGCGGACAGCGGACTGTGGCCGGTGGCCGCCGGACGCCTGGCCGCCGTCCTGATGCTGCTGCCGGGCGCGGTACGCCGTCCGCCGCGCCTGCGACCCGGGCCGGCCCTCGCGTCGCTCCTCGTCGGCGCGGGCGCGGCCCTGGCCCTGATCCTCTATCTCCTCGCCGCCCAACGGCAGTTGCTGGCCATCGCCGTCGTGCTCGCCTCTCTCTACCCGGCCGTGCCCGTCATCCTGGGCCTCGCGGTCCTGCGTGAACGGGTCACCCCGAGGCAGGCAGTCGGACTGCTGGGCGCGGCGCTGGCCACGGTGCTGCTGAGCCTGGGCTGACCGTGCTGCCGTTCAGTCCTGGCCGACTGCCGGGGTCAGCCCCACATCGTCGAGTAGTGCCGGCGAAAGGCCCTGCGGTCCTGTTCCTCCCGCAGCCAGCGGGTCGCCACCAGCGCCACCAGGCTGCCCGCCACCACCAGGAGCCCCGGCCCGACGGTGCGAGTGTCCGCAAGCCGGGACAACAGCGTCGTGCCGTCCGCGCCCCCTCCCAGCGGGGACGGTGATCCCGGCGACGCGGCCGCGGGCGCCGGCGAAGGCGCCGCCGTGGAGGAGGGCCCGTTGCCCGGCGCGGTCTGCGCCGACACGATCAGCCGCACCCCCAGCGCCCGCAGCGCCTTCGTCACCGGCTGGAAGAACGTCGTGCCGCCCGAGGCGCAGTCCCCGCTGCCGCCGGAGGTCACCCCGAGCGCGACGCCCTCGGAGAACAACGGGCCGCCGCTGTCGCCCGGTTCGGCGCACACGTCGGTCTGGATCAGCCCCGTCACCGTGCCCTCGGGGTAGTTCACGGTGGCGTCCAGGCCGGTCACCCGCCCGTCGTGCAGCCCGCTGGTGCTGCCGCTGCGGAACACCCGCTGCCCCACCGCCGGATCCGCCGCACCCGTGATCCGCACCCCCGTGCCGCCGCCGATCGCGACGACGTCGGCCGCCTCGCCCGCCCGGCCGCTCGCGTAGCGCACCAGGGAGAAGTCGGAACCGGGGAAGTCGGAGGCGACGCTCTGCCCGACCTGCCGTGTGGCCCGGGCGTCCGCGAACCACACCGAACCCTTCGGCCCGCAGTGCCCGGCCGTGAGGATGAAGTCGGCCCGTCCGTCGGTCACGTTGAACCCCGCGGAGCAGCGCCCGCCCGTCGAGAGGATCGGCTGCGCCCCGTTCAGCCGGGTCGTGAACGTCCCGCTCGTGCGCTCCATACGGACGAAACCGCCGATGCTGTGGGCCACTTGGGTCAGCCGGGACCAGTCGGTGGCCGAGACGGTGCGGTCGGCTCGCACCACGACCTCGTTGGTGCGGTAGTCCACGGCCCACGCGGTGCCGGGCACCCGTGGCGCCGAACGCAGCATCCCTGTGGCCGACTTCAGCTCCTCCAGGCTGTGCCCGACCAGCTTCGCCTCGGCTCCGGCGCGCCGCACCTCGGCCGCCGCGCCCCGGTCGGTGACGGCGACGACCGGCCGCCCGTCGGCGCCGATCCAGCTGCCCGCCGTACGCCCCGTGCCCAGCCGGCGCACCAGCCCTGCCGCGCTGTCCCCGGCCGGCTGAGCGAGCGTGCGCGCCGTCGCGGGCGGGCCCGGCGGCTCACTGGCGACGGCCTGCGTGACCATGGCCCCGCCCAGCAGAAGCCCACCGGCGGCCGCCAGCCGTGCCGCTCGCCTCACGATCCGTCGTCGTGCGTGCCTCATGATGCCTGGCTCCCGAACCCCGAACGCGCGACCGGCGGGCCGCGGGGCGCGCCGGTCGGCGCGCGCCCCTTGTCCATACGGCGCCGGGCTCGGGCTTGTTCAGCGCTTGCGGCCCACTCCGCCGAACATGGCCACCTCCGCCGGCTCGGTGCCGTCGGTCACGTCGGGACGCCAGCGCGAGCACGACACCACACCCGGCTCCAGCAGTTCCAGCCCGTCGAAGAAGCGGGCCACGGCCTCCGGGCTGCGCTGGGTGAGCTTCGGAGTGCCGTGCTCGTTCCAGAACTTCACCGCCTCGTCCACGTCCGGCATCGCCGGATGGGTGACGGTGTGCGACAGCACCAGGTGGCTGCCCGACGGCAGCGCGTCGAGGAGGCGGCGCACCAGCGCGTACGGGTCCTCCTCGTCGCCGACGAAGATGACCACGCCGAGCAGCATCAGCCCGATCGGCTGCGTGAAGTCCAGGGTCTTCGCCGCGTGTTCGAGGATCGCGTCGACGTTGCGCAGGTCCTCGTCGAGATAGTCGGTGACGCCCTCGGGCGTGCTGGAGAGCAGGGCGCGGGCGTGGGCGAGCACCAGCGGGTCGTTGTCGACGTAGACGATCCGGGCGTCCGGGGCGTGCCGCTGGGCCACCTGGTGGGTGTTGTCCGCGGTGGGCAGCCCGGTGCCGATGTCGAGGAACTGCCGGATGCCGGCCTCGGTGACCAGGTGCCGCACGGCCCGGCCCAGGAACAGGCGGTCCTCGCGGGCGTACTCACCGATGCCCGGGTGCAGTTGGCGGATCTGGTCGCCGGCAGCGCGGTCGACGTCGTAGTTGTCACCGCCACCGAGCCAGTAGTTCCAGATGCGGGCCGTGTGCGGCTGGGAGGTGTCGATACGCGCGCGTGGGCTGTCGGTCACGGGCCGGCTCCTGGAGAAACGGGGACGATACGGGGACAGCACGCAATCTAGACGGCGGAATCCAGCCGCGCTGCCACTCCGCGGATTTCGGTGCCCGCGCCCTCATCCGGCCTGGTCGACGAGACACCGCCCAGGCCCCGTCGGTCGCCTCGACCCGGCGCCCGCCGGCAGACACGGCACTCCCAGCCGGCCGGCCGGGACCTGCGACGGGCCTCTCACCCCTGAACCCCCGGACCTCTTGCGCCCTGCGCCCCGACCGCCCCTGAGCGGACCCCGACCCGCCCCGGGGAAGCCCCTGACACATCCACCACATCGGCGACCGTGCGCCTGGCGTGACGACGGTGCCCCGGCCGGGTCCGCACACCTGACACCACCACTCGCTGAACCGCATCCGGCCACCCCGGTCTTCTGCTCGGACTGGCACCTACCGGTGCGCGACTACCGGGAGTACGCCACCCTCGTCGCCTCGACGAACAAGGCCGCGCCCGAACTGCCGTACCTGCTGCCGATCCACATGACCGCGGCTTGTCCGGGCGCGCCGACCGCCAACCCGCAGCACAGCCTGGACGTCCCCGGTGCCCCGCCGGTCCTGGTGTCCAACGCACTGCACGACCCCGCAACCGGTTACCCGTGGGCTGTCTCGGTGGCCCGGCAGCTCGGCCGCGGCGGCTTGCTCCTCACCTACGAGGGCCAGGGGCACGGCAGCGTCACCAGCGGCGCGTGCAGTGGAGGACGCCGTGGACGGATCCTCACCGACCTGGCAGTCCCCCCACGGGGCACCACGTGCCCCGCCGTCACGTCCTGACGGGCGTGCCGCACGGCAGCCCCGCCGCCACGGCGAGGAAGGGCCCTACACTGCCCGGCATGGACGACGACACGCCTCTGGACCGGCTCGGCGCGGGCAGCTATCTGCTGCTGACCAGTTTCCGCCGCAACGGCACGCCCGTCCCGACCCCCGTGTGGGTGGTGCGCGACGGCGACGCCCTGGGCGTGTGGACCGTCGCCGGCTCCTACAAGGTCAAGCGGATCAGGGCCCGCGCCGACGTCCTGGTCGGACCGTGCGACGCGCGCGGCAATCCGACGGGGGAGCAGGTGCCGGGCACGGCCGAGATCACGGACGCGGCGACCGCCGGCCGCTACCGGCAGCTGATCGCCCGCAAGTACGGCGTCATCGGCCGCCTCACCCTCCTCGGCAGCCGCATCCGGCGCGGCCACGACGGCACGGTGGGCATCCGGGTGACGCTGAACCCGTGAGCCGGTGAGGTCCCGGCGGGCGGACCCGTCGCCCGTGAGCCCTGGCCGGCCGCACCGCGCGCGGCCGGCCAGGGCGCCTGTCGTCGGCTACGACGCGTCCAGGACCGTCCCGGTCAGCACCGGACCGCCCGGCAGCGGCGTACCCGAGTCGTCCGTGACCGCCAGGCGCACGGACTCGGCGGGCTCGGACACCGTGTCCTTGACGGTGGGCACGGACACCTCCGTGCTCGTTGTGCCCGCCGGCACCGACGCCCACACGCCGAGGTACTCGACCTGGGACAGCGGCCGTTCCGGGTCGGGCTCGGCGCCGGAGGCGTCCCGCAGCCACGCCGGGTCGACGTCCTTGGTGGACAGCTCCGGTCCGCCCGTCACCGGCACCACGGAGAACGACGCGCCGATCTCGGCGTCCGCTGGCTCGGACAGCGTCACCTTCCAGCGCAGCGTCTGACCCTCGGTCACCCGGTCCGCGACCGGGGTCACCGAGATTTTCGGCATCGGGTCGTCGTTCACCGCGGTGACCCCGCCGCGGTGCGATCCGACGACGGTGCCGTGGACCGCCTTGACGACGACGTCGTGCGTCACGTCGTACGCGAAGCGCTTGTTGCCCTTCACCTGGACCGCAACGGCGATGCCGTCGCGGCCCGGACGGACCGTCACCAGCCGGTCCTTGGCCTCACCGGTGACCGGGTCCATGACGTACACGCGCACCTGGCCGCCACCGTGCCCGGACACCCGTACCGGCACCCGGTAGGTGCGTACGCCCGAGTCGCCCTCCTTGACCGACAGCCGGCCGAGGTCGACCCGGGCGAGCGGGGCCTCCCGCACCGCGGGCGTGCCCGGGCGCCAGGCCCAGGCGTCCATCAGCCAGGCCTGACCGGCGCGCGAACGCGGGGTGAGCTCCAGGGACTTGACCTGCCGCAGGTCCACTCCGGCACGGCTCGCGGCCGTGAGCGGGACGCGCAGCTCGCGCGCCCAGTACGAGGCGGTGCGGTCGCTGCCGGGCAGTCCGTCGACGGTGACCCGGCTAAGGACGGCCCGCCGGCCGCGGGTGTCGGTGACGGCGACGTCGAGCTGCGTGCCCCTGCTGTTCGGCGGCACCATGACACGCAGGGCCAGCGACGGCGCACCGGTGAGGGACAGCGGCGCGGCAGGCTGCACACGGGCCGGGATCCCCGGCGCCGACCAGCGCAGCGCCACCGCGCGGCGTCCGCTCTCCCGGCCGGTCTCCCACCGGGCGAAGTGCGGCGAGGCACCGCGGGCGTCCTCGCCCAGGCAGGCGACCGCGGGCCTCGGGTCCACCGCCGAGCACAGCCGGGCGCCGGTCACGCCCACCGTGCCGTCGGGCAGGAATCCGGCGCCGCGCTGCGCGCCCACCGCGTGGGTCAGCACCCGCGCGGGGTCGGCGGACGGCGCCCGCCGCCCGGTGCCGTCGAGCAGCTCGCGCACCCGGTCGTCCCCGGCGACGAACAGCCGGGCCGCCGCCGAGATGTACGTCGAACCGGCCCGGTGCTGCTGGTCGGCCGTCAGCCGGGTGCGGCTGCCCGGCGAGCACACCGGGTCCTTCTGGTCCGGGTCGTCGAAGAAGTCGTCCTCGGCGGGCGCCTGGGCCTTCCCCGGCGTCCACTCGGTGTTGAAGAAGTTGTGGCTGGCGCCGGCCACATAGACGGCGCTGTGCAGCGCGCGGCCGCGGCTGACCCCGCGTGTGCCGTCGACGTACACCTCGCCCTGCAGGTCGGAGACGTCACCGTCGCAGCCCGGCAGGAGCGTGGCCGAGGGCACGTCGGGCACCGGGTTCTGGCCGAAGATCGTCGGACCGATCAGGACCGTGCCCCGCACGTGCCAGCGGACCGGGCCGCGGTAGCCGTCCTGGGCGGCGGGCGGCGGGTAGAGGCTGTCCATCGCGGCGCGGTTGACGCCCTCGCCGCCGCGGGAGTGCCCGACGAGCAGGACCTTCGACAGGTCGGCCTTCGGCGCCTTGCGGACCGCCGCCGGGGCCGCGGCCGGGTGGGCGGCCCAGTCGGCCCAGCGGGCGAGGTGCTGCCGCACCAGCGAGGAGCGGGCCTGTGCGCCGCCGTCCTCGGCCTCCCAGTCCTGGCCGTTGATGCCGTTCGCGGAGATCGACACCGTCACATATCCCTGCGAGGCCAGCAGTTGCTGGTCGCGCAGATAGCCGCGGTAGCTCGGGATGGGCTTGGTGCCGGCCGGGCAGGGCCAGTCGCCGGTCGCGTCCGCGCCCCTGTAGCAGGTGGCGTGGCGGCCGTGCAGGAACAGGGCCAGCGGTCGGGGGCCGCGGGCGGCCGTCGGCGCGACGACGACGGCGCGCATCTCGACCGGCGCCTTGAAACCGGGCAGCCGCACGGACGGCAGGTCGTACTCGCCCGTGGCCGTGCGGTAGGAGCCCGGCGTGCCGGGATCGACGGCGCCCGCGGGCAACGGGGCCGGCGGTCGCGGGGCGGCGAGCGAGCCACGGCGGCCCTGGCGGGTGTGGTCGGCGGGGGCGTCCAGACGGCGTCCGCCGGCCCACACCTGAAGGTCCGTCAGGCGCGCGGCGTCGCCCGCGTCCAGCCTCAGCCGGAAGGTGTGGCCGTCGCGCGCCGCAGCGGGCGCGCCGAGCAGTCTGCCGCCGGCGTGGAACTCCACGCGGGCGTCGCCCATGGGTATCTCGGGCGCCGAACGCCAGACGAGGTGGCGTGCGGTGCCCTCGTCGGTGATCCGCCAGCCGGGCGGAAGGGCGTTCTCGTGCGCCTCTCGTGTGGGTGCGGCGGCGTGTGCCGCCAGTGGCGATGCCGCCGTCATCGCGAGCACCGCCATGGCGGCGATGCCCATGCGCCGGGCCAGTGGCAACCGGGCAGGTGACAATGGTCTCTCCTTACAACCCCGTGCGCGGGCACCCCGTCGGTCCCGGGGGCCCCTCGCGCCTCGGAGGACGGAGAGCGTTGTCTGTGGGTTGTCTGTGAGAGGGACGGGATCAGGTCAACTTCGCACGGATGCGCGGCATCGGCGCACACGCACGGGCGCCTGAGCCGTGGAAGGCGAGCCTTCCGCAGATGGAGGCCTCACCCGGCCGGTTCGTGAGCCGCCGGTCGACCAGGCCGAAGTGGTGGCTCGCCTTACGGAGCGGTGGCGTTCTGTCAGGTCCAAGCCCGGTAGGGCTCGTCGACCAGTTGGAAGACGGGCTCGCCGCGCACCGGGTCCTTGGCGGTCGACAGCCGTACGCGGTCACCGCTGTGGATGCCGATGGGCGGGCCCATCACACGGCCCCGCACGACGAAGCCCTCCGCCATCTCGACCAGGGAGACGTTGCGCGCGGCGGGGGAGTTGCGGTGCACCACCGTGGAGTGGCGGACCGTACCGACACCCTCGCTGCGCTCCGTACGCAGCTCGCTGCCGCGGCAGACGGGACACAGCACCCGGTGGTACATGGCGGTGCCGCACCAGGTGCAGCGCTGGAAGAACAGGGCGTCCCTCGCCTCGGCGGCCCCGAGACTGCCGGCCGGGTGGTCGAGGACGCCCGTCGCGGAGGGGGCTACCGGGGACACGGCGGTTCCTGAGTGGTGGTACACGCGGCTCAACTCCCTGCACTCGGCCGGAATCCGGCGTGCGCGGGGCAGCCCGCACACGCGTGTGCCCGGTTCACGGGGGACCGTGCACACGCTCAGCGTATGGCACTGAGTGCCACACGTAAAGGTACTGCGTACCACGAAAAGGGAACGAAGGCCCGGCTAGCTCCGCCCGAGTGCCGACTCGATCTCCTGCACCACCCGCCACAGCGGGGCGTCCCGCCGGGAGACCACGACCACCACGTCGTCGGCCTGCGCGGCGGCGGGCCGGATCAGGCCGGTGGCGCGGGGCCGGTCCGGTGCGCCGGCCGTGGGCCCGGCCTGCCCGCCGAAGGCCTCCTGCACATAGCGCAGGGCATGGTCCAAGGTGGCGCTCGCGTCACCCTTGCCGTCCGAGCGCAGCCACGAGCGCAGCGCGTTGTTGTGCGCCGCCACCACGGCGGCCGCGATCACGTCCGCCCGCAGGATGCCGTCCGGCCGGCCGGCGAAGCGCCCGCGCAGATACTCCGCGAGGGCCCGCTCGTAGCGCCACACCACGGACAGTTCGTAGGCGCGCAGGCCCGGCACCTGCTTGGTGAGCCGGTAGCGCTGCACGGAGAAGGCCGGATTCTCGGCGTACAGCCCCAGCACCAGCCGGGCCGCGTCGCACACCCGCCGCACCGGCTCGTCGCCCTCCTCGCTCGCCGCGAGGAACGCCGTCATGTCCGCCAGGCAGCGCTCGTGGTCGGGGAAGACCACGTCCTCCTTGGACGGGAAGTAGCGGAAGAACGACCGCCGTCCGACACCGGCCAGCGTCACGATGTCGTCCACGGTGGTCTGTTCATAACCGCGTTCGAGGAACAGCCGGAAGGCGGCCGCGACGAGCGCCTCCCGCATCGGCGGCCGCGCGCCGGCCTCCGCCCTTTCCTCACGTCCGGAGGCGGCACTACTGGAACTCATGCACGGAACGTAACACCTGGGCGGCCATCTTGGCACTCAGTACCCTCAATGCAGGGTACTGAGTGCCGTGCGCCTCCCCGAGCTCAGTCGGAGTCTTCCGGCACCCGGATGTCGACCACGCACACGTCGTCCCGCCGTTCGCCTTCCAGCAGGGCGGCCAGCAGCGGCGCGAGCGTGCCGGCGGGAGTCGGCGCCGCCGTCTCGAGCGCCGCCGCGAACCGGCCGATTCCCAGGTCGATGCACTCGCCCGGCCGCTCGACCAGCCCGTCGGTGTACAGCACCAGCCGGTCACCCGGCCGCAGCCGGCACTCGGCCTCCTCGTAGTACGGCGTGTCGGTGGCCCCGAGCAGCATGCCCGCGGGCCGCTCCAGGGGGTGCGCCCGGCCGTCGCGCAGCAGCATCGGCGGCGGATGTCCGGCCTGCGCCCACACCAGACGATGGCCCTCGGCCCGGTACCGGGCGAGGATAAGGGTGGCGGTGCCGTGCGGATCGCGGGAGTGCAGCAGCAGCCGGTTGAGCCGGGCGAGCGCCCCCGTCAGCGACGACCCCGTACTGATCATGCCCTTGGCGGTGAAGCGCAGTTGCGCCATGGTGGCCACGGCGTCGATGCCGTGCCCGGCGACGTCGCCGACGACGAACAGCGCGTCACCGTCGGGCAGTTCGATGGCGCTGAACCAGTCGCCGCCGACGCTGAGCCCCGACTGCGCGGGCAGGTACGCGATCTCGACACGCAGCCCGGCGAGATCGACCGGGGTGCGCGGCAGGGGCAGCAGGGCGTGCTGCAGCCGGGTGGCGAGGGCCCGCTCGGCCTGCAGCACACCGTGCTGTGTCAGCATCGCCCGCTCGCTCTCCACCAGAGCGAGCTCGGCGTTGCGCCGCGCGGAGAGGTCCTGCACGAAGCCGTGCACCTCCACGGGGACGCCGCTGCTGTCGGCCACCGCCTCGGCGACCACCCGCAGATGCCGTATCCCGTCTGGCGTGCGCACCCGGAACGGCACGTCGAAGCGCTGCCCGTCCCGCAGCAGCTGCCCGACCGCTCCGGCCAGCGCGGGCATGTCCTCGGGCACGGCCAGCGAGGGCAGCTCGGCCAGCCGCACCGGCCCGCGCGCGGGGTCCCGGCCGAGCACGGTGAAGGTCTGCGCGGACCAGGTCGCCTCGTGCGTGACCAGGTTCCAGTTGGCCCATCCCAGGTTGCCCAGCCGCTGCACGTCCGCGAGCCGCTGCTCCTGCCGGTCGGAGGGGTCGTGCCGGACCCAATTCACGACCAGCCCCGCGCCCAGGCGGGCCACCCGCGGGGCGGACGTGACCAGTTCGGCGACGCCGCCCGCCACCACGCGGTGGGCGAGCGGTTCGCCCTCGTACGGCTCGCCGGTGGCCAGCACCCGCAGACAGCCCTGCCACAGCTGCTCACCGGCCACGCTCGGCCGGTACTCCAGCAGCCGCAGACCGACCAGCTCGCGTCCGGTGCGCCCGACGGCGTCGACCGCGTGCGGCGTGGCGGCGTCGATACGGAAGTCCTCGACCTCGCCCGACGCCGAGCGCAGCGGGGTCAGCAGCAGCGCCGCGCCCGGCAGCGTCTCGAACACGCCCTGGACCACGTCGGCGGCCGCGTCGACGGAGGGTTCGCGGGGGGCGTCCAGCGACCGCAGCCGGCCGGCGCACAGCCGGGCGACCGCCCGCATATGGGCCCGGTCGGCGTCGCTGAACGGGCCGGCGCGTCCGCACAGGACGCCGATCACCACGTCCGCCCGGCCGCCGACCGGCACCGGCAGCCAGGCGCGCGTCGGCCACCGCTCGGGAGGGTCACCGATGAGCAGATGGGTGTGGCCGGCCGTCTCGATGTCCTCCAGCCACTGTTCCTGCTGCGCCTCCAGGCTGTCCCCTGCGGCCACTCCGCGCAGCGGTGGCACATGATGCCACTGGGTGGCGGTGAGCTCGTCCAGGCCGGCCTGCCCGATCAGCTCCAGACCGCCGGCGTGCAGCCGCTGGTAGATCATGATCGCGGTGGCGTCCACGCGACGCCGCAACTGCCGGAGCAGCACCGCGGCGAGCCCCTGCGGGCTGTGCACGCGCAGCAGGGCGCGGCCGAGCCGGGCCAGCGCGGCGGCGTCGTCGTGCAGCGCCGGCGGCTCCTCCGAGGTCTCGGCGAGGTGGGTCCCGGCGCCGGACCGCCTGATCTGCGAGGGGGGCGGCGGCGGTGCCGCGAGGGTGCCGAGCGTGATCCAGCACTCCTCCAGCAGGGTGCGCTCGGCGGCCTTGGCCCGGTACAGCAGTTCCTCGTAGGCCGTCTCCGGGGAACAGCCGGTCAGCGCCATGACAGCACCCTTGGCCCGCTCCAGCACCGCCGAGGTCGCGGCCATGTCGTGCAGCCGGTCCATTTCGGCACGCTGACGGGCCACGACCCGGCTCAGCGCCGCCAGGTCGGGCACGTTTCCGGACTCCGCGGGGAGGGCCGGTTCGCTCGTCACGCCTCGAGCATTGCACAGGAGGGGTGCTTCGCTCGCGGTCTGGGGCGACCTGATCGCCGTCACCGGTCCGGCGGGGGGTACAGCCACAGTCGCAGCACCCGGCTGAGCAGGGGCATCACCAGGTACGTCAGCACCGGGAGCAGCACCAAGGGGAAGACGGCGGCGCGCAGCGGCAGGGGCCAGGCCGCGGTGCGCGGGGACACCAGCCACTGGATCAGCAGCGTGAAGGGGTAGGCGCCGAGGAACGTGGTGAGCACCATCTTCCAGCGGGGCGGGGACTGCACGCTGGTGCCGGGCAGGCGGAACCACGTCTCCAGGCCGGTGGTGGACTGCCGTTCGCTGCTGACCTCGGTGGCGATGCTCTCGATCCGCTCGTGCCAGCCGGCGCGCTCGTCGGAACGCAGCCAGGCGCCGAGCCGGTCGGTGTCGCTGAAGCGCAGCACGGCGTGGAAGCGGTGCCCGCCGTCCGCGGGCCGCAGCCAGGCGACGCCCTCGTTGCCGGGGAACTGCCGGGCGCAGTGGGAGACCCCCCGCGTCCACTCCTCGAACTCCTGCTCGTGCCCGGGCCGCACCTGCCAGGTCAACACGGTGGTGACGGGTTCCGGACGCCGCCCGTGGGGGGCACTCATGGTCGTCGCCGCTCGCGGTGGGTACCTCATGGTCCCCCCGTGTCCCACGCCTGGCCCCACCCATGCGCGCCACGGGTCGCCCCGCGCATGCCCGTACGGCGCCGCGCCCGGTGACGGGCGGCACCCCGAAGGCCCCGGTGCGGCCGTCCAGCGCGGCTCGAGCGGATGCCGCGCTCGGTGCGCCACGCGAGGCTGCCGTACGGCGTCGGTGCCCGCCTCGGAAGGCGGTGCCGCGCGCGGGCACCGTGTCGCCCGGGGGAGAGCGCGCAGCGGCGGAGCCGCCTGTACCCCGGGCGCGCGGCGCACCCGGGGGCGTGCGGGCCGCACAACGGGGTGCGCGGCGGCCTCGCCCGGGCGGGCCGCACGGCCGGGGTGCGTGGCGAATTCGCCCGGGGCGGGCCGCGCGCGGGGCCGCCAGGGACCCTTGCCCGGGGCGGGCGGGGCGTACGGCGAGGGCGGTCGGCCGGACCCGGGGTGGCGGCCGTCCGCCAGGCCGCCTGGGCTGATCCGCCGGCGGGGCACCAGGCCGGGGCACCGTGGGGCCACCCGGCGCACTTGCCGGCGGAGCGGGTCGTAGGGCGAGGCCGCCCGGCCGGACCCTGGCCCGGCCGCACGCCGCGCCACCGGGGCCGTCACGTCGGCGGGCGGGGAGGCTGTATGCCGGGGCCGTGCGGGTTGTTCCTCGGCGGGCGGCCAGATCCGCGCGTCGGGGTCATGTGGGCCGCTGCGTCGGCGAGCGCTCGGCCCGCACGCCGCGCCCCCCGGGCCGTTCCGTCGGCGGCCGCTCAGGCTGTACGCCCGGGCCGCGTGGGTTGTTCCATCGGCGGGCGCCCGAACCGCGCGCCGGGGTCACGCGGGCCACTGCGTCGGCGAGCGCTCAGGCCGTACGCCGCGCCACCCGGCCCGTTCACGTCGGCGGGCGTATAGACCGCGCGCCGCGGTCGCGGGCCGAGGTCGCCGGGACCCCGAGGCGGATACCGGTCGAACCGCAAGGCGGGGGCCGGTCGGGTCGCGAGGCAGTGGTCGGTCGGGCCGCGAGGCCGGGTCGGCCGGGGCCGCGCACCGGGGGTGGAGCCTATGTGTCAGCGCGGGCCCGTCAGGGCCTCCGTGACCGCGCGGACGCTGCGGGCGATGTGCTGCAGTTGCAGGACCTCCGCCGCGTACAGCTTGATCGTGTGCTCGATGACCGACTCCGGCAGGCCGAGCCGGGGCAGGTCGGCGCGGGCGGTCTGCAGCGCGGTGCGCGCGACGCGGATCTCCTGCTGGACCTGGAGCTGCGCGTGCCGGGCGAGCAGCACCGGGTGCCGGATCAGCGCCGGGTAGCCGGCGTAACGCGCCGGCACCAGTTCCCGCAGCCACCGCACGGCCGAGCGCTCCCAGTCGTAGGAGCCGGGGGTCTTCACCTGGCACGGCCAGTCCGGGCTGATGCGCGTCGTCGTCAGGGCCATGATCGTCGCTTCCGGCGTCGGGTGCGGTGGTTCGAGGGGTGGGGCGGCCCCGGCCTAGGGGATGACCGGGGCCACCACGGGCGCTCGCACAGGTGAGACGCCCGACCGGACTGCCCCTCGCCGTCGCGGGTAGGGGACGGCGGCGGAGGGGGCGGTGTACGGCCCCGAGCAGTATTTATATATGCCGTCCTCTTTGCAAGACGTATGAAAACATTCATGCGTGCTTTACGACGAGTCCTCCTGCTGTGCGCCGGTATGAGTCCGGCCCACCCGGGCCACGGGACCGCCGCGGTTCAGTCCCGCAGGAAGAAGTGATGCTCCTCGGCGACCTGCTCGTACTCCTCCAGGCGGCCCTGCGTCCGCTCCGGACCGGCGTCGGTCATGGCCTGCAGCAGCGCGGCGGCCATCACCCCGGGCGCCGCGTAGGAGTCGAACACGAGCCGCGAGCCCGTCCCGGTCGCGAAGGTGACGTCGGCCTCGTCCACCACCGGCCCGAGTGCCAGGTCGGTGATCAGGGCGACCTTCAGCCCGGCGCGCCGCGCCACGCGCACCGCCGTGAGCGTCTCCTGCGCGTGCCGGGGCATGGAGAACGCCAGCACCCAGGTGCCGCCGGCCTCCCGGGACTGCAGCAGCGCGTCGTATGCGACGCTCCCGCCCAGCGTCACCAGCCGCACGTCCGGATGGATACGCCGGGCCGCGTAGGCGAAGTACTCGGCGAGCGAGGAGGAGATGCGCAGCCCGAGCACGGTGAGCGGTGCGGACTCCGACAGCCTGCGGCCGACCTCGATCACCTGGTCGGGGTCGGCGAAGTCGCGGCGCAGATTCTCCAGGTTCTCGATCTCGGCGTCGACCGCGGCCTGCAGCTCGTTGCTGCGGTTCACCTCGGCGGGGCCGCCGGCCAGCGTGCCGAGCGCGATCGTCTGCAGCCGCTCCCGTAGCGCGGGGTAACCGCTGAAGCCCACCGCGGCCGCGAACCGCGTCACCGACGGCTGGCTGACCCCGGCCCGCTCGGCGAGATCGGTGATCGACAAGAAGGCGGCCTCGGTGATGTGCTCGATCAGGTACTGCGCGATGCGCCGCTGCCCCGGCGACAGCCGCGGCTGGTCGAAGAGCGCCCTGAGCTGCGAAGTCGGGGACGCCTCCACCTCCGGCGCGGTCTTGCCGGACGTGATCGCCGATGCCTGTGCGCGTGCCTGCTGCGGCGATGGCACGGGTGCGCCTCCTTTGTCTCCCACAGTGCTTCAACATAGCTCACTCACCGTGGTGAACAGGGCGGATGGATAGGCCGGCGCCCGCCGGGAACCCGACGCGGGACATGATCCGCGACGACACGTCAGGAGCAGTACGCGATGACCGTCCCCGAGGAGAACCGGGCGAAGACCGACACCACCGACGACACCCTCAAGGCGCGGGGCGCGGCCCAGCAGGCGAACGGGCCCGGGGAACAGCGCAGCACGACGAGGGACCAGGGCGCGAGCGGGCGCACCCTGCGCGAGGCGTTGGAGGAGGCCCAGGTGCGGCCGGACGACTTCGAGGAGAAGTGAGGGGGCGGACTCCATGGGAGCCCTCAGCGGGCTGGAACGCGCCCTGGAGCAGCGCTGGGAGGCGCTGTGGGAACGCGTCGTCGGCCGGGAACCGGTCGAACTGCTCGCGGCCCTGCGCCGCGAGTGCGACGAGCACGCCGTCGTGTGCAGCGAGAACCTCGTCGTGGTGCCCAACGCCTACGACGTCGAGCTCGACGCCTCCGTCCACGACGAGCTGAGCCGCCACGGCAGCCGGGTCGGCCAGGACCTCACCGACAGCCTGGTCCGGCACGCGGAACGCAAGGGCTACGCCTGGGCGGGCCCCCTGACCGTGCACATCACCCGCTCCCGCGAGGTGCCCAACGGCCGCTACCGGGTCGCCAGCACGGTGATGCGGCACGTCAGCGCCGAGGGGTTCGAGTCGGCGCACTAGTTCCCGAGGCGGCGAACCGGTTGCCAGGCGGCGCACGGGTTTCGAGGCGGCGCGCGGCTTTCGGGGCGCGGCGCACCGGTTGTGCAGCCGGCGCACCGGTCGAGGCGGGCGCGCCCCGGTGGGGCCGCCCTACCGCCGGAACAAGGTGATGGAATGGCCGACCTCGTCGACCGGCCGCACGCCGGCGACGAGTGCGGCCAGCCGGCCCCGCGCCTTGGCGAGCGCGGAGTCGGACACCACCAGCAGCCCGTGCACGTCCCCGGCGGGCACCCGCAGCGGATTCGCCGCGTGGATGCCGTAGGCGGAGGGCACGCCGCTGCCCTTGTAGACGAGCCACACCCGCTCCCCGGGGTAGCGCTCGTGCAGGTGGTGGGCGAGCCGGCCCAGGTCCTGCCCCCAGTCGACGTTGGAGTCGTGCAGCCGCAGATGCGTCCGCGCGGGACCGCCGAACGCCTCGTTGGAGTACGGCAGGTAGTACGGGAAGGCCCGCACCGAGCTGACCGCGACGCACAGCACCAGCACGGCGGTCACGGCCGGCGCCCACCGCCGGCGCAGCACCGTCGCGCAGCCCGCGGCCACCGCGAGGAACACCGGCACGAACAGGGCGTACCGCGTGCCGAGGTCCCGCGACCCCGTCATCGCCGCCGCGAGCAGCACGGCCGTGGGCAGCAGCAGATACGGCGCCGCAGCCCGCAGGCGCCGCACCGACAGCCCGACCATGCCGGCGACCCACAGGACGAGCATGCCGAGCGGCGTCTTCACCAGCAGCGCGGCCGGCAGGTAGTACCAGAGCGAGCCGGTGTAGAGGCGCCCGAACAAGAACCCCTGCCAGGGCTGGTTCTCGAAGGCGAACTGCATGCGCAGCCCGTCCCGGTAGGCCTGCGGCAGAGGCAGCAGCCGCACCAGCAGCCCGCGCAGCCCGTGGACCACCGGCACCGGCTGCTCCGGCGACCACCGCAGTCGCGGATCGACCACCAGATACGCCGCCCACACGACCGCCACGGCGGTCACGGCCACGACCAGCGCCCCGCCCGCCGCCCTCAGCAGCCGGTCCCGCCGCCCGTGCGCCCCGCACGCGTGCCACGCCGACACCGCGGCCAGGACCACCAGCACCGGTACGGCCGGAAGCGACGACGCCTTGGTCGCCAGCGCCGCGCCCAGGGCCGCACCGGCCGGCGGCAGACAGCGCCGGGGCCGCTGCCGGGCGCGCCACAGCAGCCACACCGACGTCAGCAGGAACCCGGCCGCCGGCGCGTCCAGCGTGGCGAGCGAGCCGTGCGCGATCACGTCGGGCGAGAAGGCGTACATCCCGAGCGCCACCAGACCGGCCGCCGGGCCGGCGAGATCCCGGGCGAACGCGAAGGCCACCAGGCCGAAGAGCAGCGTCAGCACGATCACCGGCAGCCGCGCCCAGAACATCAGCCGCCAGGGATCGTTCCCCGACCCGTACAGCAGGTGCTGCCCGACCCGCTGCTGGGTGCCGGTGAACGAGGCGTCGTAGCGCGGCCCGGCGGCCGCCACGCCCACGGCGGTCACCAGCTTGCCGAGCGGCGGATGCTCGGGGTTGATCTCCAGGCAGTGCTCGTGCAGATAGACGGCCGCCGCGCCGACGTAGACGGGCTCGTCGACGGTCGGTGTCTGCTGCACGGCCGTGGTGACCATCGCGACGGCCATCTGCCCGAGCAGCACGACCACGACCAGCGGCACCAGCCATCGCCGCCCGCGCCGCCCGTCCTCCCGCACGGGCGTCTCACGCACCCGCTGCCGCTCGCTCGTCGCCATGTGCCGCCCCGCGCGGGCGCCACCCCCTCAGGAGCCGTACGCCGGACCTTCCGCCGCGCCCAGAGGTACGGCCCGAGGGCCGCCGCGGTTCAGCCTTCCAGGCACGTCATCGCGATCACGAGGTCCGCCCGGTCCCGGGTGGCCGCCACCAGGTCGGCGTTGCGCTGGTCCGTGCCCCGCACCCAGGCCACCGCCTCCTCGTGGCCCTTGCCGAACTCCTCGTGCCGGGCGACCAGGCGGCGCACCCGCTCCGGCTCGGGCACCTCGCAGAACCACACCTCGTCCAGCGCGGCCCGTACCCGCTCCCACCCACCGGTCCGGAGCAGCAGGTAGTTGCCCTCCGTCACCACCAGCCGGGCGGCCGGCGGGACGGGAATCGCACCGGCGAGGGGCTGTTCCAGGACCCGCTCGAAACCCGGCGCGTACACGACGTCCTCGTCCTCGTCCCGCAGACGGCGCAGCAGCGCCGCGTACCCGGCCGCGTCGAACGTGTCCGGCGCACCCTTGCGGTCCCTCCGGCCCAGGCGGTCCAGCTCGACGTCGGCGAGGTGGAAGCCGTCCATGGGCACGTGCACCGCCCACGGCTCGCCCGCCCCGTTCAGCGCCCGCACCAGCCGCTCGGCGAGGGTCGTCTTGCCCGCGCCGGGGCTGCCCGCGATGCCGAGCACCGCGCGCGTGCCCGAGGGCCCGACGAGAGAGCGGGCCCGGGTCAGCAGATCGTCGAAGGTCGGCACGCAGCGAAGTGTGCCATCCCCTCGAATGGCGCCCTGTGGCGTGGGACACCCCGTAGGAGCCGCCGTGTGGGGAACGGTGTCAGGTATGACGACGGATCTCGGTCTGCCCGACAACATCCAGGCCTGCCTCTTCGACCTCGACGGGGTCGTCACCAAGACGGCCGTGGTGCACGCGGCCGCCTGGAAGGAGACGTTCGACGCGTTCCTGCGGCAACGGCAGGGCGCGGACGCCGAGCCGTTCAGCGACGACGACTACGACCAGTATGTCGACGGCAGGCCCCGCGCCGACGGCGTGCGCACCTTCCTCGCCTCCCGCGACATCCACCTGCCCGAGGGCTCGCCCACGGACCCGCCGGACGCCGAGACCGTGCACGGCCTCGGCAACCGCAAGAACGAGCTGCTGCTGGAGAAGATCCGCACCCAGGGCGTCGAACCCTACGACGGCACGCTGCGCTACATCGAGGCCGTCCGGGGCAAGGGCCTGCGCACCGCCATCGTGTCGTCCAGCGCCAACACCCTGGACGTCCTGAAGTCCATCGACGCCGAGCGGCTCTTCGACGTGCGCATCGACGGGGTCGTCGCCGTCGAGCGCGGTCTGCCCGGCAAGCCGCGCCCCGACACCTTCCTCGCCGCGGCCGCAGACCTCGGCGTCGAGGCGGGTCACGCCGCCGTCTTCGAGGACGCCCTGGCCGGCATGGACGCCGGCCGTGCGGGCAGGTTCGGATACGTCGTCGGAGTCGACCGCGTGGGGCAGACCGACGCGCTGTACGCGCACGGCGCGGACCGCGTCGTCAAGGACCTCGCGGAGCTGGGAGGGCAGGCGTGATCACCGAGCGGTCGTACACCGTCGAGCCGTGGGCCGTACGCGAGACCTCCCTCGACCTCGACCTCCTCGCACAGAGCGAGTCCGTCTTCGCGCTGTCCAACGGCCATGTCGGCTGGCGCGGCAACCTCGACGAGGGCGAACCGCACGGTCTGCCAGGCGCCTACCTCAACGGCGTGTACGAGCTGCACCCGCTGCCGTACGCCGAGGCCGGCTACGGCTACCCGGAGTCCGGTCAGACCGCCATCAACGTCACCAACGGCAAGGTGCTGCGGCTGCTCGTCGACGACGAGCCCTTCGACCTGCGCTACGGCCGGCTCGTCTCCCACGAGCGCAAGCTCGACCTGCGCCGGGGCGTGCTGGAACGCGTCTGCGAGTGGACCTCCCCGGCCGGCACGACCATCCGGGTGCGCTCCACCCGCCTGGTCTCCCTCACCCAGCGGGCGATCGCCGCCGTCGCCTACGAGGTGGAGCCGGTCGGCAGCCGGGCCCGGGTGGTGATCCAGTCGGAGCTGGTCGCCAACGAGAGCCTGCCCGACCCGAACGGCGACCCGCGCGCCGCCCGCGCCCTGAAGTCGCCGCTGGAGCCGGAGGAGGACATGGCGGCCGGCCCCCGGCTGCGCCTCGTGCACCGCACCCGGCGCAGCGGCCTGCGCGTGGCCGTGGCCGCCGACCACCGCGTCCAGGGCCCCGAACGCACCACCACCAGCAGCGAGTCCAACGTCGACGTGGCCCGGTACACCGTCACCTCCGTGCTGGAGCCGGGGCAGCGGCTGCGGGTGGAGAAGCTGGTCGCGCACGGCTGGTCCGGCGCCCGCTCCCGGCCCGCGATGAGCGACCAGGTCGAGGCCGCCCTCGCGGCCGCAGACCACAGCGGCTGGCAGGGCCTGCTGGACGACCAGCGCGCCTATCTGGACGACTTCTGGGCGGCCGCCGACGTGGAGGTCGACGGCGACGAGGAGATCCAGCAGGCCGTCCGCTTCGCCCTCTTCCACGTCCTGCAGGCCGGCGCCCGCGCCGAGCAGCGCGCCATCCCCGCCAAGGGCCTGACCGGGTCCGGCTACGACGGCCACGCCTTCTGGGACACCGAGATGTTCGTCCTGCCGCTGCTCACCTACACGGCGCCCGGCGCCGTCTCCGAGGCGCTGCGCTGGCGGCAGAACACCCTGGACGCGGCCCGCGAGCGCGCCGCCCAACTCGGCCTGCGCGGCGCCGCGTTCCCGTGGCGGACCATCGAGGGCCAGGAGGGCTCCGCGTACTGGCCGGCCGGCACGGCCGCCTTCCACGTCAACGCCGACATCGCGGACGCCGTCGTGCGGTACGTGGCGGCCACCGGCGACATCGCCTTCGAACGGGAGACCGGACTCGAACTGCTCGTGGAGACGGCCCGGTTGTGGCGCTCCCTCGGCCACCACGACGCCAGCGGCGCCTTCCACATCGACGGTGTCACCGGACCCGACGAGTACAGCGCGGTGTGCGACGACAACACCTACACCAACCTCATGGCCCGGCAGAACCTGCTGGCTGCCGCCGACGCCGCCGAACGCCACCGTGAGCAGGCCGCCCGCCTCGGCGTGGACGACGAGGAGACGGCCACCTGGCGGGACGCCGCCGCGGCGATGAACATCCCCTACAACGACGAGCTGGGCGTGCACGAGCAGCACGCGGGCTTCACCCGCTACCAGCGCTGGGACTTCGCCGGCACCCGGCCCGACCAGTACCCGCTGATGCTGCACTTCCCCTACTTCGACCTGTACCGCAAGCAGGTCATCAAGCAGGCCGACCTGGTGCTGGCCATGTACACCTGCGACAGCTTCTTCGACGAGGAGCACGTCGCCCGCAACTTCGCCTACTACGAGCCGCTGACCGTCCGCGACTCCTCCCTGTCGGCGTGCGTGCAGGCCGTCGTCGCCGCCCGCGCCGGCCACCTGCGCCTCGCCTACGACTACACGGCCGAGGCCGCGCTGATGGACCTGGCCGACCTGGAGCACAACACCCGCGACGGACTGCACATCGCCTCCCTGGCCGGCACCTGGACGGCCCTGGTCGCCGGTTTCGGCGGTATGCGGCGCGACGGCTCGAGCCTGCGCTTCGCGCCCCGCCTGCCGGAGCACTTCAGCCGGCTCGCCTTCCACCTGCGGCTGCGCGAGAGCTGCCTGCGCGTGGAGATCGGCCCGGAGAAGGCCGTTTACACACTGCTGTCGGGGCCGCCGCTGACGATCCGGCACCACGGCGAGGAGGTGACCCTGTCCACCGACAGCCCCGCCGTACGCCCCGTCCCGCCCGCCCCGCAGCGCCCGGACCCGGAGCAGCCCCCGCACCGCGCCCCGAACGCACGCTAGAGCGCCGCGGACGCGGGAGCAGACCGGCGAGACGGCAGCGCTTCGGACGCGGGCGCTCAGACCGGCGACGGCAGCGCTTCGGACGCGGCGCACAGACCAGGGCCGCGGCGCAGTGCGCCGTCCTCCGCCCGGCCGCGCTCCGCGGGCCCCGGGCGGCGCCGCCGGTTACGTTGGCGCTGATCACCGCAGGCGCGGCCGGCTGCCCGGTTCGCGCGCGGACCAGCGACCGCAGGGAAGGGCCGGCGATGGCCGACAGCGCGCACCGCACCCGCGTCGGCCCGCGGCCCGCCCGGCGACCCGTAGCCTCCTCCGCCCGGCCCGCGCCCACCCGGACCGGCGGTGCGCTCGCCGTCGTGGCCGGTCTGTTCACACTCGCCCAACTGCTGCTCGTCCACCCGTCGATGGGCCTCGGCTGGGACGAGACCGTCTACGTCAGCCAGGTCTCCGGCCACGCCCCGGCGTCGTACTTCAGCGCGCCACGCGCGCGTGGCGTCAGCCTGCTGGTGGCGCCCCTCGCGTCCTGGTCGTCGTCCACCCCGCTGCTGCGCGGGTACCTCGCCGTGCTGTCGGGCCTCGCCCTGTACCTCGCGCTGCGCGCCTGGCGGGGCATGTTCCCCGTCCGCGTGCTCGCCACCGCCGGGGCCCTGTTCGCCACCTTGTGGGTCACGCTCTTCTACGCCCCGCAGGCCATGCCCAACTACTGGGTCGCCGTCGGTGCCCTGGCCTGCACCGGCTGCTTCCTGCGGGGGTGGCGCAACCCGGCCGACCGGTGGGCCCTGGGCGGCATCGCGGCAGCGGCCGCGCTCATGGCGCTGATGCGGCCCACCGACGCCGTCTGGACCACCGCCCCGCTGCTCGTCCTCGCGGCCGCGAAACGGCGGTGGCGACCGCTCGTCGCCCTGCTGTCGGGCCTCGCGGCCGGTGCCGCGCCATGGGTGGTCGAGGCATTCGCCGACTACGGCGGCCTCGCCCGCCGCCTCGCCGACGGCTCCCGCCTCCAGGGCGGCCTCGGCCTGCACTTCGCCGTCGACGACCAGCTGCGCAGCCTGGACGGACGCACCCTGTGCCGCCCCTGCGACGTACCCGCCCCGCACCCGGCGGTGATCCTGTGGTGGTGCGCCCTGCCGCTGCTGGCCGCGGCCGGCCTGGCCGTCGCCGTCCGGGCCGGGCGCACCCTGCCCACACTGCTCCCACTGGCGTGCGCGGTCACCGCCGCCGTGCCCTACCTGTTCCTCATCGCGTACGCCGCCCCCCGCTTCCTGCTCCCGGCGTACGCCCTGCTGTCCCTGCCCGTGGCCGACGCCCTGCTGGCCTCGGTGACCGGCCCGCGAGGGCGCCCGCGCCCGCTGCTCACGGCCGCCGCGGTCCTCGTGCTCGCCGGGCATCTGGCGGTGCAGTACAGCGTCCTGAGCCACACCGTGCGGCGCACCACCGCGCAGCACCGGGCCTGGGCCCGCACCGCCGCCGAGCTGCACCGGCTCGGGGTACGCCCCCCTTGCCTGGTCACCGGCCACGAGGCCCTGCCGATCGCCTACTACGCCGGCTGTGCCTCGGCCGCCACCTCGGGCCCCAACGCGAACGCCACCGCGGCCGGCATCACCCGCACCGCGCACCGCGTCCCGACCGCCCACCTCACCGCGCCGGACGGCGCACCCGCCGACTACGCGTGCACCTGGCAGCCGTACCGCTTCAGCACGCTGCGGATCTACGTGGCGCCTTGGCCCACCACCCCCAGTTCGCGCCGCCACCGGGTGATCTGGCGGGCCGGATCCCCGGTGCACGACCACGGCGTGCGGGTCGCGCGGCGGCCCACCAGCGCGAGCAGCGCGGTGGCGATGTCCGCGCACCCGGCGAGGCACGCCGCATGGGCGAGATGGTGCACGTCCCGCAGCTCGGCCGGCGCCACGGGGCCCTCCCCGCGCTCGGCGATCCAGCGCTGGTGGCTGCGCCGCACGTCGGCGACCGCGCCGGGGTGGCTCCAGTGCTCACCGAAGGCGACGGCGGCCGTCCGGCCGGGGGCCGCGTCCAGGGCGTAGCGGTACTCCTCCACGCGCGCGTACTGCACCAGCACCGGCAGCGCGCAGCCCGGCGGCGCCGCCCCGGCGGCGTCGCGGGCGAAGTCGTACATCAGACCGTGGCTGCCGTGCCAGCGTGCCGAGTAGTAGCGCAGCACCTGAAGGTGCCCCTCCACGCTGTACGGGTCGCGCCGGTGCAGCTCGTCCCACCACCGGGCCAGCTCCCGCCGCCGCACCCCGGACGGGTACAGCCGGGCCACCGAGACGAGCGAGACCCACGGCGTCGGGTCCTGCGGGCGGGCCTCGGCCGCCGCGTGGCAGGCCGACACCGCCGCGTCGACGCGCCGCTGCTCGATCGGCACGCCGCGTCCGGCGGCGATGGCCAGGTTGAAGGCCCGTGTCGTCTCCGTCGCGGCCCGCAGCACCAGGGCGTCGGCGCTGCGCGGCTCGGCGGCCAGCCAGGTCTCCACCGTCGAACGGTCCGCGCAGGCCTGTGCCAGCAGCCGCACCCGGTGGCCGCGCACCGCCCAGTTGGGGCCGGTGGCGCGCAGCAGTGCGCGCAGCCCCTGCCAGCGGCCGATGACGACGTCCTGGCGTGCGGAGGTCAGGGCGGCGTCGCCGCAGTCGGGGTCGAAGTCGGGTGTGAAACGTTCCCGCGCCATCGTCGCGCCTGCCCCTCAGAAATCGGTGGGGAGGCCCTCGTAACCGCCCGGCGCCAGGGCCGGGCCGGCGGCCGGGACGTAGTCGGTCTCCACCGTGCGCGAGGCGTCGAGCTTCGCCGGCCGGTAGTACTCGCTGCCCCGCCGCCAGTACCGCAGCATCGGCACCAGACCGGCCGCGAGCCCGCCCAGCCCGATCGCGACCGCCGCCCCGCTCAGCTCGGCCAGCGACTCGGCGAAGACCCAGAACATGAACACCGCCCCGAGGAGCGGCCACAGCCCGTTCAGCAGGAAGGCGCCCGGCGACGACAGCAGCGTCCGGCGGTAGGCGACGACGACCGCCACGCCGGCGAGGCCGTAGTACACGGCGATCTGCAGGCCGATGGCGCGGATGGCGTCGGCGAGGATCTCACCCACCGTGCCGAGCGCCGTGGACGCGACGAACAGGGCCAGCGCCACCGCGCCCACCACGGTGATCGCCACCCACGGCGTGTTCCAGCGGGGGTGCACGAGGCCCAGCGCCGCAGGCATCGTGCGGTCCCGGCCCATCGCGAACAGCGAGCGCGTGACCTGGATCAGCGTCGTCTCCAGCGTCGCGATGGTGGACAGCATCACCGCGACCGTCAGCAGCTTTCCGCCCCAGCCGGGCCAGATCACCTCGCCCAGCGCGGCCGGCACGTCGGCGCCGTGCGCGGCGATCTGCTCCGGGGTGAGGAGCGTGTTCACCAGGACGGTGAACACCTCGAACAGCACGAACACCACGCCCAGCCCGATCAGCCCCGCCGGGCCGGCCGTACGGCGGCTGTTGCGGGTCTCCTCACTGAGGTTGCTGGTGACGTCCCAGCCCCAGTAGGAGAACGCGGCCACCAACGCGCCCGAGGCGAACCCGGACACGCCGTCGAAGTGGCCGAGACCGAACCACGACCAGTCGAAGGACCGCACGTGGCCGGAATGCCCCAGCGCGAGCACCGCGAACAACACCAGGACCATCAACTCCACGCCCGACAGGAGCAGTTGGGCCCGGGCGGTGAGGCGGGCGCCGCCGAGCACCACACCCAGCATCAGCAGGAACCAGCCCGCGCCGACCAGCGTGGACAGTGTGGTGTCGTCCGCGAGGCCCGGGTCGAACAGGGCCAGCGTCAGGGACCCGGCGGGCAGCGAACCGGCCACCATGAACAGCGTCGCCGACACCACCAGCGCCCAGCCGCTGAGGAATCCGAGAAAGGGATGCAGCGTGCGGCCCACCCACGAGTAGCCGGCGCCCGCGTTGGCGTCGAGGCGGCCGAGCCGGCTGAACGCCAGGGCGATGCCGAGCATCGGTATCGCGCAGTACAGCAGAGCGGCCGGGCTCGCCAGCCCCACCGCGCCGACCAGGACCGCGGTCGTGGCGGCCAGCGAGTACGCCGGCGCGCTGCCCGCGACCGCCATCACCACGGTGTCCAACATGCCCAGGGCGCCTGCCTGCAGCCCTCTGCCGCCGCTGTTGCTCATGGTCGCTGCCTTCGTTCGTGCCGGCGCGCGGGGGAACCGGCACCGGCGACGTGGGGGGTGGGGGGTGCCGCCACGGCCCCGTGGGGAGGCCCCGGGGCGCGGCGACCGCGCAGCCGGCGGGAAGGTACGCCGCTGCGTGGACGGACGGTCACGCGGAGTGTGCGAGTGATGATAGCCCCACCGCTCGACGCGGAACGACGCGCTCCCAGGGGCGTACGAGGTCTCCAGGCCAAGGGGGTTGGACCCGCCCGAACGGGAAACGCGGAAGACGGAAAACACGCACACGCACATCACGAGGCGACAGGCGCACCCAAGGGAGGCAGCCATGGGCACCCGCCCCGAACCGATGGCCGACGACGCCTACCAGCCCACCGGAAGCAACGAGGAGCAGGAGGACGCCGCGCCCCTGGACATGCAGGACGCCGTCGGCGAACGCACCTATGACGACACCCTGGACGAGGGCTACTCGCCCCCGGAGAAACCGCTCGGCGTCACCAAGTACGGCACCACCGCCGCCGAGCAGCACGACGGGGAGACCCTCGACCAGCGGCTCGCCCAGGAGCAGCCGGACGTGCAGCCGCCCCCCGGCGACGACATCGGCGACCTGCCCGGCGGTGAGGGCGAACCCGTCGACCCGCAGGCCGGAGCGGAACGCGCCGGACGTCTCGTCGCACCCGACGAGGGCGTGCGGCCCGACACGGAGAAGGACGCCGTCGCCGCGGACAAGGGCATCGACGCGGGCGCGGCCGGCGCGGAGGAGGCCGCCATGCACGTCGTCGACGACGACCTGACGCAGCCGTAGCCGACGCCCGTCCTCTCAGGGACACACATGGGGCGGTCTCCTCGACGGCGAGGAGACCGCCCCACGGCACGGTCCCGGCTCGAAGCGCCCGGCCCGTCAGGGCAGCAGCTTGTCCAGCGCGGCGGGGCCCTCCCGGTCCAGCTTGCGCTTGGCCCACTCCAGGTTGCGCGGAGTGATGTCCCGGCCCGCGGCCAGCACGACGTCCTCCGCGGAGACGTCGGTACCGGTACGGGCGTGCAGCAGGCTGTCGGGAGTGGCCCGGTCCTCGGACGGCTTGGACGCCTCGGGCTGTGGTGTCGGCATGGCAGTGCTCCCTCCGGTCCGGACGGCTGCGGCGACCCGGTGCGCGCAACCGGTCCACTCTCACCATTCATCCATCCGGCGCACCCTGCATCCGGACGGCACGGGCACGCGCGCCGCAGCCGTGTGTCGTGCCGCCGGAGTACCGCGGTGCCGCCCCGCGTAACCTCCCGCCGGCGATCGCCCGGGATGCCGGGCCCCGGGCCCCGACGTCTAATGGGAAAGGTCGAACGGGAGAGGTTGAGCACCCCACCCTGCGCACGCCAGGAAGGGCCGGGCCCATGCCACGCACCCGGGAACGCACAGGTGGACACCACGGCGCCGCCGGGGACGGCACCAGGGCCACGGGGGGCCTGCGGAGACTGGGGGAGTGGTGCGCGAGGCACTCCGTCGTCGTGATCGTGGCGTGGCTGGTCGCCCTCGCCGCCCTCCAGGTCCTCAACCGGAACTTCGGCGGGGAGTACTCCGACAACTTCTCCCTGCCCGGCGTGCAGTCGCAGCAGGGCCTGGCCGTCCTCAAACAGCACGATCCCGCGGCCGGCGGCTACGGCAGCCAGATCGTCATGCACGACGGCAGCAAGGCACTGACCGCGCTGGGTTCGCAGATGTCCACGACCGTCGCGGACCTGCAGAAGATGCCGCACGTGCTGTCCGCCCAGAACCCGCTCACCGCTCCCGGCTCCACCCAGGGCAAGCCCGCGCCGAGCAGTGTCGGCCCGCTGTCCAGCGACGGACACACCGCCTACATCACCGTCCGCTTCGACGTGCAGCCCTCGACCCTCGGCGACAGCTATCTCAACGGCGTGGACAAGGCCGTGCAGCCGCTGCGCTCGGCCGGCGCGCAGGTCGAGTACGGCGGGCCCCTCGGTGAACTCGCCCGGCCCGCCGCCGACGACCGGGTCAGCGAGCTCATCGGCTTCGCCGTGGCCATCGTCGTGCTGCTGGTCGGCTTCGGCAGCGTCATCGCCGCAGGCATGCCCCTGGTCACCGCGCTCATCAGCGTCATCGGCGGCCTGGCCTGCCTCGGCCTGCTCGCCGCCGCTTTCACCTTCGCCACCGTCTCCCCGACCCTGGCCACGATGATCGGCCTGGGCGTCGGCATCGACTACGCGCTGTTCCTGATCACCCGGCACCGGCAGCACCTCATGGACGGCGACGATCCCGTGCGCGCCGCCGGCGCGGCCGCGACGACGAGCGGACGGGCCGTACTGGTCTCCGGCACCACCGTCATCATCGCGCTGGCCGGCCTGTTCGCCTCGGGTGTGAACTTCATCGGACTGCTGGGCCTGGCCGCCGCCGTCACCGTCGTCTCCGCCGTCCTCGGAGCGCTCACCCTCGTGCCCGCGATACTCGGGCTGACCGGCAGACGCATCGACCGCTACAAGGTGCGCCGCCCGGTCGCCGAGACCGACGCGGAGCCGGGCGCGACACCGCACGGCACCTGGCACCGGTACGCACAGCGCGTGGAACGCAGACCCTGGCGCTACCTGATCGCGGGCGTGGTGACCGTCGTGGTCCTCGCCATCCCGGTCTTCTCCATCCAGCTCGGCCACATCGGCGACGGCGCCGATCCGACCTCGTTCACCGACCGGCGCGCCTACGACCTGATGACCGACGCCTTCGGGCCGGGCTCCAACGGCCCCCTGACAGTCGTCATCGACCAGAGCACGGTCCCCTCCAGCCAGCGCTCCGCGCTGGCCTCCACGGCGCAGAAGACCCTGAACGCCGTACCGGGCGCCGCCACCGTCACACCGCTGACGGCCACCAAGGACGGGGACGTCCTGATCTCCACGGTCTACTCCAAGTACTCGCCGCAGAACGCCCGGACCACCGACCTGACCAACCGCCTGGTGGACCACACCCTGCCCGACGCCGTCTCCGGCACCGCGGCGAAGGGCTACGTCACCGGCACCACCGCCACCCAGGTCGACTTCCGCGACATCGTCGCCAGCAGGCTGGCGCTGATCATCGGCGTGGTCGTCGCCCTGGCCTTCCTGATCATCCTCGCCGTCTTCCGCGGACTGCTCGTCGCCGTCAAGGCCGCCGTGCTCAACGTCCTGTCCATCGCCGCCTCCTACGGCGTGGTCGTCGCCGTCTTCCAGTGGGGCTGGGGCGGCCCGGCGCTCGGCGTCTCGGGCAAGGTGCCCATCGAGAGCTATGTGCCGATGATGATGTTCGCGATCATCTTCGGACTGAGCATGGACTACGAGATCTTCCTGCTCTCCCGCGTCCACGAGGCGTGGGTGCACACCGGGGACGCGAAAGCGGCGGTCGCGCACGCCCTGGAGATCACCGCACGGGTGATCACCTGCGCGGCACTGATCATGGTGAGTGTGTTCGCCGCCTTCATCGTCAGCGACAACATCGTCGTGAAGATGCTGGGCCTGGGCCTCGCCGTCAGCGTGCTCATCGACGCCACCGTGGTGCGACTGCTGATGGTGCCCGCGGTGATGACCCTGCTCGGCCGGCACGCCTGGTGGACGCCCCGCTGGCTGGACCGGGCCATGCCGCACATCGACGCCGAGGGCGAGCCGGCCGAACAGCAGGCCGGCGTCAGCGGGCGTCCGGCGGCATCGGCGCGAGGACGAGCATCGTGACGTCGTCGCGGATCTCGGGGCAGAACCGTACGAGATCGGCCCAGATCAGCCCCGGCAGGGTGTCCGGACCGGCGTCGGCGAAACCCGCCAGCCGCTCCTGGAGCGGATAGAACGCACCGGCCTCGTCCCGCGCCTCCAGCACCCCGTCCGAGGCCAGCAGCAGCCGGTCGCCGGGCAGCAGCGGCACCGCGGCCCCGGCCTCCGGACGGGTGTCGGCCAGCCCCAGGCCGAGCGGCGTCCACGGCTTGACCGGCACCTCGCTGACCGTGCCGCCGCGCAGCAGCACGGGCGCCGGATGCCCGCAGGAGACGACGCGGACCGCCCGTGTGTCCGGCACGAACTCCAGCAGCACGGCCGTCGCGAACAACTCCGCGTGCTCCGTGCGCGCCGAGTCCACCACCAGCCGCCGGTCCAGGCGGGCGGCGACCGACTCCACGTCCGCCTCGTCGAGCACCGCCTCGCGGAAGGCGCCCAGCACGGAGGCCACCGTCGCGACGGCCGACAGCCCGTGCCCCTGCACATCACCGAGGACGGCCCGGACACCGTACGGACCGCTGCGGACGTCGAAGAAGTCGCCCCCGACCAGCGTGCCGCGCTCCGCCGCCCGGTACAGCCCCGCACAGCGCACCCGCCCCACCCGCTCCGGCACCGGCGGCACGACGGCGCGCTGCGCGGCCTCGGCGACCGTGCGCTCCAGGTCCAGCTGCGCGTCGCGGCGGCTGCGCACGAAGGACACGAAAATGCTCAGCGCCGAGACGAAGGCGAGGGTGAGCAGGTCGGTGTTGCCGGGGCGGTTGAGGTGGAAGACGGGGACGTTGAGCACGGCGAGGGCGGCGCCGCCCAGCAGGGCCGTGGCCAGGGGCCCGTACGACAGCACGGCCAGCGGCGGGATCGCGCCCAGCAGGAAGCCGATGTCCTGGGCCTCGGGAGTGACGAGCGTGGCCACGCACACGCCGGCGACCAGCAGCACCGGCAGCACGCGCACCCAAACAGGCGGCGGCGCACCGCGCAGCCAGCCCCGCCGGTCCTGCTCCCGGCCCGCCCCCACATCACGCAGCCTCGCCACACCCCCACGCTCCTACGACCCTCCGCGTCCCGCACCCCGGGTCCGGCCCGCGTGGCGTTGTCAGTGCGGGGTGCGATGCTGGGGCACACGGCGTGATCCACGGACGATCGCAGGCGCGGGGGAGAGGCGACATGGGTTTCGCGGGCCAGGTGTGGCGACTGACCGGCGCGGCGGGCGCGATCGGGGAGGTCCTCGTCGAGGAGGCCGACTTCCCCTGGCTGCGCGGGCGGTTCACCGCCGGCCCGGCCTTCGGTTCGGTGCGCGAGCTGTTCGAGCGGGAGCTGGCGCTGACCGACGACGAGGACTGGGACGCGTGGGAGCGGGTGTGGGACGAGATATCCCGCGCCGTGACCCTGCACGCCCCGGACGGCCCCGTCGCCGAGTTCCTGCTGCACATCGAGGACGACCGCGCCTGGTTCCGCTGGAGCGACGAACCCTTCGACAACGGCCGGACCGCCGCGCCGGCGGACAGCGGTCCCGGGGAGGCAAGAGCCTAGCCCGGCGCGCCGGCTCCCGAGGCCGGCAGCAGGCCTTCGGCCTCGGCGAGGATCTCCGTGACCCGCAGCCCGAAGGCCGCGTCGCAGGGGTGGGGGCTGCCGCCCGAGGCGGCGGCCAGCAGGGCGTCGAGGGCCCGGGCGTACGACTGCTGCGCCCCCTGGGTGCGCTCCGGGAGCCGTGTCACGCCCGACTCGCCGCGCAGCTCCACCACGGCGCCGGCCGCCGCGGGCGGCACCGTCAGACTCAGGTCCAGTGCGCTGGAGGCTCCGCCGACGTGGCGCAGCACCAGGTGCACGGTGTCCTTGGGTCCGTGCGCGGCGGCGGCCACCTGCTCGACGTCCCCGAGCACCGGCAGCAGGACGGACAGCGCGTGCGGGCCGACGTCCCACAGCGCGCCGCGCTCCCGGCGCCACGGCGAGGCGGCATAAGGGCTGCCCTCGGCGAACGCCGCGCCCAGCCACTGCGCCCGCGCGGTGAACCAACCACCTGTATGCGCCTGTTCGGTGATCCACGCCTCGGACTCCGGCTGGAACCGGGTGGTGAAGAAGACGACCGAGGCGACCTGGGCCTCGCGCACCGCGTCGGTGACGGCGCGCCCGCCGGTGACGGAGGTGGCCAGCGGCTTGTCGAGGAGGAGATGCCGCCCCGCGCGCGCGGCCCGCGCCGCCAGTTCGGCCTGCACGTCGGGCGCCAGCGCGACGGCGACGGCGTCCACGTCGGTGAGCAGGGCGTCCACGTCGTCGTAGGCCCGGGTGCCATGGGTCCCGGCCAGCTCCTTGGCCGCCTCGGGCCGGCGGCCCCAGACGCCCACCAGGTCCACGGCCTCGTGGGCGGCGAGCGTGGGGGCGTGCACCAGGCGCGCCCAGGGTCCGGTGCCGAGCAGTCCGATGCGCATGCCGCTCCTTCACAGGGTCGTCGTCCTCACGGTCCTTCGGCGAGGTCACGCACGAGCCTGGCACACCGCCGGTTCCGTGAGACACCCCGCACCGACCGGGACACCCCGCACCGATCCGGACACCCGCACCGGCCGGGGCGACTCACGCCGCCGGGCGCTCGGCGAGGCGGCTCATGCCGCCGGGCGTTCGGCGGGACCCGCCGGCTCGGGCGACGTGGCGCTCGCCGCCGCGTCGCGCGGGTGACCCGCCCGTCCGCCGCGCACCAGACGCAAGTGGCGTCGGCGCGCCGCGTGCCGGTGCCTGGCCGGCAGTGCGGTGAACAAGCGGTCCTCCATGCGATCCATGATCAGCAGCAGAACGGACAACAACGGCAACAGCAGAACGGCGACCCAGACCACGGCAGCCCCCTAAGCAGGGTGAATGTCTTCACGGGTGCTCCGAACCGACCCGCTGATGCGTTCGACGCCGGTGAAGAATGCGTGACGATTCACGGGAGACGTGCACAAAACGGTGATATGCCACAAACGTGTCAGGCGCAACAGGATGGGGCGGTGTGCTGGGTCGGGAGCGATGTGCATGTGTCCGAAAGTCGCCGTGCGCAAGTGCACGAACGGACCAAGGCGCATCGGTCCGGCCAGTACGCTCTGTGCTGCCGGTTTCGGCGACAGGGTGCGGAGTTGGGGGCACGGTGCAGGAAGACAGGAAGCTGTCCACGGAGATCGACTCCAGCGTGCCGACGGCCGCGCGCATGTACGACCACTACCTGGGCGGCAGGGACAACTACGCCGCCGACCGCGCGGCGTGCGAGCAGCTCGACAAGGTCGTTCCCAGCACCCGCCGGCTCGCCGTGAACAACCGCCACTTCCTGCAGCGCGTCGTGCGGACCCTCGCCGGGGAGCACGGGATCCGGCAGTTCCTGGACCACGGCTCAGGCCTGCCCACCCAGAACAACGTCCACCAGGTCGCCCAGCGGCTCGATCCCACGGCGCACGTCGTCTACGTCGACAACGACCCCATGGTGCTGGTGCACGGCCGGGCGCTGCTGGAGCAGGACGAGCGCACCACCGTCATACACGCCGACCTGCGCGACACGGACCAGATCTTCGACCACCCCGACACGCGGCGCCTGATCGACTTCTCCCAGCCCGTCGCCGTGCTGTTCAACTCCGTCTTCCACTGCATCCCGGACAGCGACACCGACGGACCGCTCGCGGTGGCCCGCCGGGTCGCGCGGCGCCTCGTGCCGGGCAGCTACCTGGTCATGTGCCAGCTGGTCAGCGAGGACCCGGAGGTGCGGGCGTTCGTCACCGGCTTCATGGACCAGGCGACGCAGGGCCGCTGGGGCCGTGTGCGCGAGGAGAAGGACGTCGCCGAACTCTTCGAGGGTCTGGAGATCCTGGAGCCGGGGCTGGTGGAGGTCTCCACCTGGCGTCCGGACACCGAGGTCGCCCCGCGCCAGCTCACCCACGAGTGGATCGAGTTCGGCGGAGTGGGCCGGGTCGTCTGACCGCACGCTTTGGCCGGCGCCCAGCGCCGGCCCGTCCTCACCTCGCGGTCGGCCGACGGCGGCAGGCCCGTCACAGCCGCCCGCGGCGGCCCTCAGCTGTAGCGGCTCTTCACCGTTTCGCGCAGCAGCTCGAGCGTCTCGCGCGGCTTCAGGGCCTCGTCGGCCAGGCGGTCCAGGGCGAACCGGTATTCCTCGGTCTCGTCGCGGTCCTCGAGGAAGTTCGCGCTGCGGATGTGCTCCAGATAGACCACGTCCGGCAGATCGAGACCGTCGAAGCGCAGATAGGTGATCGGGATGGCGGGCGCCGACGCGTCCGTGACGTCCAGCGGCACGACCTGGACGGTCACGTTCGGGCGTTCGGCCATCTCGATGAGGTGCTCGAGCTGCTCGCGCATGACGTCCTTGCTGCCCAGCACCCGCAGCAGGACCGATTCGTCGATGACCGCCCACAGCTGCGGCGCGGCCTCCCGCCGCAGCAGCTGGGCCCGGCGCATCCGCAGCTCCACGCGGCGCTGGACCTCACCCGCCGGTGCGTTCGGCAGACCACGCTTGACGACGGCCTGTGTGTAGGCCGAGGTCTGCAGCAGACCGGGAACGTACTGGATCTCGAAGGTACGGATGGTGGCCGCCGCCTCCTGGAGTCCCACCAGCCGCTCGAACCACTCCGGCATCAGCCGCTTGTCGTAGCGCTGCCACCAGCCCGGCTCACCCGCCCGCTGCAAAAGCCGCAGCAGCACCGACGCCTCGTACTCCTCGGTGCCGTACAGCGTCAGCAGGGCGCGCACATCGCTCTCGGCCGGAGGGCGACGGCTCTTTCCGGCCTCGATGCGGGACAGCTTGGCGCCGCTGAAACCGAGTTCCTTGGCGGCCTGGTCCTGGGAGTACCCGGCGTCCTCGCGGAAACCGGCCAGCTGGACGCCGACCAGCATCTTCAGCAAAGTCGGCGCGGGCTCCGACCGGTCCAGATACGATTCCAGCCGGGAGAGGCGATGCGACTGAGCGGACATCCTTCACTCCCCGTTGACCGGCAGACCTGACGGCCAGAATATCGCACTCGTTCCCGATGGTCCCATCATCCTTCGGATCCGGGGGAGTTGGGTCCGAGGCCGGATCGGCCGAACGGGTGCCTGGTCCGCCTCACACCAGGTGGTCGAACTCGCCGTCCTTCGCGCCCGCCAGGAACGCCGCCATCTCCGAGGCCGTGTAGATCAGCGCGGGCCCGTCCGGGTCACGGGAGTTGCGCATCGCGATGCCGCCCTCGACGAGGGGTGCCACTTCGACGCAGTTCCCCTCGGCGTTGCTGTGCCGGCTCTTCATCCACCGGGCGTCCAGCGAACTCGCTCGCACTCCGTTGCGTACTGGTGGCATCGCAGTCTCCTTGCCGTGACCGACCCGTCGACGCAGTCTCGCGCAATTTCTCGTGCAATTGCACGCGAGCGCCGTCTGCGTGGATAATAGCCGTGGCGTCAACCCTCGGGCGGGCGCCCGGTCCTGACGTCATTTCAGGGAGAAAACGTGCTCTCACCTGCGCCGACAACGCCGCGGACAGCGGGCGTCGCCGGGGTGTGCGGGCACGCGAGGCACTCGGCCGGCGAACCGTCCGGCCTCCCGGGCCGACCGGCCCCTGCGAGCTGACCCGACCGCCGTGGAAAGGCCCCACGTCATGCGCACCGCTCCGACCGGACAGCAGAGCACATCGCGCACGGATCGCGACGTCCCCGCCGCGGCAGCGGCCCGGCAGGCGCCGCTCGCCGGCCTCGGGCAGGTGCCCTGGGCCGAGATCAAGGACTCCACCGGCTCCGCCGCGGCGATCCCGCTGCTGCTCAACCAGATCGCGTGGGGAGACCCCGCGACGGCCCGCGCCGCGCTGGAGGATGTGCGGAAACGCATCTGCCAGTACGGCTTCGTGGTGGAACAGGCCACCGCCGTCACGGTCCCGTTCCTGTGGGAGCTGGCCCAGCTGCCCCACGTCTCCTGCCGGGCGCGGATCATCCAGCTGCTCAAGAGCATCGCGGACGCCCGGCAGTGGGAGAGCACCGCCGCCGCCTATCCCAAGCTCCTCAACCACCGTGAGAACCATGTGACCTGGGAGCGGGCCGCCCGTCAGGCCGTGCGCGACCGGCGCGGTGTCCTGCGCCATCTGATGGCCGAGGGCGACGCGGAGATCGCCCGCGCGACCACCGAACTGGCCCGCGCGCTCGGCGAGTGGGGATCGCACGTCTCGGACAGCGGACAGCGGGTGTGAGGCCGACGCGCCCGGTGTAGCCGTGGACCGCAGCGTTGGAGAAGGCGCTTGCCCCAGCGCTTGCCCCTGACTCCCACATCTGGGAGGGCCGCCGCCGATGGCGTCGTCGCTCGACAGACCGCTCGACCGTCGTTACCGGGACGAACGCCCGCTCCGCACGCTCGCCCAGCTCTTCCGTGCCGACCGCCGCCGCCTCGCCGCAGCGGTCGTCGTCTTCACGGTCGAGCACAGCCCGTCTGGCTGCTGCCGCTGATCGCCGCGTCCATCATCGACACCGTCGTCCGGCACGGACCGGTGGACCGGATCTGGACCTCGACCGGGATCATCATGTTCATCCTGGTCGTCCACTACCCGCTGCACATGCCCTACGTCCGCCTCCTCCACGGCAGCGTGCGCCGCATGGGCACCACCCTGCGTTCGGCGCTGTGCAAGCGTATGCAGCAACTCTCCCTCGGCTGCCACTCCCGGGTCAGCGCGGGCGTGCAGCAGGCCAAGGTGGTGGGTGACGTCGGCGGCGGCCCTCGTCGTCGCGCGGCTGCGGTCCCGCCTGTGTGCCCACAACGGCACGGCGCTGCAGGAGGGGCAGGCGGCCTGAGCGTCGGCTGTCCGCGCGTCGCCGTTCACGCATCGGGGGCCAGGTGAGACGCGCCGCCGAAAACGGCTGGCGACGACGGGGACGCGAGCCGTACTGTACCGATCGGCAAGAAACGGGGGAGGGCCCCCATGCCCGGTGGCCGACCGCGCGCGTTCGACGCCGAAGCAGCGCTGGACGGCGCGCTCGAGGTGTTCTGGCGCCATGGCCGCGAGGGCGCGTCGCTCGCGGACCTGACCGGCGCGATGGGTATCAACAAGCCCGGCATGTAAGCCGCCTTCGGCAACAAGGGAGCCGATCCGGCGAGCCCGGTCCGCCTGCTGCACACGGTCACCGACGGCACGCCGTCCAGGCGGCCTCCGGGGTCCCGCGCGCCGAGCTCGAACGTACGGCGGCGATGGCTCTCGCTCTCGTCCTCGAAGCCGCTGCCGGCGCCCGTCTTCAACGATCCGAGACCGACTGAGGAGACACGTCCACCATGGGAGCCACCGCGCCCGACGCAGCTGCAGAGGGATCTTCCGAGGGCGCGCTCGCAGGGGCGCGGCACGACACCTTCACGATCTCACTCCACCTGCCCGCACCCGCGAGCGCCGTGTTCGAGGCGTTCTCCGACACGCCGGTCCGGCTCCGGTGGTTCAAGCTGCCGGGCCGTCAGACGGCCTACCGGCACGATTTCACGGTGAACGGCGGGGAGAGGGCGTCGAGCCTTTTCCCGGTTCCCGGCGCACCGCCGGAACGGCTCGAGTACGCGTCCCGCTACCTCGACATCACCCCGTCCTCGCGGATCGTGTACGCGTACACGGCACGGGTGGACGACGTCGTGCGGTGGGCTTCGCTCGTGACTGTCGCACTGGAGCCGGAGGCGGACGGCACCCGGCTGCGGTGGACCGAGCAGGCGGCCTTCCTGGCGGCGTCAGCGGAGCCGGAACACGACGTTCCGCACCTGCGCGGCGCCACCCGCCTGCGGTTGAACGGTCTCGTGGCCGCCCTGGCGGCCGACGCCTGAGCCGGTCACCGGCGACGCGGCAGGTATCAGGCCGCGCTGCTGCGGTGGGTGTGGTGGCGACAGGTCGCGTCGTGGGACGTGCCGAGAGTGGTCCACCACCGTTCACAGCACGCCGCCCCCAGCTCCGCGCGGACGAGGGCCTCGGTGGCGTCCGGGGTCGCGGGTGGGGCGACGGTGCCGCCGGGACCGGGACGCTCCGTCTCCCGGACCACGGCGATCAGCGGGACCAGACTCGCTGCGCTGAACAGACAACCGACCCACGCGGGACCGTGGCCGAACTCCAGGACGGCCGTCCAGGCAAGGCCGGCGCTGGTGACGACGTAGAGCGCGCACAGGGCGCGTGCGGACCAACTCATCGGTGGACACCGTTCGTAGACAGGGGGTCATGCCTCCTGTCCAACTGCCCCCGGTGCGGCGAAGAAGCGGTTCCCGGCGCCGCGCCCACGGTTCGGGTGAATTCGGCGGACGTACCCGTGCCGTGATGGTTCCGCGACCGGCACGTGACATTTTCGGCCGCCACGGCCCGTCATCGACGTAAATCCTGCCAATGGGCGGGGAAAGCGTGCATGATCCTGCCAGGGCGGGGCATACGGAGCAAAAAATCGAGAGAGGGGAGCTCCGTGCTGGTTCCGGACCCGAAGGTCGTCAGGCATCTGCTGACGCAGTACGCATCACTCAAGATCGCCCAGGCGGAGAGGGAGAGGCCGGCGACGGCCCGGGAGTTGGAGGACGTGAGCTACACCCTGTGCGTCCTGATGGGCACCACGAGCGTGTACGACGCGATCGCCAAGGCGGACGCCCTGCTTCTGGCCGCGAACCGGCCACAGCCGCAGACCCACGAGACGGACGGCGACAACGGCCTCTCCCTTGCGGTTTGACCCGCACGAACCCCTGACGACCCGCACACCGGCCCGATCGCCGGTGTGCGGGACTGCGGGGTAAGGCACCCGGGCGCGGACGAGGCCGCCTAGACTCGACCCTCGTGCCCACCACACGGGCCCACGAGAGGAAGAGCGCCGGGTGTTCCAGGATTCCCCCATCTACGACCGACTGATCGCCGAATGCGGAGACGTGCCCACCGAGGTGCGCCGGGAGGCCGAGCGCGTGAACAGGGAGCTGGAGATGGTCATGCGCCCGCTGCGCTCTCCCGGCTACCCCGACCCGTCCCCGCGCGCCGCCCATCCCGGCGCGGGCTGGCAGCGCACGGCCATGCTGCCCGCGCCGCGCCCGCAGTGACCCCCGCACCGGCCGCGACCAGCTGAGGGTTCAGGGCAGGGCGCAGCCGGTGCAGTTGACGTGCTGGGGCCGGTGGTCCGTCAGGGGCCGCCCCAGCCACTCGGCGATGGCGCGGGCGATCGGCCGGCCCGTGTCCACCTCCACGAAACCGAACTGACCTGACTGGTTGCACTCCAGGAACCACCAGGTCCCGTCGGCGTCCTCGGCGAAGTCGAAGGCCCCGTAGGCCAGTTCCGCCTCCCGCAGATAGCACCGCACCGCCTCCGCCACCCGCGCGGGCACCTCGGCCGGCTCCCACGGCCGGCCCGACGTGTCGAAACGCACGTCGACCAGGTCCGGGTGCGCGTGCGGATCGGCCGGCTTGCGGGCGGCCAGCAGGCGCTCCCCGACGGCGGTCAGCCGGATGTCGGCCCGCTTGGCGATCCGGCGCTGGAGGAGGGTGGGTCCGTAGGCGACGGCCGAGAAGTCGGTGTCCGGTGCGACCCGGCTGGTCGGCACCGCCCGCGGCGGGTCCTGGGGATGCGCGCCGGAGACCGGCTTGACGACCAGGTCCGGATAGCGTTCGGCGAACTCCCTGGCCGCCTGCGGGAACGTCGTGATCAGCGTGGCCGGAACGGGCAGCCCGCAGCGCTGGGCCAGGTGGAGCTGCCAGGGCTTGTGCCGGGCGCGGCGGGCCGCGTCCGGATGGTTCATCCAGCGTGCGCCGCTGCCGCGGAGCATGCCGTACAGCGCCTGCGCCGACTCCTCAGACAGCCACGCCGACGCGTGCGGCGCCCGGGCGGCTGCGGCGCCGGGTCTGCGGACCCACACGGACCGCAGGCCGTCCAGGCTCACCAGCCGTCCCGCGGAGGACAGATGGCCGCGGAACGCCCCGTGGACGTACTCGCCGGAGAGCGCGACGCCGCCGGTGAGATCGGCCGGGTCGAGCCGGACCACCGGTATCGCGGCGGCGTTCAGGTGAACCACCACCATGTCGGCCGTCACGTCCTCTTCACAGGTGAGGATCAGCACGGTCATTGTCGGCACTCTCGCGTTCAGTCGTCGAAGTGGGTCTTGGAGCCCGCCGTCGACGTCGTGGTCCCGAGCTCCCTCAGCAGCGCGTGGTCGCGTGCGGCGATCCGGCCGTCGATGAGCACGTTCAACTGCAGCCCGGAGTCGTAGGTGTACGGAACGGAGGACTCCAACTCCACAGCGGGCCGTGCGTAGTTGAGCGCGAACGGTTGCATCGTCTCTCCCTCGTCGGTACTGCATCGAACAAGTGGTGCCGCCGTGCGGAGCCCCTTGGCCGGCGCGTTCCTGCGACCTCCAGTCACTTATACGAATCGAACGGGTGAATGGTTTCCTTACTCTGCGTGATCGGCGCGGAGTTGGGCCTCGTCGCCCGTCGGTGACGCGGTGGTGAAGAGGATGTGCGGGCCGGGCTCCGGATGGTCAGCTCGCCGGTGCGGCGCCGTGCGCGAGAGGGCGCGGGGGCCGCGGTGTGCGCAGGAGCGCGGCGATGTCGTCCGGATGGAGGGCGCCGGGCAGAACGTCGGCCGGCAGGACGGCGCGCGTGGTGGTCGTGTCCACGAGTCCTCCCCCAGCGCGGAGCGCCGCGCCACGTCTGCTCTTCCCCCGCTTTCGATTGACGGATTCCCGTTTCCGGGCCCGGTTACCGCCTCGCGCGGCGGAACCGTTCCCGCGAACGTCCGTTCTCAGGGTCCCCGAGCCCCGCGCGTTTCCGTATTCACACGTGTGCGCGGGTGGAGTGGCGGGTCCGTCCTCGGCCCCTTAGTAATGGGCAGGGCAAGCCGCGTGTCGCAGCTCGGGGGCCAGGCGCGACCGCACCCCTCAGAGAGAGCCCATGATGATCACCCGCTCTTCACGGCAAGGTCCGGACCGTCCCCACACCGCCCAGACCGACCCCGCCGAGGCTCAGGCCGTATCGCGGGGCCCCGGGCACGCCGCCTTTCCCGCCGGCCCCGATCCGGGCCCCGCGCCAGAGGCGGGCCCCGATCCGGGCCCCGCGTCTGAAGCGGTCCCGGTTCGCGACGCCGGTCCGGCGCGTGCCGCCGAACGTCCACCCGACCCGGCAACCGAGCTCGCACCGGCTCCCGCGCCTGACATCCGGCTCGCACCCGGGTCCGCGTCGGCTGCCGATCCCGCTGCGCGAGCCGGCGCGGGGCCGGACGCCCCGTCCGCGGCCTGCGCCGCGCCGGGGGCGAACCCTGCCGCGGCGGCGGAGGCCGGGGCCGCCGGGGCCGGCCTGGCTGTCGCGGGCGCGGCCGGTGGCGTGAGCGCCGCGGCCGGTATGGGTGCGGCGTCGGCCGGCGTGAGCGCCCCCTCGGGCATGAGCGCCGCGTGTGGCGTGAGCGCCGCTTCCGGTATGGGTGCCGCCTTGAGCGCGGGCGCCGCAGCGGCCTCCGGCGCCGCGTCAGGCGTGGGCGCCGTAGCAGGGTTGAGCGCCGGGGCGGGTGCGGACGCGCCGTTCAGCGGCGGTGCCGGGACGGGCGCGTCAGCCTCAGGCGCGGATGGCACGTGCGGCATGGGGCGGGGCGCGGGCGCTGAGGTCCCGTCTGTCGAATATGTTCCGTATGTTCCCTTCGATGCGAGGGCCCAGGTGGGCGCGGATGCCCAGGCGGGTGCGGGAGTCCAGCCGGGCACGGAGGCCCCGTCCAGCGTGGGGTTGTCCCCGGGTGCGGTGGTCCCGCCCGGCCCGGGGGCGTCCCCGCACGCGGATGTGCCGTCCGGCCCGGTCCCGTCCCCGGATGCCCCGTCCGAGCCGGGACCGTCCCCGCGTGCGGACATGCCGCCCGTTGGGGAGCCGTCCTCGCCCTCAGCTGTTCCGGCCGACGTGAGTCCCCGTCCGGCCGGGGGCGTTCCGTCCGGCACGGGCGCCCCCGTCACCATGGACGGCGTTTTCGACGAGCACGCCGCCCCGGCCGCGGGCGCCCCCGCTGAGGCCGAGGCCGCAGCCGAGCGCGATCCGGCGGGAGGCACCGATCCGGCAGGCACCGATCCGGCCGGAGGCGCCGCCCCGGCGGGAGGCACCGGTCCGGCCGAATACGCGTACGCGAACCCGGCCGCAGGCACCGACCCCGTCGAAGGCACCGACCCCGTCGGCGGTCTGCTCCACGTCGCCGCCGCGCAGCGGCCGTTGGAGGACATCGTCCAGCTGATCACCCTCCTCCAGCAGTCCGGGGAGTACGCGGGCGCGGCGGCCGATGTGCTGCGCGCCGTCGGTATCGAACGGCCCGTGGAGGACGTCAGCCGGCTGGTCGCCGTGTTCTCCCGGCCCCCGTACCGCCCCGGGGACGCCGACGAGATGATCCGTGCCGCCGCCGCGCACCGCCCGGTCGCGGAGGTCACCCGGCTGATGGAGTTGCTCTACCGCGAACCGGCGGAGCAGCACTGCGGCGACGAGGCCGTACGGGCGGCGGCGACCGGCCGCCCGGTGGAGGAACTGGTGGAACTCGTCGGGCGGTTGGCCCGTGAGCGGGAGCAGCGCGCCGCGCAGGCGCCGCCCGCGCCGTCCGCACCGTCCGGCACGGAGCAACCTGCGGCCGAGACGGACCGGGCGAGCGAACCGGCGGCGCCGCCCCGTGAGGACGGGCCGCCCGCCGCGCTGGCGTCCTGGGCCGGCCGCCTCGCCGCGCTCGTGCTCACCCTGTGCGGCGTCGCCTGGTTCCCGCTGCACCGCGACGGCGCACCGGCCCGGGTGTACGGCGTGGCCTTCGGGCTGTCCGCCCTGTGCCTGCTGCTGGCCCTGCTGCTGACCCGCCGACGCCCGGCACTGCCCGTGCTCGGCGCGGCGGTGGCGGTACCGGCGGCCCTGGCAGCGGTCCGGCTGCTGGTCGGCCGGATCGACGTGGCGGGTCTGTCACGCTCCCTCGAGCTGACGGCCGCACCGCCCTGGATCACCGGCCCGCTGGCCCTCGCCGCCGCCCTGACCGCGCTCGCGGCGCTGTGCGTGCGCCCGGCCGCCGAACGCCCGGCCCCGCAACCGGCCGCGGCCCCTGCGGCAGTGGGGGAGCGGGCCTCCTCCGAGTAGACGCGGTTCGGGGGATCGCGCGGCGCGACGGCCGCCACGAGGGTCGCAGGACCCCGTGGCGGCCGTCGCCGTCGTGGTGCCCGCCCGCACGTCGCTCACCCCGGGCCCGTCAGCGCCCCCAGGACCTTGTCCGGCGTGAGCGGCAGGTCGCGCAGCCGGGTGCCGGTGGCGTGATGGACTGCGTTGGCGATCGCCGCGGCCGTGCCGACGATCCCGATCTCGCCGATGCCCTTGCTTCCCATCGGGTTGAGATGGCTGTCGTCCTCCTCGATCCAGTGCGCCTCGATGTCGGGTACGTCGGCGTTCACGGGCACGTGGTAGGACGCCAGGTCGGACTGGACGAAGTCGCCGAACGCCGGGTCCACGGTGCTGTCCTCCGTCAGCGCCATGCCCAGGCCCATCGTCATCCCGCCCACGAACTGCGAGCGCGCCGTACGGGCGTTGAGGATCCGTCCGGCCGCGTAGACGCCCAGCAGCCGGCGCACCCGGACCTCACCGGTGACCGTGTCCACGGCGACCTCGGCGAAGTGCGCCCCGAAAGCGTGCCGTGAGTAGGGGCTGTCGGCGTCGGCCGCACCGGCTGTGTCGGCCTCGGCGCTGATCCCCTCGCGCGGCAGCGGCCCGGTCCGCGCGGCCAGCCGTTCCGCCAGCCGGGCGCACGCCTCGTGCACCGCCCAGCCCCAGGAGGCGGTGCCCGAGGAACCGCCGGCGAGCGCCGCGTACGGCAGGTCGCTGCACCCCACTTCGGTGGACACCCGTTCCAGCGGTACGCCGAGGGCGTCTGCGGCGACCTGCGCCAGCACCGTCCGGGCGCCCGTGCCGATGTCCGTGGCGTTGATCTCGACGAGGAACGTGCCGTCGGGCCGCGCGTGCGCCCGCGCGGTCGACGGCTGGACCAGGACCGGATACGTCGCCGCTGCCACCCCCGTGCCCAGCAGCAGCGGCCCCTGCCGCCGCGTCCCGGGCCGCGGGTCGCGCTCCGCCCAGCCGAACCGGCGGGCGCCCTCGCGCAGACAGTCCACGACGTGCCGGCTGCTGAACGGCTTGCCGCTGTCCGGCTCGGACTCCGGCTCGTTGACGACCCGCAGCTCCACCGGGTCCATGCCGAGGGCGCAGGCCAGTTCGTCCATCGCGGACTCCAGCGCGTACATCCCCGGGGCCTCGCCGGGCGCCCGCATCCAGGACGGGGTGGGCACGTCGAGCCGGACGACGCGGTGCGCCGTGCGGTGGCCGGGGGCGCCGTACATGACGCGGGCGGGCACCGCCGCCTGTTCCACGAACTCCTTGATGCGCGAGGTGTGCGTGGTGCTCTCGTGCAGCAGCGCGGTCAGCCGGCCGTCGGCGCCGGCGGCGAGCCTCACCCGCTGCACGGTGGGGGCGCGATGGCCGACGGAACTCGGCAGGAAGCGGCGCGGATAGGCCATCGTGACCGGCCGTCCCGTCGCCCGCGACGCCATCGCCGCGAGGACGACGTCCGCGCGCGGCGTCCCCTTGGAACCGAAGCCTCCGCCGACGTGCTCGGCCACCACCGAGATCCGCTCCTCGGGCAGGCCGAACAACCCGGCGAGCACCATCCGCACCACGGACGTGCCCTGGCTGGAGGTGTACACCGTGAGCCGGTCGCCGTCCCAGTGCGCGGTGCTGGCGTGCGGCTCCATGGGGTGGTTGTGCAGCGGCGGCACCCGGTAGGTGGCGTCCACGCGCACGGCCGCGGAGGCGAACTCGCCCTCCGGATCACCGTGTTCGCGCACCGCGGGATAGCCGCCGTTGGCCTTCTCGGGGACGTACACCTCCGGATGGTCCTCGGTGAGCGTCACGTCGTACGGCTCCTCCGCGTACGTCACGCGGACCGCGGCGGCACCGGCCCGGGCCGCCTCCAGGGTCTCGGCCACCACCAGGGCGACGCACCAGCCCCGGTGCGGCACCCGTGCGTCCTGCAGCACGGCGAGCGTCGGATCGTCGGACTCGCCCAGGCGCGGCGCGTTGCCGTGGCTGAGCACCGAGACGACGCCGGGCAGGGCGAGCGCGGCGGAGGCGTCGACGGCGGTGACCCGGCCGCGGGGGACGGTGGCGGGCACCGGTCGGGCGTACAGCCGGCCCGGCAGGGCGTGCTCGGCGGCGTAGCGGGCGGTGCCGGAGACCTTAAAGCGCGCTTCACGGCGCTCGGCCGGCGCGCCCACGGCGGTGTCGGTCATGGTTCCTCCTGGCGGATGCCGGTCAGGTCCCCGAGGACCGGGCCAGGCCGGTCAGGACGTCCACGGCGAGATTGCGGGCGAGCGGCACCTTGAAGGCGTTGTCCCGCAGCGGGCGCGCTTGGGCGAGCTCCAGGTCGACGGCGTGCTCGAACGCGGCCGCGGTGGGCGCGGCTCCGCGCAGCGCCTCCTCCGCGCGGCGGGCACGCCAGGGCCGGTGCGCCACCCCTCCGAAAGCGATCCCCGCGCGGTCCACGACCCCGTCCGCCACGTGCAGCACCGCCGCGACGGAGGCCAGCGCGAAGGCGTACGACGCCCGGTCGCGGGCCTTGCGGTAGCGCGAGGGCAGTCCGGCCGTCGCTGCCGGCAGCAGCACCCCGGTGATCAGTTCGCCGGGCCGCAGCTCGGTGTCCTGCTCCGGATGGTCCCCGGGGAGCCGGTGGAAGACGTCGGCCGCGATCTCCCGGGCGCCGCCGGGGCCGTACACCTCGATCCGCGCGTCGAGCGCGGCCAGCGCCACCGCCATGTCCGAGGGGTGGGTGGCGATGCAGTGCTCGGAGTGGCCGAGCACCGCGTGGTCGCGGTGGACGCCGTCGAGGGCGCCGCAGCCGGTGCCCGGCTCACGCTTGTTGCACGGCTTGGACAGGTCCTGGAAGTAGGGGCAGCGGGTGCGCTGCATCAGGTTGCCGCCGGTCGTGGCGGCGTTGCGCAGCTGGCCGGAGGCGCCCGCGAGCAGCGCCTGCGAGAGCGCCGGGTAGCGGTCGCGGACCAGGGGGTGAGCGGCGAGGTCGCTGTTGCGGACCAGGGCGCCCACCCGCAGGGAACCGTCCGCGAGCTCCTCCACCCCGGCCAGGGGCAGCCGGGTGACGTCGACGAGGACGGCCGGCTGTTCCACACCGAGCTTCATCAGGTCGACCAGGTTGGTGCCGCCGCCGAGGTAGCGGGCGCCGGGGTGGGCGGCGTACGCCTCGGTGGCCTCCGCGACGCTGCCCGCGCGCACATAGCCGAAGGGTTTCACGGGATCACGTCCTCCACCGCGTCGACGATGCGTGGATACGCGCCGCAGCGGCACAGGTTGCCGCTCAGCCGCTCGCGGATCTCCTGACGGGTCAGCGGCACGGGCCGGCCGGACGGCGCCGCCGGGTCCGTGACGTGCGAGGGGTGCCCGGCCTCGGCCTCGGCGAGCGCGCCGAGCGCGGAGCAGAGCTGGCCCGGTGTGCAGTACCCGCACTGGAAGGCGTCCCGTTCGGCGAACGCCCGCTGGAGCGGGTGCGGTGCCTCGCCGTCGCCCGCGAGGCCCTCCACGGTCGTCACCTCGCAGCCGTCCGCGGCCACGGCCAGCAGCAGACAGGCGTTGACGCGTCGCCCGTCCACCAGGACCGTGCACGCGCCGCACTGGCCGTGGTCACAGCCCTTCTTGGCGCCGGTCAGGCCCAGATCCTCGCGCAGCAGGTCGAGAAGGGTGCGTCGGTGGTCGACGGTGAGGGTGTGCGGTTTTCCGTCGACCCGGAGGGTCGTGTCGGAGCGGTGTGCGGCGGATGGTGCGGGGTGCTCGCTGCCCATGTGGTCTTCCCCTCCGGACGGGGGCGTTTTGCTGTCCTGACCGCGTATCCCGACCGCGCCGGGCGACACCTGCCGATGGCCGGAAACCGGTGGCGCAGTGCCGGGGTGCGCTTCCTAGGCTGGCCGCATGACAGCTGATCACCGGGACGGCACCGACCCCGTCGCCGCTCTGCGCGCCGCTTACGGGGCCTTCGCCGCGGTCGTCGCGACGCTCGGCGACGACGCGTCGTGGTTGCCCACGGGCTGCACCGGCTGGGCCACGCGCGACCTGGTCTTCCACTGCCTCTCCGACGCCCAGCGCGCGCTCGTCGCCCTGCACACCCCGACGAGCGCACCGCCGGACCGGGACGCCGTGACCTACTGGCACGCCTGGGCGCCGGATCCGGTCGGCGCGGCGCACGGGCGGCGCTGGGCACGGGTGAGCGCGAGCATGTTCCTCGACTTCGGCCAGCTGCGCGAGCTGTACCTGGAGACCGCGGCCGCCACGGTCATCGCCGGCGCTGCGGCCGACCCGACCCGCGCCGTGCGCACCCAGGGGCACGTCCTGACCGTGGGCGACCTGCTGACCACGCTCGCCGTCGAGGCCACCGTGCACCACCTCGACCTCACCGTGTCCTTGCCGGGGGCCGCGCGACCGGCTGCGGAGGGCCTCGCCGCGGTACGGGCCACCCTGGACGGGCTGCTGGGCCGGCCCGTGCCCGTGGACTGGAGCGACGAGCACTACGCGCGTGCCGCGACCGGCCGTGTGCCCCTCACCCAGGAGGAGCGGCGCGCGCTGGGCTCCGACGCGGAACGGCTGCCGCTGCTGTCCTGACCGGACCCGCCGACGGCGGCGCCGTCACCCGGAGGAGGTGGCCTTGCCGGGCGTCGTGGGTTCGCGTGACGAGGGGATCGCCTCGGCGGCGGATTCACTCGAAGGGGTGATCCCGTGGGGGGCCGCTGGTTTACGGGAAGATGTGGCCCCGTCGTGGGCGGTGCGTTTACCGGACGACGTGGCTCCGTCGGGGGTCGTGGGCTCGTCCGAGGAGGTGGCTCCTGCCGGGGGCGCGGGTTCACCCACGGACGGGGCCCCGGCTACGGCGGCGGGTTCTCCTATGGAGCCGGCCCCTTCGGCGGCGGTCTCCTTGGCGGCGGCCGTCTCGTGGGTGGCGACGGGCTCGTGGGTGGCGACGGGCTCGCGGGAAGCGGTGGGCCGCAGGGAGCGGCCGGAGATCTTCAAGCGCTCGAAAGTCCGGGTCAGCTGCTGGAGCGCACCGCCGACGGGCCGGGCCGGCGCCGGCGGGTCACCGGCGGTCGCCGCGGCGGCCTCCCGGTAGGCGGCCAGCGCCTCGTGCGCACGCTCGGCGGCCTCCCGGTACAGGTCACGGGAGCGCGTCATCGCCTCCAGCGCCTCGGCGTACATGGCGACCAGCGCGCGCTGGCGCTCCAGCTCCTCCTCGAGCGTGTACAGGTGCCACTCCTCCCGCAGCGCGCCCAGCTGTTCCGCGGCACCGTCCGGCAGCGGCCGCGGCAAGGCGGCGAACCGGGTCACCGCGTCGACCAGCTCCACCGGCTCGGAGCCGTCCAGGAACACACTGCGCACCGAGAAGTCCGCAGCGCTCCAGCCGTCCGGGACCGGGGCGCCGGGCAGGACCGCTGCGCCGCCGCGCGGTACCTCGACCCCGGCGTCACGCAGCGCGTAGTTGAGCGCGCGGAGCTGGTGCGGGGCGGCCCGGTGCTCCACGACGCGGTGGTGCAGGCCCGGGGGCAGGAAACGGGTGAGCGGGCCGCGGCCGCGCTCGTCGGGCGTCATCGCCTCGTGGACGACGACATGGAGGGTCCAGCGGTCGCGCAGCGCGTCCTTCAGGACCCGCCGCAGCGCCTTGTCGTCCTCCGGCAGCGCGTTGACCTGGAGGAAACGCAGCCCCGTCGCCGACTCGTGCGCCCATCCGCCGTCCGGTTCACCCGGCCAGAACAGGCCGGCCGGCGACGGCCAGCGCAGGTCCCACGGCCGCTCGGCCTCCGCGACCAGCAGCCACTCCTGACCGTGCCCGGCGCCCATGACGACGGTCAGCCGCGCCCGGACGGTCACCGCCTCCGCCACCTGCCAGCGCGCCTCGAAGACGCGCCGTCCGGCGGGAGACTCGTCCTCGGGCAGTTCCAGGAAGTCCTGGACGGCTCCGTCGTCCTTCAGCCGCTGCAGGTGTCTGCGCAGCACACCGGCGGCTGCGGACCCCAGGAAGCGGCCGCGGGCCGGCCAAAGCGTCGGGGGTGTCGTGGAGGGATCAGGGCGGTCCGTCGGCGAGGTCGGCATGGGTCCGTTCGTGAGGGCGGGGACGACGTGCACTGCCAGTATCGTCGCCGCGAACCGTGTGGATCACACGGGGGTGAGGGCACCTCCCTCGTGACGGCCGGCCGCCGGTGTCACTCCTTGCGGTCGGGATGGGGTTCAAGCCCCGCGACGACGTCCGTCACACCGGCCCCCTCGTCGGCTTCGTCCCGGCGCGGCCGGGCGTCGGCGCCACGGGCGTTCGGCTGCCCGCCGCCCGTTGTGCCGTAGCCGCCGGGTACTCCGGGGACGCTCTCGGCGTCGGCCTGTTCGCGGCTGATGTGCCGGGTGGCGCGGACGCCGGCGCGCCGTTCGTCGTGGGGATAGCTGAAGGGCCGCGACGCGGCCCGCTGCTCGTCGGCGGTCTCCGCCGCCTGGGCGGCCTCACGCGGATCAGGTGTCTTGCGGTCGTTCATGCCGCCCGGGTACCCGGGGCGTACGGCCGCATGTCGCCTCGTGCGCCCTCGACGGCCGCAGCGCAATCGGGAGGCGCACTGCGCACACGCTCGTCGGGCCGCCGCGCACACGGGACGCGCGCCGCGCACACGGTGTGTGCGCCGCGCACCACGGCGGGCGGTGCACACCCGTGGTTCCGGCGGGGCGCGGCCCAGCACAATCGTCCGGGCGGACAGGGCCCGTCCACCATCCGCATCGGGACGGGTCCTGTCCGTTTCGGCCGCCCGGCGTCCCGTATCGCTCAGTCGTCCACGGGCCGCGCGGCGTCCCGTATCGCTCAGTCATCCAGGGGCTGCCAGGACGGACCGGCGCCGTCCGGTCGTACGACTCCGAAGACCACGTCGGCGAAATGGACGCCGAAGCCGATCGTGCCGGGCTCGGCGAGCTCGGTGACGAGCCTGCGCCGGCGGCGGGCGGCGAGCGCGGGGTCGTGGTCGACGGCGGCGGACCACTCGGGGTGGTCGTCCTGGAGGGGGGAGTGAAGGGCGTCGTCGAAGGCGATCAGCCGGCGCCCGCACCCGTTGATCACGTATTCGGCGTGCCCGGCGGTGTGACCCGCTGACCCGCAGCCGCACGCCGGGGAAGACCTCCTCGCCGTCGGCCGGTGTGCGCACCCCGGCCTTGGGCGTCAGGACCGGGCCGTGCGCCGCCCACCCCGTCGCGGAGACCAGATGTACGGCCGTGTCGAACGGGGGCCGGTCGGCACCCGGTGCCGGATGCAGGGCCCAGCCGGTGTGGTCGGGGCGCAGGTGGGTGAAGGCCACCGCCTCGATCTCCTCGAGAAGCAGGGCCTCGTCGAGCGCCACCCCCCCGACCGACCGCCGCGCCCGGCACCTGGTGCTCACCGAACAGGGGTACGAGCCGCGCGTCCGGCTCCTGGAACTGCTCGAACAGGACTCACGGTTGGCCGGTCTGGGTCCGGAACAGCAGCGCACACTGCAGGGCCTGCCGGAGCAGGCCCTCATCCGGTGCTGACGGGTCAGGAACCGCCGCTGCCCTCCCGCTCCGGACGGCCTCGGCGCCGGCCACGCCGCCGTGGTTCCCTCGGTGCGGGTACGCCGTCGATCGGGGGCGCGCTGAAGCCGCCCGGGACGAACGGCGCCACCACCGGACCGGAACGCGGCGAGGACGGCTCACCGGCGGCGGGACGACTCGCGGTGGTCAGATGACTCCCGGTGGTCGGATGACTCCCTGCGGCCGGACGACCCTCGGTGGTCGGAGGGCGCCCGGTGGTCGGATGGTGTCCGGTGGTCGGATGGTGTCCGGTGGTCGCGGGCCGGGGGGTGGGCGGGGTCGGCCGGGCCGCGGCCCGGGCCACCACGCGCGCGTGGTTCATCAGGGGCGCGCACGCGGAACACACCTCGCTCAGTGTCCACACCTGCCCCACCGCGGGATCGTGGCGCAGCACCAGCACCACGGTGCCTCCGCAGGAGACCCGGGTGCCCTCGTGCGGGGCGCACCCGTGATGGCGACACCAGCAGGCGGCGTCGGAGCGCACGGCCGCGGCCCGGGCGTGCGCGAGGGCATGCGCCTCGGCGAACCGGCGCAGCGCCGTGAGGTCGCGGGAGCGGGCCGGCATCACGCACGCCGAGGAGCAGGTGACCGAGGCGCTGCGGTCGCGGTGACCGACCACCCGGATCGTCCAGGAACGACCCGGGCGGCGCGCCGAGGGAGCGTCAGGAATCGTCAGAGACAAGAGCGGTTGTCCTTCGTGGGAGCCGATCAGGCGGGCGGGCACCGAGGAAGATCCACCGATCCCCCGGAAGTGGCCTCGCTCACAGCATGCCCACGCTCGGCCCGCGCCATCCGCCTCCCACGCGGGAGCCGCGACCCGGCTCACTCCAGCGCGTACACGCGGATCACGGTGTGGCCGCCCCGGACCTCCCCACCGCGCCCCACCGCCCGTTTGCCCCCCGTGCGCGCCGAACCGCCGTTGGAGCCAGACGCCGCGCCCCGGGGCTGTGCTTCGCGCTGCGGAATATATCGGGTGCCGATATATTCTGTACGCATGGCAACGAAGTCCATGACGCAGGCGGCGTTCCTCGTGCTGACGGCGCTGGCCGACCAGCCCCGGCACGGGTACGGCATCCTGCGTGAGATAGAGGAACTGTCCGGCGGCGACGTCCAGTTGCGGGTCGGCACGCTGTACGGCGTGCTCGACCGGCTCACCGCGGACGGGCTGATCGTCCTGGACCGCGAAGAGGTGCAGCAAGGACGGCTGCGGCGCTACTACCGCCTCACCGACGACGGGCTGAACGCCCTGGACGCCGAGGCCGAGCGCATGGCCGCCGGCGCGAACGCGGCCAAGCGGCGCATCGCCGAGGGCCGCCGCGCGCCCGCGCGCCCCGCCGACCGCCCCGCCGTCCCGCCCGCCGCGGGACCCGGACTCGCCGGAGGCCTGGCATGACGACACTCCTCGAGAAGCGTTACCGCGCCGTTCTGCGTCTGCTCCCCGCCTACTACCGCGCCGAGCGCGAGGAGGAGATGGTCGACGTCTACCTGTGGGACGTCGACCGGGACACCCAGGACCAGTCCCGGCCGACACTGGGCGAGGCGGCGAGCATCGCCGGACTCGCGCTGCGCACCCGGCTCGGCGCCTCGGGCGCGCCCCGCCGTTACGCGCTGCTGGGCGCCGCCCTGCGCCAGTTCGCGCTCTTCGCCGTCCTGCTCCAGGCGGCCGGGGCAGTCGTGGACCGCGTCCTGGAGGTGGTCTGGGCGGCGACGCACGGTCCCGCGCAGTGGCGCATGTTCCTGTCCGGTTTCACCGGCCCGGGCGGTACGGTCGGCACCGTGGCGGCGCTAGCCCAATGGATCCTGCCGTTGCTGTGGACAGCCGGATACTTCGCCCTGCTGCACGACCGCAGGCGGCTCGCCCGTGCCACGGCGCTGCTCGCCGCGCTGCCCACGCTGTGGCCGCCGCTGGCGCCGCTGGTCTCCGACGCCTTCCCGCCGGACCCGGCCTACGCCACGGCCGCCGCGCTGCTCGCCTGGCTGACCGCGCTCGCCGTGTGCGCGGCCCATCACCGTGACGCGCCCCGGGCCGCCCTGCCCGCCGGAACGCCCGGCCTGGCCTATCTCGCCTGCTGCGTGGTGGCCGGCGCCTCGCTGGTCCTGATGCCGGGCACGGTCGACACGGTGTGGGCGCCGAGCAGCTGTTTCGTCGTCGGTGTCCTCGGCTGGCTCCTGTGGCGCGGCCGTCGGCGAGGAGTTGGCGACGCGGGTACGGCCGCCGCCCTCACCGCGCTCGGCCTGCTGGTCTTCGTGGCGCGTGTCGCGGCCCTGTACCCGTGGCTCGCCGTGCCCCTCCCCGGCGCGCTGCTCGCCGGACTGCTCGTACAGACGGGCGCGGTGCTGCTGCTCACCGCGGCGCCGGCGGTGGTCGGCGGACGGTGCCTCAGGGCCCGCGAGGGCGGGCGGTGACCCGTCAGTGGGGGTAGTGGCGGGGCTGCCGCAGAGGTGGATCGCCATCAGCGGGTTCACGAACAGCCCGCTGCCCTGCGTACGCGCAGTGAAGCGCACATTGCCGAAGTCGCCGCGTACTGCCCCGGCAGCGGAGCCGTTGACGACGCTCGCGTGGTCCGGTGGGCACGCCTGCGCACGGGCCACCGCGTCCAGGTGAGCGGCGCCCTCGGCGCTGTCGCGGGGCAGGGAGAACGCGCCGAGCCGGCCGCCCTCGCGGTCCGGTGCCGCGAGGGCGGGTGGGCCCCAGGCCCCGCGCGGCAGTCCGTACAGGTCCACGAAGGCGAGGCCGGCCGGCTGGACGTCCATGCCCGGAGCGCAGGGCGCGCGCCGGCGGCAGCCGCGGGTACACGTCGAAGCCACCGCCGGCTCCGGCGACGACGACGCGCCGGGCCTCGTGCAGCCGGGTGCCGGGGCCCCGGCAGCCGGATGCGGGGCCGCGAGGGCCCCGCACCGGCCCAGCCGTGTGCTTACGCGCCGCTCGCCTTGAGCATCTCCTCGCGCTCCACGATCTTCACGCGTTCGCGGCCCTGGGGCTCGCCCAGTGCCTTCTCGGCGGCGTCCAGGGCGTACCAGCCGTCCCAGGTGGTGAAGCGGACGTTCCGCTCGGCGAGGAAGGCGTCGACCGCCTCCGGGGCGGGCGAGGCCGGCGTGTGCAGGCGGCCGTTCGCGTGGTCGTCCAGCAGGTTGGCCACCGTCTCGTTGGCGTCGCCCTTGGTGTGGCCGATGAGGCCGATCGGGCCGCGCCGGATCCAGCCGGTGACGTACACCGACTGAAGGTGGGTGCCGCCCTCCTCGATGACCCGGCCGCCCTCGTCGGGCACCGTGCCGCTGTCCAGGTCCCAGGGCAGCTTGGGGAGTTTGTCGGAGAGGTAACCCACCGCGCGGTAGACCGCCGTCACGTCCCAGTCGGTGAACTTGCCCGTGCCGCGCACGTTGCCGGTGCCGTCCAGCTCGGTGCGCTCGGTGCGCAGGCCGGCCACCTTGCCGTCCTCACCGAGGATCTCGGTGGGCGACTCGAAGAAGTGCAGGAACAACTTGTGCGGGCGGTCGCCGGTGTCGCGGATCGCCCAGTTCTCCAGGGTCTTGGCGACCATGTCGGCCTGCTTGTTGCCGCGCCGGGTGGCGATCGAGCCTTCGTCGTAGTCGATGTCCTCGGGGTCGACGATGACCTCGATGTTCGGCGAGTGGTCCAACTCCCGCAGCTCCATCGGGCTGAACTTCGCCTGTGCCGGGCCACGGCGGCCGAACACGTGGATCTCGACGGCCTTGTTGGCCTTCAGGCCGTCGTAGACGTTCGCCGGTATCTCCGTGGGGAGCAGTTCGTCCGCCGTCTTGGCGAGGATGCGCGCCACGTCGAGGGCCACGTTGCCCACGCCGAGGACCGCGACCTTCTCGGCCTCCAGCGGCCAGGTGCGCGGCACATCCGGGTGGCCGTCGTACCAGGAGACGAAGTCGGCGGCGCCGTAGGAGCCGTCGAGGTCGATGCCCGGGATCGGCAGCGCGCGGTCGGCCGTGGCGCCGGTCGCGAAGATCACCCCGTCGTAGAAGGCGCGCAGGTCGTCCAGGGAGATGTCGGTCGGGTAGTCGACGTTGCCGAAGAGGCGGATCTGCGGCTTGTCCAGCACCTGGTGCAGGGCCGTGATGATGCCCTTGATCCGCGGGTGGTCGGGGGCGACGCCGTAGCGGATCAGGCCGAACGGCGCCGGCATGCGCTCGAAGATGTCGATGGACACGCCGGGCTCGGCGGCCACCTCGGACTTGAGGAGCGCGTCGGCGGCGTAGATCCCGGCGGGGCCGGAACCGACGATGGCGACCCGCAGGGGGCGAGGCATGACGGGTTTCCCTTCGAGCGGCGAATGATCGTCGACGGGAAGCCTAAACTAAGGCAAGCCTAAGTCGGTACGCGGGTCCGCTCTATGACCTCATAAGTGAGCCTTATGGGAAGTCAAAGGTCTGCTTGATGGGTCACGGCAGCGGCTGCTCCGCCCAGATGATCTTCCCGTGCTGGGTGTAGCGCGTCCCCCAGCGCTCCGTCAGCTGCGCCACCAGGAACAGACCGCGCCCGCCCTCGTCGGACAGGGCCGCGTAGCGCAGGTGCGGCGAGGTGTTGCTGCCGTCGAAGACCTCGCAGATCAGGCTGCGGTCGCGCAGCAGCCGCACCCGCACCGGGGCGCTGCCGTACCGGATCGCGTTGGTGACCAGCTCGCTGAGGATCAGCTCCGTGGTGAACTCCAGCTCCTCAAGGCCCCACTCCGCCAGCTGCCGGGTGACGAACGCGCGCACCTCCTTGACCGCCGACGGCTCCATCGGCACCTCCCGCTCGGCGACCTGGTCGGGGCCGAGCGCCCGGGTGCGCGCCACGAGCAGCGCGATGTCGTCGGCCTGCCGGGCCGGCAGCAGCGCGTCCAGGACCGCCCGGCAGGTGTCCTCCGGCGACGTACCGGCCCCGGCCAGCGCCCCGCGCAGCAGCTCCAGACCGGTGTCGATGTCCCGCTCCCGGTCCTCCACCAGCCCGTCGGTGTACAGCACGAGCCGGCTGCCCTGCGCCATGTCCAGCTCCACCGCCTCGAACGGCAGGCCGCCGAGCCCCAGCGGGGGACCGGCAGGCACCTCGGCGAACACCACGCTGCCGTCCGGGCGGATCACCGCCGGCGGCGGATGGCCGGCCCGCGCCACGGTGCAGCGCCGCGCCGCCGGGTCGTACACCGCGTACAGACAGGTCGCGCCCGTCACGGGGGCCGCGCTGCCGTCCGCCGCCTCGTCCTGGTCGATCCGCCCCACCAGCTCGTCCAGCAGCGTCAGCAGCTCGTCCGGTGCCAGGTCCAGCGAGGAGAAGTTGTGCACCGCGGTACGCAGCCGGCCCATCGTCGCCGCCGCGTGCAGCCCGTGCCCGACCACGTCACCCACGACCAGTGCCACCCGGGCACCCGACAGCGGCAGTACGTCGAACCAGTCGCCGCCCACCCCGGCCTGGGCCGGCAGATACCGGTAGGCGATGTCCAGGGCGTTCTGCGCCGGCAGAGTGCGCGGCAGCAGGCTGCGCTGCAGCGTCACCGCGAGACCGTGCTCGCGGGTGTAGCGGCGCGCGTTGTCGATGGCCACCGCCGCCCGCGTGACCAGCTCCTCCGCCAGCGCCAACTCCTCCTCGTCGAAGGGCTCGGGCCGCTCGGCGCGCCAGAAGGTCACCACGCCCAGCACCCGGCCGCCCGCCCGCACCGGCACGGTGATCAGCGAGTGGATGCCGTACTCCACGACCAGCGCCGAACGCTCCCGGTCCTGCGCCTGCCAGCCCGCCGCCCCCGCCAGGCTCGGCTCGCTGACCGCCCGGCCCGTCCGCAGGCTCACCCCGTGCGGCGAGGAGTCCACGAACCGCAGCTGGTGGCCCAGCGGAAACAGCGGCGTGTCCGCACGGATCCCGCTGACCGCCGTCCGGCGCAGCGCGCCGCCCGGCTCCGGCTCCTCCCCGGACAGGACGGCGTCGAAGAGGTCCACGGTGACGAAGTCGGCGAACCGCGGCACGGCCAGCTCGGCGAGCTCTTTCGCCGTGCCGGTCACGTCCAGGCTGGTGCCGATGCCCACCCCGGCCGCGTACAGCAGGTCGAGGCGCTCGCGGGCCGCCTCCGCCCGGCCCAGCAGGGCCCGCAGCTCGGTCGAGTCGCGCAGGGTGGCCACGCTGCCGGGCGGGCCGCCCTCCAGGTCGGTGGGCCGCTGGTTGATCGCCAGCAGCCGGTCGCCGACCAGGTGCACCTCGTCGGTCGCGACGCGCCCCGAGGCCAGCAGTTCGGCGGTGTCCCCGTCCAGGCCCAGGTCCAGCACGTGCCGGCGCTCGGCGTCGGCCGGGAGGCCCAGCAGGCGGTGCGCCTCGTCGTTGGCGAGCAGCAGGTCGCCCTCGCCGCCGACGATGAGCACGCCCTCGCGCACCGAGTGCAGCACCGCGTCGTGGTGCTCGTACATGCGGGTCATCTCGCGCGGGCCGAGGCCGTGCGTCTGGCGCAGCAGCCGCCGGCTCACCAGGGCCGTGCCGCCGGTGGCCAGCGCGAGGCCCGTGGCCGCGGCGGCCAGCACCAGCGGCAGCTGGCGGTCGGCCGCGCCGCCCACGTGGGCGGTCGTGATGCCCGCCGACACCAGCCCGACCACCTTCCCGTCGGGCGCCTTCACCGGCACCACGGCCTGCACCAGCCGGCCGATCGTGCCGTTGACCTCTTCCACCACGGTGCCCCCGGCGAGGGCGGGGGCGATGGTCCCGACGAACTTCTTGCCGATGCGGTCCGGCTTGGGGTGGGTGTAGCGGATGCCGTGGGTGTCGGTGACGACGATGAAGTCCACGCCGGCGGCGACGCGGGCCGCCTCGGCGCGCGGCTGCAGTACCGCCGTGGGGTTGGGGGTGCCGAGCGCTTCCCGTGTGCCGGGGGCGTTCGCGAAGGTCTCGGCGACCGCGAGGGAGCGGTTGCGAGCCTCCTGCGTGGTGTCGTTGCGGACCTGCAGCAGCAGCGCGACCACGGCGGCGACGACGAGCAGCAGCACGATGACGACGTTGAGGAAGAACACCTGCCCGGCCAGGCTGCGGCCGCCGAGCCGGGCGCGCAGGCCCGCCGCCGGCTCGCGGCGCGTACGGCCGGGCCCCTGGTGCCGCGCGGCGGGCGCGGGCGTCGCGGCCGTCCGCCGCAGACGCGCACCGCCCGTGCGAGGCACGCCGTCATGGCCGTGCGGTTCACGCCGGCTGCCGGGACGCCGGGGCGAGCGGGTCCCGGATCGACCCAGAAGTCGGACCATGTGCCCATGTCTACACTGCCGCGCCGCGTGAGGCGAGGGGCGTCACACCGTGGCAGCGGCCCCTGGGGCGAGCGGGGCCGTGCGGGCGCGGGACGGCGGACTCGACGGCGACGTATGCGCCCCGCGCCGGTGAGGCGGCCCGCGGCACCGCCGCCCAGCCGCGTGGCCGCGTGATGTCGGCGCGGTGCCAGGGCGCCAGGGCCGCGCATCGCGGCGGTCGGAGCAGCGCGGCGCAGCGCGTCGGCAGTGGCCGCATGAGCCTGGGCCCGGGGTGTCAGAGGCAGCGCCCCGTCGGGCGAGCGGGGCCGCCCGGCGGACTCGAGGGGGACGTGTAGGTGCGGCTCGCGTGGGGCGGGGCGGGTCGCGGTACCGCCCGTGCAGCACCGGCGCGGCGCCCGGTCGCGAGGGCGGCGGATTCGCGGCGGTCGCATGAGCGCGGCCCGGCGCATCGGCAGCGCATCGGCAGTGGTCGCATGATCCCGGGGCCAGGGCGTAGGAAGTGCGTATCGGTGGCGGTCGTACGAGCCCGGCGGCAGGGCCGTACATCCGTGGCCGTCGCGTCAGCGCCGCCCCCTGGCGTCCTGGCAGGTCGGAGCCGTCAGCCGTCAGCCGTCAGCCGTCAGCCGTGCGCCGTCAGCCGTCAGCCGCAGCCACCGGTGTGAGTGACGCCAGCAGGAGGGCGATGTCGTCGGGGCGGTCCGCGGCGTGGCGGGCCGTCGCGGTGAGGCGGTCGGCCACGTCCGCCAGGGACCGGCAGCCCGGGTCCGTGCCCGGCGCACCCGCCCGGGACAGGGCGAGCCGCAGCGCCGTGATGCCGTCGTCGATGTCGAAGCCGGGGCGCTCGACCATCCCGTCCGTGTACAGCGCGAGCACCGCGCCCGGCGTCATCCGCAGCTCGGACACCGGGTAGCGGGCGGCCGGGTCCACGCCGAGGACCACCCCGCCGGGCAGGTCCACGACCTGGGTCCGGCCGTCCGGCTCCCGCAGCAGGGGCGGCGGATGCCCGGCCCGCACCACCCGTGCCAAGCCGCTGACCGGATCGAGCCGGACGTAGCAGCAACTGGCGAACTGGCCGGGGTCGAGGTCGATGAGCAGCCGGTTGGTGCCGCCGAGCACCTCCTCCGGCGGCCGGTCGCTCAGCGCGAACGCCCGCACCGCGCTGCGCAGCTGCCCCATCGTCGCCGCCGCCTGCACCCCGTGCCCCTGCACGTCCCCGATCACCAGCGCCAGCCCGTCCCCGGACGGCACCACGTCGTACCAGTCGCCGCCCACGTCCATCCCCTCGGTGCCCGGCAGATACCGCCCCGCGGTCGCCACCCGGGGATGCGCCGGCAGGCGGCGGGGGAGCAGCGCCTGCTGCAACCCGTGCGCCAGGGCGGCCTCGGTGTCGTAGCGCTGGGCCTTCTCCATCACATGGGCGATCAGGCCGGCGAGCGCGGTCAGGACCGTGCGCTCCTCCGTGCTGAAGCTGCGCGAGCGGTCGAAGCCGAGGATGCAGGAACCGACCGGACGGCCGGAGGCGATCAGCGGCAGGAACGCGCGGGAGCCCTCGGTGGCGTCCAGCGGGATGCCCGGGTAGGCGTCCTGGAGCTGCTGCATGGACTCGAAGAACAGCGGACGGCCCGTCACCAGCGTCTCGACACCGGGCAGCCGCGCGTCCAGCGCCACCCCCTCGAACGGCGAGAGGAAGCCCTCCGGGAAACCGGTCTCCCAGGCCAGGTACAGGTGGCGCTCCTGGAGCAGGTAGATCGCCAGCCGGCGACCACCGAACGCGGGCAGCAGCTCCTGCACGACCACCGCGGACACCTGGCGTGCCGTGACCGCCTCCGACAGCGCGATGGCCAGCGCGATCGGGCGGTACTGGGGAGCTGCGGCGGCCGTGGGTGTGCGCGCTGCGCCGGCCGTGGCGGCCGTCGGCGGCGGGGACTGGGGCACCCGGTTGGCGGGGGCGACCGTGCACGTCAGGATGTGCGCGCCGGGGTGCACGGACACGGCCAGCCAGTCGCCCTCGTAGGACTGCCGCGCGTGCGCGGGCGGCCGCCGGACCTGGAAGTGCACCGGCTCGAGGGAGAGCAGGGCATGACGCAGCTGGTCCTCGCAGCCGGGCTGGTCCAGCCAGGGCACGGCCTCCCACAGCGGGCGGCCGAGGAGCCCGTCGCGCTCCGTCCCCAGCAGCTGGGCGGCGCGCGGATTGGCGTAGCCGATCACACCCAGCCGGTCCAGGCAGAACACCCCCTGCGGCAGCAGATCGGCCGCACCGTCGGCCAGCGCGCCGGACCCCGGGTCGAGGACGACGCCGTCGACGGATCGTGCCGGTCCGCCGTCCGCCGTCTGCGGTGCCCACAGCAGCACCAGCCGCTGCGCGCCGTCCGCGCCGCGCACCGGCACCGGCAGGGGCGGAGGCCGGCCCTGGGCCGCCTCCCGCAGCAGGGCGGGCAGCTCCGGAGCGACCACTCCCAGCGCCTCGAGGGCGCCGGGGAGCCGGCCGGCCGGGGTCCCGAGCAGGGCCTGCGCCGGGCCGTCGGCGGTGAGGCGGTCGGCCACCGGATCCCAGGACAGGCACCCGACGCGCCCGCCGACCGGACCCGGCCCCGGCGGTCGCACGTCCAGCGGAGCCGCGTCCCAGGTGACGTCCGGGCCGGTGGCCGCCGGGCCGGCCAGCGCCGTGGCCAGCCGGCCGGCCAGCGCCTCCAGCGCCTGCCGCTGCGGCACCAGCTCGGTGGTGTCCGCCACGGACGGGCCCAGCACGGCCAGCACACCGAACGCCCGGGTGTCCCGGGCGATCGGCACGCACACCGAACCGAAGGGGAACGGCAGCCCCGCCGCGAACTGCGGATAGCGGCGCATCGTCTCGGCCGGGTTCGCCAGCGTCACCGGGACGCCCAGCCGGTACGCGTCGGTCACCGGGAACGGCCAGTCGATCTGCAACCGCCACCACGGCCGGAACAGCGCCCCGGGCAGGCCGCACAGCACGGCCAGCCGCAGCAGCCCGGGCGCGGACGAGCGCAGATACACGGCCGCGACCCGGCCGTCGGCCGCACGCGCCGCCTGCGACACGGCGTCGGTCAGCAGCGCGGCCGACCATCCCGGCGGCCGCTGTCCGTCCCCGGCGCTCCCACTCATGGCCCTACCTCGTCGGTGCGCCGCCGTGTGGGCGACACAGCAAGAAGACACAGCAAGAATGCGCCTCCCGGAGGGTGGGGCGCATCCGCGCGACGGCGCTCGCGCGGCGCACCGGGTACGGCGGGGGCCCGCGGCCCGCCACCGGGCACGGTGGCGTGACGAACATCCCTCTGCCGCCCTGCCTGGTTTGCGTCTGCCACGAGCGAGCAGGCGATCTTGCGATTGTGACCGTCCCCAGGAGTCCGCGGGAGTCCGGCAGGAGTCCGCGGGAGTCCGCAGGAAAGGAGTCCCCATGGTGCCCGGCGTGTCCGACACCTTCGAGGAAGCCGCCGATCCGGAGGCCGAACGCCGACACCGCGCACTGTTCCGCGCGGCGAGACGGCGCCGCAACCCGCCGCTGCGCCGCACCGACATCACGGTGACCGACGAGCAGGCCGTGCAGCGCGCCGTGAAGGCTGCCTCGCTCGGCAACGCCATGGAATGGTTCGACTTCGGCATCTACAGCTATCTCGCGGTCACCCTCGGGCATGTCTTCTTCCCGTCCGGGAACGACACGGTCCAGCTGCTGTCGTCGTTCGCCACCTTCGCGGTGTCCTTCCTGGTACGACCGCTCGGCGGCATGGTGTTCGGACCGCTCGGCGACCGGATCGGCCGCAAGAAGGTGCTCGCCCTGACCATGATCATGATGGCGGTCGGCACCTTCGCGATCGGACTGATCCCCTCCTACGCCGTGATCGGCTTCTGGGCGCCGGCCCTGCTGATCCTCTTCCGCCTGGTGCAGGGCTTCTCCACGGGCGGCGAGTACGGCGGCGCGTCCACCTTCATCGCCGAGTACGCGCCCGACCGGCGGCGGGGCTTCTTCGGCAGCTTCCTGGAGCTGGGCACGCTCGCCGGATACGTCGGCGCGGCCGGCCTGGTGACTGCGCTGACGGCGTGGCTCGGCGACACCGGCATGCAGGACTGGGGCTGGCGGGTGCCGTTCCTGGTGGCCGGTCCCATCGGGCTCGTCGGCCTCTATCTGCGGCTGCGGCTGGACGAGACGCCGGCCTTCCGCAAGCTGGAGGACGACTCCGTCCACCGGGCGTCGGAGGCGGCTTCCGGCGTGGAGACGAGCGCCCGCGGCGACCTGGCGAAGATCTTCCGGGAGCACTGGCGGACGCTGATCCTGTGCGTCTGCCTGGTCGGCGCCTACAACATCGCCGACTACATGCTGCTGTCGTACATGCCGACCTACCTGTCGGACGAGATGGGGTACTCCGAGGCGCACGGCCTGCTGATCCTCATCGGCACCATGGTGGTGCTGATGCTGCTCATCAACCAGGTCGGCCGGCTGTCCGACCGGGTAGGCCGCAAGCCGCTGCTGATGGCCGGCATGCTCGGCTTCCTGGTGCTGTCGGTGCCGGCGTTCCTGCTGGTCGGTCAGGGCAGCCTGGCGGCGGTCTCGGCGGGCATGCTGATGCTCGGGCTGTCCCTGGTGTGTCTGCTCGGCACGATGTCCGCGGCGCTGCCCGCGCTGTTCCCGACCCAGGTGCGCTACGGCTCGCTGTCCATCGGCTACAACCTCTCCGCCTCCCTCTTCGGCGGGACGACCCCCCTCGTCATCACCGCCCTGATCTCGGCCACCGGCAGCGAGCTGATGCCCGCGTACTACGCCATGGCCGCCGCGCTCGTCGGCGTCATCGCCGTGGCGTGCATGAAGGAGACGGCCCGCCGCCCCCTCGACGGCTCCCCGCCGTCGGTGGAGACGCACGAGGAGGCGGCCCGCCTGGTGGAGGAACAGGCACCGGCACCGCGCTTCTGACGGCCTGTCGGCCGGTGTCGAGCGAAAGCGGGGTGGCCCCTGACCCGGGGGGCCACCCCGCTCTCGTCCGTGCCGGCGTCCCCAACGGCCCCATGTGACCGCCGTGTCGGGGTAACCGGCCGCCATGGGTGAGATTCTCGTGGGAACGTGCTCGTGGACCGATCGGGCACTGGTCGGCAGCGGCTGGTACCCGGCCGGGCGGCGCGATCCCGAGGGGCGGCTGCGGTACTACGCCGAGCAGTTCCCCGTCGTCGAGGTCGACGCGACCTATTACGCCCTGCCCTCCGCACGCAACAGCCGCCTGTGGGCGGAACGCACACCCGACGGGTTCGTTTTCGACGTCAAGGCCTTCTCCCTGCTGACCGGCCACCCCACCCGGCCCGCCTCCCTGCCGGACGGCCTGCCCGCGGACAGCCGGGACGCGGCCGTACTGGACGCGGTGTGGTCGCGCTTCACCGACGCGCTCGCACCGCTGCGCGAGGCAGGCCGGCTGGGCACGCTGCTCTTCCAGTTCCCGCCCTGGCTGAAGCCCGGCCCCCGGGCCGACGAAGTCCTCGCCGACTGCGCCGCACGGACCGCCGGGTGGCCCGTCGCGGTCGAGTTCCGCCACCCGCAGTGGTGGAGCGGCGAACGGTACGACGAGACACGGGCCTTGCTGCGACGCCACGGATTCGCCGCGGTCGGCGTCGACATGGCGCAGGGGCTGCCGGCCTCCGTCCCGCCCGTCACCCCCGTCACCTCGCCGGAGCTGTCCGTCGTCCGCTTCCACGGCCGCAGCCCCGCGTGGGGGACGGGCAGCAAGGAGGACCGCTTCCGCCACGCCTACACCGACGCCGAACTGAAGGAGTGGGTGCCGCGGCTGCGGGACCTGGCCCACGGAACCGCCCGGCTCCATGTGCTGTTCAACAACTGCTGCGGCACGGCAGCCGTCGACGCCGCCGCCCGCATGCGGGACCTGCTGGACGTGTGAGGCCCGGGACCGCCGTGCCCACCGGCGGCTCAGTCCCGCTGCGCGGCGATGAACTCCCGGTACCACCGGTAGCTGTCCTTGGGCGTGCGCCGCTGCGTGTCGTAGTCGACCCGCACGATGCCGAACCGCTTGCCGTAGCCGTGCGCCCACTCGAAGTTGTCCAGCAGGGACCACACGTAGTACCCGCGCACATCCACGCCCGCGTCGATCGCGGCCCGCAGCGCGCCGAGGTGGTCATGCAGATACGCCACCCGGTCCGTGTCGTGCACCGCGCCGTCGGGGCCCACCTCGTCGTGCTCGGCGGAGCCGTTCTCGGTGATGTGCACCGGCGGCAGCGCCGCGCCGTAGCGCTCGTGGAGGTCCACCAGCAGGTCGGTGAAGGTGTCCGGCGCGACCGGCCAGTCCATCGCCGTGTGCCGCACGCCGTCCAGCCGCACCTCCGCGTACCGGTTGTCCGTCGCCACCCGCCGGGCGGGATCCGCCTCACTGTAAGGGGCGTCGGCGACCACGATCGGCCGGTAGTAGTTGATGCCGAGGAAGTCCAGCGGCTGTCCGATCAGCTCCAGGTCACCGTCGCGGCGGAAGTCCTGACCGGTGATCAGCTCCCCCCAGGTCTCCTCCTCGCTCGCCGGGTAGCGGCCCGCGAACAGCGGCTCGGTCCACACCAGGTTGTGCTGGGTGTCCGCGCGCAGCACCGCCGCCAGGTCGGCGGGGGAGTCGGGGGAGGCCGGCATATTGCGGTCCAGGTTGAGCGTGATGCCCACCTCGCGCACCCCGGCCGCCCGCAGTGCCCGCACGGCCAGCCCGTGGCCGACCAGCAGATGGTGGGCGGCGGCGAGCGCGCCGCGCCCCTCCTGGGCGCCCGGTGCGTGGCGGCCGACCGCGTAGCCGAGGAACGCGCTGCACCACGGCTCGTTGAGGGTGATCCAGCGCGGCACCCGGTCGCCGAGGCGTTCGGCGACGGCGGCCGTGTACGCGGCGAAGTGTTCGGCGGTCGCGCGCACCCGCCAGCCGCCCCGGTCCTCCAGCGCCTGTGGCAGGTCCCAGTGGTAGAGGGTGGCCGCCGGCTCGATCCCGGCCGCGAGCAGCTCGTCGACCAGGCGGTCGTAGAAGTCCAGGCCCTTGGGGTTCACCCGGCCCGAGCCGTCCGGCACGATCCGCGGCCAGGCGAGGGAGAAGCGGTAGGAGCCCACGCCCAGGTCGCGCAGCAGCGCCACGTCCTCGGCGTAGCGGTGGTAGTGGTCGCAGGCGACGTCGCCGGTGTCGCCGTTCGTGATCCGGCCGGGGGTGTGGCTGTAGGTGTCCCAGACGGAGGGGCCACGGCCGTCCTCGTAGGCGGCGCCCTCGATCTGGTACGCGGCGGTCGCGGCACCGAGGACGAAGCCGGGCGGGAAGCGGGGGAAGTCGGTCATGGGGGCGGCCTTCGCGGTCACTTGACGGAACCGCCGGTGATCCCGGCGGCGATGTACTTCTGGGCGAGGACGAGCAGGATCGCGGCGGGGACCGCGGACAGCACGGAGGCGGCCATCACCGAGCCCCAGTCGCCGACGTGCGCGCCGATGTACTGGTAGATGCCGAGCGTGACCGGCTTGACCTCGTCGGTGGTGTTCAGCGTGAGCGCGAACATGAAGTCGCTCCAGGAGAACAGGAACGCGAACAGCCCCGAGGTGATCAGCGCGTTGCGGCTCATCGGCAGCACCACCTGGACGAACGTCCGCAGCCGGCCGGCCCCGTCCATCTGTGCGGCCTCGACGACCTCGCCCGGGACGGACACCATGAACGAGCGCATCAGCACGATGGAGAAGGGGATGCCGAGCGAGGCGTCCGCCAGCATCAGGCCGGCGTAGGAGTTGACCAGGCCCAGGTCGACATAGGTGTTGTACAGGGCGTTGGCGATGACGATCCCCGGCACCATCTGTGTGATCAGCGTGCCGAACACGATGCCGCGGCTGCCGCGCAGCCGGAACCGGGCGAGCCCGTAGGCGGCCGGGGCGGCAACGGCCAGGCAGATCACGACGGCGCCCAGGGACACCGCCAGGGAGGTCAGCAGATGCCCGCCCTGGTCGCCGAGCGCCTTGGAGAAGCCGGACAGGTCCAGGCCGTGCGGCACCGGATCCACTTCCAGCAGGCCGGCCTTCGGCTGGAGCGCGGTGTTGAGCATCCAGTACAGGGGGAACAGCATCACGCACAGGACCAGCAGGCCCACGGCGGTGGAGCCCCAGTGGCGCTTCGCGGTGCGCGGCTGCGCGGCGGTTTCGGTGGCCATCGTCTCGTCACTTCCCCTCGGTGCGGTTGGCCCGCAGGTAGAACACCGCGAACACCGCGGAGATCAGGATCAGCACGTTGCCGACCACCGCGCCCGCACCGAAGTCCAGCTGCACGAAGGAGTTCTGGTACGTGAGCGTGCCCAGGGTCTGCGTCGCGTCGGCGGGACCGCCGTCGGTCAGGGCGAGGATCAGGTCGAGAATCTTGACCGTCGACATGAAACCCAGGACCAGGACGACGGTGACGACCGGCTTGAGCATCGGCCATGTGATGGACCGGAACGTCCGCCATGCCGACGCGCCGTCGAGAGAAGCGGCCTCGTACAGCTCCCGGGGGATCTCCTGCAGACCGCCGTACAGAATGACCATGTTGAACGGGATGCCGATCCAGATATTGACGACGATGACCGACAGCAGGGCCATGTGCGGACTGGTCAACCATGGAGTGTGGCCGCCGAGACCGATCGTGTCCAAGAAGGTGTTCAACACACCTGTGTCCTGGTCGAGAATGCGCCGCCACACGATGCCGGACACCACCATGGGCACCAGCCACGGCAACAGGATCAACGACCGCAGTGCACCGTTGAGCGGAAAGCGCCGGTTGAAGAAGACCGCCAGGGCGAGGCCGATGCCGAACTGCCCGAGCAGCGAGCCGGCCGTGAAGACGAGCGTGTGCCACAGCGCCTTGCCGAACAGGGCGTCCTGGAAGACGTGCGACCAGTTGTCGGCACCGTTGAAGGGAGCCTCGCCGGTGAAGAACGTCTTCGGCGTGTAGTGCTGGAAGCTCATCACGACGTTGCGCACGAGCGGGTAGCCGAAGAACAGCAGCATGAAGACGACGGCGGGGGCGACGAACCCCCACTGCGCGAGCCGGCGCCGCAGCCCGCGTGAACCCGGCGCGGGGGCCTTGGGACCGGCCGAGGAGGCCGCCGGGGCCGTGATGGTGGACGTGGTCATGGATCGCGTACCTCAGTTCCCGCTCGTGGCCCGCTGCTGGGCGCGCTTCAGGGCGGACTCGCTGGACTGCCCGGTCAGGGCGGACTGGAAGGCGCTCTGCAGGGCGAGTGACACGCCCGACCAGCCGGCGCCGAGCTCGGCGGTCCGCGAGCGGGCCTGGGCGACCTGATCGGCGAGCGCGTCCAGCTCCGGCACCCGGGTGCGCCACACGGCGGCGGCTTTGGCGTCGGCGGGGACCATCCAGCTGTTGAGCGCGTAGGTGAGCTGCTCCTTCTCGCTCGACAGGCAGGCGACCACGCGTCCGGCCGTCTTCTCCCGGGCCGGGTCACCGGTGTTCGGCACGGTCAGGACCGCGCCCCCGAGCGGGCCCACGGACTTCTCACCGGCCTTCGGCACGGGGATCTGCGCGATGCCCCAGTGCAGCGACTTCTTGGTGTTGAGCGTCTCGACCTGCCAGGGACCGTTGATCATCATCGCGGCGTTGCCCGCCATGAACTGGTCGTTGACGTCCGCCTGGGTCCAGCCGACCGTCGACCTCGACAGCGAGCCGTCCTTCAGCAGGGCCTTCCAGAAGTCCAGGGCCTGCACGACCCGCGGCCCGTCCAGCCGGGTCTCGTCGCCGCCGTTGGACCACATGAACGGCGTGAACTGGAAGACGCCGTCCTCCGCGCCGCCCGCGCTCAGGGCGATGCCGTAGCGCTTGCCCGCGGTGAGCTTCCTTGCCGTCGCGCGCAGCTCGTCCCAGGTGGCGGGCACCTTCAGACCGGCCTCGGCGAGGAGGTCCTTGTTGTAGAACAGCGCGAGCGTGTTCACCGAGCGGGCCGCGCCGTAGTAGGTGCCCCGGTACGACCCGAAGTTCACGATGCCCTGTGGGACGCCGTCGGTGCTCAGCCCGAGCGTGCGCAGGTCGGTCAGCCCGCCGGCCTCCGCGAAGGTCGGCATCTCGGAGGCGTCGAACTGCACGATGTCCGGCAGCGACTTCGAGGACGCCATGCGCAGGGCCTTGGTCATCACCTGCGCGGCCGGGACGCTCTGCTGCTCGATCGTCACCCCCAGCTGCTCGCTGCAGCGGGCCATCGCCTGGGCGTCCCAGCGGTGGTACGACTCGTCGGTCGAGGAGTTCAGGACGGTGTAGACACCGCTGTCGCGCTGCTGGCCGCATCCGGTCAGGGCCGTACCGGCGAGCAGCACCAACGCCGCGGCGAGCGAGTTGTTGAAGCGCTTCGACATAGGGTGGACCTTGCTGTCGTCCGCCCGGCCACCTTGCCGGACGAGTTTGTTTTCTGCGATGACTAATACGGCAATCCTGGCTCCGGCGCCAGACCTCCTGCGTGGTCACTCGCTCACCGTCCGCACCGAGATCCCCGTTACCGCCTAGTTTTATGTACGATCCGAACCCTCGGGCGACGCTCAGTGCGGGCCCTTTTCGCCCCCCGCCTCTCCCTGCGAGGAAGACCATGAAGTTCACCGACGGCTTCTGGCGCATCCGTGACGGCGTCCGCATCGCGTACGCCACCGAGGTGCGAGACGTACGCCTGGAATCGAAGCGCTTCACCGCCTCTGCCGCCGTACAGAAGGTGACCCGCAGAGGGGACACGCTCAACGCGCCCCTCCTCACGGTCGACTGCTTCTCGCCTGCCGAGGGCGTCATCGGCGTGCGCGTCACCCACCACGCGGGCAAGCGCGACCCGGGCCCCGGCTTCGCCCTCGCCGCCGACCCCGGCGGCGCCGGCGCGGTGCGCGACGACGGCACACTCACCGAGCTGACCAGCGGCCCGCTCACCCTGCGTCTGGACCGGGCGGCCCCCTGGACGCTGAGCTTCCACGACGCCGACGGCCGGGAGCTGACCCGGGCCGGCCGCAAGGGCACCGCCTTCGCCACCACCGACGACGGCGCGCACCACGTCCTCGCCCAGCTCGCGCTCGGCGTCGGCGAGCAGATCTACGGCCTCGGCGAACGCTTCACGCCGTACGTCAGGAACGGCCAGGTCGTCGACATCTGGCAGGCCGACGGCGGCACCAGCAGCGAGCAGGCGTACAAGAACATCCCGTTCTACCTGTCCTCACGCGGCTACGGCGTCTTCGTCAACCATCCCGGCGCGGTCTCCTTCGAGGTCGGCTCCGAGTCGGTGGGCCAGGTGCAGTTCAGCGTCGAGGACCAGGCCATCGAGTACTACGTCGTCGCCGGCCCCACGCCCAAGGACGTCCTCACCCGGTACACGGCCCTCACCGGCCGCCCCGCCCTGCCGCCCGCGTGGTCCTTCGGGCTGTGGCTGACCACGTCCTTCACCACCGACTACGACGAGGCGACGGTGATGTCCTTCGTCGACGGCATGGCCGAGCGCGGCATCCCGCTGTCGGTCTTCCACTTCGACTGCTTCTGGATGCGCGAGTACCAGTGGTGCGACTTCGAGTGGGACCCCGAGGTCTTCCCCGACCCGGAGGGCATGCTGGCCCGGCTGAGGGCCAAGGGTCTGAAGGTCAGCGCCTGGATCAACCCCTACATCGCGCAGAAGTCCCCCCTCTTCGAGGAAGCCGCCCGGCTGGGCCACCTGGTGCGCCGCCCGAACGGCGACGTGTGGCAGTGGGACCTGTGGCAGGCCGGCATGGGTCTGGTCGACTTCACCAGCCCCGACGCCCGCACCTGGTTCCAGGGCAAGCTCAAGGCGCTGCTCGACCAGGGCGTGGACTGCTTCAAGACCGACTTCGGCGAGCGCATCCCCACCGACGTCGTCTGGCACGACGGCTCCGACCCGCAGCGCATGCACAACTACTACACGCACCTGTACAACCGGACCGTCTTCGAACTGCTGGAGAAGGAGCGCGGTCAGGGCGAGGCCGTGCTGTTCGCCCGCTCGGCGACGGCGGGCGGGCAGCAGTACCCGGTGCACTGGGGCGGCGACTGCTGGTCCTCCTTCGAGGCCATGGCGGAGTCCCTGCGCGGCGGGCTGTCCCTGTCGCTGAGCGGCTTCGGCTTCTGGAGCCACGACATCGGCGGCTTCGAGGGCACCCCCGACCCGGCCGTCTTCAAGCGCTGGCTCGCCTTCGGCCTGCTCTCCTCGCACAGCCGGCTGCACGGCTCCGACTCCTACCGGGTGCCGTGGCGCTTCGGCGAGGAAGCGGTCGAGGTGACGCGCCGCTTCACCCTCCTCAAGCACCGCCTCATGCCGTACCTGTACGGCGCCGCCGCCGAGGCCCACCGCACCGGTGTGCCGGTGATGCGCCCCATGGTGCTGGAGTTCCCGCACGACCCGGCGTGCCGGCCGCTGGACCGCCAGTACATGCTGGGCCCCGACCTGCTGGTCGCCCCGGTCCTCACCGCGGACGGCGACGTCGAGGTCTACCTGCCCGCGGGCACCTGGACCCACCTGCTGACCGGCGAGCGGGTCAGCGGCCCGGTCTGGCGCACCGAGCGGCACGGCTACGACAGCCTGCCGCTGTACGTCCGCGAGGGTGCCGTCCTGCCGCTGGCGTCGGACGACAGCCGGCCCGACGGCGACTGGCTGGACGCGCCGACCCTGCTCGTCCATCCCACCACCGGTCCCGCGTACCGGGCCGAGGTCACCGTGCCCGACCCGACCGGCACCCCGGCGGCCACGTTCACGCTGCGGCGCGACGGCGACCGGCTGCGCGTGACCGCACACGGCGCGGACCGGCCCTTCACGGTACGGGTGGCGGGCGGCGCGAGCGTGACCGGCGCGGGCGAGGTGACCGTACCGCTGGACTGAGCGGTTGTGGCGGGGTGTTTCGGGCGGGGCCGGCGTGATGGTCGGCCGGGCGGGTGGTTCGGGCGAGGGCCGCTGTGGTGTTCGGCCGGTCGGGGCGGTTCGGGCGGGGCCGGCGTGGTGCTCGGCCGGTCGGAGCGGTTCAGCTGGGTGCCGTGGCGCTCGGCCGGGCGGTCAGGGCCCCGACAGGAACTCCACGACGGCCCGGGTGAAGTCCTCGGGTGCCTCGTCGTGGACCATGTGGCCGACGGGGATCGTGATCATCCGGGCGTCCGGGATGCGCCGGGCCAGCTCCGCCACGCCGTCCTGCGGGACATGGCTGGCCGGCCCGCCCGCCACGACGAGCGTCGGGGCGGTGATCGCGGCCAGCCGCTCCAGCCAGGTCGGATCGGGCGTGTCGAGCTGCGGCCGCACGGCCGTCACCATGTCCCAGTCGAAACTCAGCTCGCCGTCCGGGCGTACCGGCACGGTCGGCTTCCGGGGCCGTGGCGCGGGCACGTCCTCCAGCACCAGCCGTGCCACCCGGCGCGGATGCTCCCGCGCCAGCAGATGGGCGACGACCCCGCCCAGCGAGTGCCCGACCAGGTCCACCGCGCCGAGCCCGAGAGCGTCGAGGAAACCGAGCACGTCGGACGCCATCAGTTCCAGCGTGTACGTCCCGGGCCACGCGCTGCGCCCGTGCCCGCGCAGATCCAGGGCGTACACCCGCCGCTCGGCGGCGAGCGCCCGTGCCACCGCGTGCCAGCTGCGGGAGTCCTCGCCGAGCGCGTGCAGCAGGACGGCGGGCCGTGCCTGCGGCGGCCCGGAGACCTCGTAGGCGAGCCGGAGGCCGTTCACGACGATCGTGCGGTGATCCACCATGTCCGGAGGCTAGCCTCGGGGACGCCGCGTCCGGCCCGGAATCCGCTGTCCGCAGAAGAAGCGGTCAGGGCGCCCGTACCAGCGGCGGCTCGCCCCGCGGCAGGCTGAGCGCCTCGCGCAGCGCCGCGGCCGGACCGGCCCCGATCCGCTCGGCCAGCACCTCCTCGACCCGGGCGAGGACGGCCTGGGCGCGGGCGTGCACCCGCTCGCCCTCCGCGGTGATGCGGATCAGCCGGGTGCGGGCGGAGGCGGGGTCGGGCACCTGCTCCAGCAGTCCCAGCGCGACCAGGCCGTGCACGGCCTGGTGGGCGGTCTGCCGGGTCACCCCGATCCGGCGCGCGAGGTCGGACACCGTGGTGCCCTGCGGGTCGAGGCTGGCGAAGACCAGGCCCTGGGCGCTGGTCACCGGCTGCTCGCCGGCGGCGCGCATGCTCGCGAACAGCGCGTCCTCGAACCAGCGGCGGGCGTCGGCGAGCAGCAGCGCCATGTTCGGTGCGGGGTCTGCGGGGTGGGTCATGGCTCCTCGGGGCGGGTCGGAGACCGAGCATACGGGCCGCGACGGTGCGCGGGGGATATTGCCCGTGCCCGAATGTCAGGTAACCTGACGAACAATTGTCAGTCCCCCTGACGGTCAAATGTCACGGGGCCCTGCACGCCGCTGTCTTCCGGAGGCATTGCATGACCATCGAGTTCGCCGACCCCCGGCGCGCCGGCTCCCTCATCCCGGCCGACCCGGGCACGCCGTACTTCATCGAGAAGGGCAGGGGCGACCGCGCGCACCTCTTCGGCGACCTGGTCACCGTCTACGCGGGCGGCCCGCAGACGGAGAACGGCTTCAACTTCTTCACCGTCGAGGGTCCCAAGGGCGACCTCGTCCCGGCCCACCTGCACCCCGAGACCTACGAGGTCTTCTACGTCACCGACGGTGCCGTCCGCGTCTTCGTGGAGGACCTCCGGGGCGAACAGAGCGAGAAACTGCTGACCGCGGGCGACTTCGGGTTCGTACCGAAGAACTGCCCGCACTCCTACCGCATCGAGCGCCACCACAGCCGGGTCGTGGGCGTGGCCGCCGGGCCCGGCGGCACCTTCGAGCGCTTCTTCGAGTCCCTCGGCACGCCCACCGACGAACTCGGCCTGCCCGCCCGTCCGTTCGTGCCCGCCCCGGAGAGGTTCGCCACCGTGCCGCAGCGCTACGACGTCACCTTCCTGCCCGGCCACCAGTGGCGCACGAAGAGCTGACCACCGTGGCCTTCGCGCGCGCCCTCGGCACCGGCCTCGTGGTGGGCCCTGGCTGCGCGCACGGGGCGGCGAACTCGGCCTGGCCGCCGAACGCCTGGTGCTGTGGGGCGAGTCGGCGGGCGGCCACCTGGCGGCCGTGCACACCTTCACCACCGGCCGGCCGGTCGCCGGATGCGTGGTCTGGTACGGCCCCGCCGACCTCACTGGTGCCGCGGCGCGCACCCCTGAGGCGCTGCTCCTCGGCCACGCCCCCGCCGACGATCCCGACCGCGCCCGGGAGGCCTCCCCGCTGGGGCAGGGCACCGACGACGCGCCGCCGTTCCTGCTCCTGCACAGCGCCGACGACACGATCGTCCCCGTCACCCGGTCACAGAGCCTCGCCCCGGCACTGCGCGCGGCCGGCGCCACGTCACTGAGGGGTGTCACTGAGGGGTGTCACCGAGGGTGAGTCAGCGCACCTTGGCGCGCAGGGCACCCGCGGTCGCCGCCGGACGGGCCGTCGCCCGGGCGGTGCGGCGCACCAGGTGGGCCTCGCGGCTCAGGTCCCGGGCGCCGTGCCGGCCGCGCCACAGCAGCGACGGGGCGCTGCCGGTGTCGTCGGCCGCGATGAGCAGCCCGCCCAGCATGGACAGGTTCTTCAGGAAGTGGATGCGCTGCTGCGCCCGCTGCCCGGGGTCGTCCGCCTCCCAGAAGCGGTGCCCGGCGAGCGTGGTCGGCACCAGTGTCCCGGCGATCGCCAGCGCCGCCAGCCGGGGCATGCGCCCGGTGGCCAGCATGAGCCCGCCCACCACCTGCACCGCGCCGCTCAGCCGTACGGCCTGCTCGGTGCGCTCGGGCAGCAGCGGTACCCGTTCCTTGATCGGGCCGACGACCGGCTCCGCGGCCGGGGCGACCTTCTCGGGGGAGCGCAGGGAGTTCAGGCCGCCGGAGACGAACATGGACGCGAGCAGGGGACGGCCGACAAGGCGCAGCACACTCATGGCAACTCTCCATTGGTTCGACTGGTTGGACGGGCAGTGATCGCCGGGTTCCCGGCGGCGGACGGAGCCATGCGCGCGCCCCTCGTCACGCCGCGTGGGCGGGTCGGCGTTCGCGGCTGCCGGGATGCCGGTGCCGCCAGGTCCAGAACACCGCGCACGACAGCAGCGCCCACCCGGCGAGCACCAGGAACGGGAACGCGTGCTGGTGCCCGGCGAAGTACACCGCCGTGTGCTGGGCGCTCACCGAGGCGCCGGGCGGCAGCCAGCGGCCGATCACCCCGAGCGGCGAGGGCAGCAGCGGCCAGGAGACCGCGCCACCGGACGAGGGATTGCCGAGCAGCACCATCAGCCCCCACGTCGGCAGCATGGCCCAGCGCCCGATCAGGGTGTTGAACATCGTGAAGACCATGCCGGACGCGAACATCGTCAGCGCCAGGATCAGCCACGACTCCAGGAACGGCAGATGGACGGCGTCGAGCAGCCAGTCCACGACGGCGGCGATCGCGAAACCGCCGAGCAGCGCGTACCCGACGGTGAACGCGATCCGTTCCACCGGGGTGAGCGCCCGCGCGTGCACGCTCAGCTGGATCGCTCCGACGAAACCGATGATCACGGCGGCCAGCGAGATGTAGAAGATGGCCAGCCCCCGCGGATCACCCTCCTGCAGCGGCTTGATGTCCCGCACGGTGACGGCGACTCCCGTCGCGCGCCCCACCACCGGAGCGGTCTCGGACAGCACCTGCGCCACGGAGGCGCCCGAGGCGCCGGAGACGTCCAGCGTCACGCTGCGCCCGTCCCCGCGCACGTCGAAGATCGCGAACACCTTCTGCTCGTCGAGTGCCTGCCGGGCCTGGGCCACGGTGCCGTAGGTGTGCACCTTCACCGAGGCGTTCAGGGCTTTCTCCATGCCGTCCAGGAAGCCCTGGCCCCGGGCCCGCTGGTAGGAGCCGACGACGGCCGAGGGGATCGAGTGCGGGGTGGGGTTGGCCATCGAGTACGTGTAGGACCCCGCGAACAGCCCGGCGGCCGCAGCGAGGATCAGTGCCAGCACGGTCGCCGGCAGCAAGGGCGAGTGCCGGAACGCGGCCCAGCGCTGCGCACGTGTCGGCGGCCTGCCGTGGTCGCCGTGGGGCGTGTCGGCCATCCCGCGCACCCTCCCTCCAGCCAGGCACGACCCTGACACATCCGGAAGGCACCGGCACGAGATGGCAGTGCATTGGAGGGGGACCGCACGCGCGTGCGGCGGCCGGAGGTGCGCCGACGGTCAGCCGCTCTGCGCCTTCTGCGCCTGCTGCGCCGCACCGGGCAACCGGGAGCGGTCCGCCTCGTCCTGCACCAGCAGGGAGAGCAGCGAGGCAACCGTGAGTCCGGCCTCGGCAGGGTGTCGCAACACCTTGGAGGGATCGATGCTGTAGACGTTGCCGCGTCCCTCCCGGGTGTGCGAGAGGTAGCCGTCCTGCTCCAGATCGGCAATGATCTTCTGCACGGCCCGTTCCGTCAGCCGGCAGTGCGCGGCTATGTCGCGGATGCGCGCGCTGTGATTGTCTGCGATGGCCGCCAGGACCCGGGCGTGATTGGTCAGGAATGTCCACCCGGTATGCGGCTCAGGCACTCCCTCCATGGGGCGATTCTACGGCCTCCCCTTCGTGTATACAAAAACCTGAAGAAGGTTTCATGTATAGGTTGACGTGTTGTTGTGCTCGGGGGAGCCTGGAGCGAGAGACGGTCATCACTGACCGGGGGAGGCGGTCATGCCGGAGCCTGTGGACGAGGAGCGGTCCTTCGTCGGGGACGGCCTCGGGTACACGGTCAGGACAGGCGTGCCGCCCGCACGCCCCCGGCGCCTGCCGCTCATCGACGTGCGCCCCGAAGGAGAATGCGTACGGGTCACGGTCCGTGGCGAACTCGACCTCGACGCCGACGACGCGCTGGACCGCGCGCTGCGTGCCGCGCTGGCCCTGACTGCCGGGGACATCGAACTCGACCTCTCCGGTGTCGACTTCTGCGACTGCTCGGCGCTCAACGTGCTGCTGAACCACCGGCGTCGCGCCCTCGACGAGGGGAAGATGCTCGTCCTGTGCGGCGCCGCCCCCGCGGTCCTGCGGCTGATGGAGCTGACCGGCACGCTGGCCCTGTTCGCCACGGACGACGACGCGGGGGAGTCCGTGTCGACGGGCGACGACGCCCTGGAGGACCTCCGCGTCGAGGTCGTGCAGCTGCGCCGGGCGATGCAGACCCGCCCGCTGATCGACCTGGCCCGAGGCATCCTGATGGCCTCCTTCGGCCTCAGTGCCGAGGACGCCTGGACGGTCCTGGTCACGGCCTCCCAGAACACCAACACCAAGCTCCACCACCTGGCCAGGGACTTGGTGGACGCCGTGCACGGCGAGGCCCTGCCCGATGCCGTGCAACAGCAACTGGCCGCAGCGGTCACCAAGGTGACCAGGCCGGCCCCGGACGACCTCCCGAACACCTGACGGCCTGGCGGCCTGCGGCCTGGCGGCCTGCGGCCTGCGGCCTGGCGGCCTGCGGCCTGCGGCCTGCGGCCTGCGGCCTGGCGGCCTGCGGCCTGCGGCCTGGCGGCCTGCGGCCTGCGGCCTGGCGGCCTGCGGCCTGCGGCCTGCGGCCTGCGGCCTGCGGCCTGGCGGCCTGCGGCCTGGCGGCCTGCGGCCTGCGGCCTGCGGCCTGCGGCCTGGCGGCCTGCGGCCTGGCGGCCTGCGGCCTGGCGGCCTGGCGGCCTTCGGCCCGGCCTGGCGGCCTGCGCCTTGCTCGTCGACTCGGGCGTGCCCGGGGCGCGCTGCCCCGAAGGGCGACGCCCTGAGGTGTCGATCACGCGTGTGCGTGCGTGACTTTGTTCGATCGTACGAACTTCGTTGTCGCCGGGTTACGGTCGGAGCGGTCTGATAGTAAACCTTCCTGTCAGTGGCACCACGGTTCAACTCCCCACCCCCCACCTTCACTTGGAGTCCCCGTGACGCATCCTCGCCCGGAGTCCGGCCTGCGCCGGCGTACGCTTCTCGGCATGACCGGCGCCCTGACCGCAGCATCCTTCTTCGGAATCTCCCGGGCCGCGGCGGCCCCGACGTCTGCCGCCGGGCTCGACGACCCGGCGAAGAAGGAGATCGCCATGAAGCTCGTCTCGAGCGCGGAGAACTCCTCGCTCGACTGGAAGGCGCAGTACCAGTACATCGAGGACATCGGCGACGGCCGCGGCTACACCGCCGGCATCATCGGCTTCTGCTCCGGCACCGGAGACATGCTCGACCTGGTCCAGCTCTACACCGACCGCAAGCCCGGCAACGTCCTCGCGCGCTACCTGCCGGCTCTGCGCCGCGTGAACGGCAGCGACTCGCACGCGGGCCTGGACCCCGACTTCCCCCGCGACTGGCGCAAGGCCGCCCGCGACAGCGCCTTCCAGCAGGCGCAGAACGACGAACGCGACCGTGTCTACTTCGACCCGGCCGTCCGCCAGGGCAAGAGCGACGGGCTGCGCGTCCTCGGCCAGTTCTGCTACTACGACGCCATCGTCATGCACGGTGACGGCGACGACCCCACCAGCTTCTCCGGCATCCGCAAGCGGGCCCTGCGCAATGCCAAGCCGCCCGCCCAGGGTGGTGACGAGGTGCGTTACCTGAACGCCTTCCTCGACGCGCGGGTGTGGGCCATGAAGCAGGAGGAGGCCCACAGCGACACCAGCCGCGTCGACACCGCGCAGCGGGTCTTCCTGCGCCAGGGCAACCTCGACCTCGACCCGCCGCTGGACTGGAAGGTCTACGGCGACAGCTACCACATCGGCTGACGGGCGGGCAGCTCATGCGATCCCACCCGCGCACGCTGCTCACCTCCCTGCTCGCCGCGGCCGGGCTCACCGGCGCTCTCCTGCTCGCCCCGCCCGCCACGGCGGGCGCCCAGGTGATCGAGGTCGCCACCGCGGCCCAGCTCAAGGCGGCCCTGACCGCGGCGGCACCCGGCGACACCATCCACCTGGCCGACGGCACCTACACCGGCAACTTCAAGGCGACGAAGGCCGCGTCGGCGTCCGCCCGCATCACGCTCACCGGCTCCGCAAGGGCCGTACTGAAAGCGGGCGGCGGTTACGGGCTGCACCTGAACGGCGCCTCCTACTGGACCGTTTCGGGTCTGACCGTGACCGGCGGACAGAAGGGCATCGTGATCGACGCGGCCCAGGGCGTTGTGATCGACGGCGTGACCGTGCACGGCCTCGCCATGGAAGGAGTCCACTTCCGCAACTCCAGCAGCGACGGAGTCGTCCGCGCCTCCCGCATCCGCGACACCGGCAACGACGGCAGCGGCATGGGGGAGGGCGTCTACGTCGGTACCGCCAACGATCTCTCCGACCGCAGCGACCGTGTGCAGATCCTCGACAACACCATCGGCCCCGGCGTCGGCGGCGAGAACATCGACATCAAGGAGGGCACCACCGGCGCCCGGATCGTCGGCAACACCTTCGACGGCAGTGGCCTCACCGGCGCCCACTACGACGACTCCTGGGTCGATGTGAAGGGCAACGGCGTCCTCGTGGAGAACAACACCGGCCGGCACACCACCAACGACGGCTACCAGACCCACACCCAGCAGCCCGGCTGGGGCTGCGGCACCGTCTTCCGGGGCAACCGGTCCGACCTGACCGGGGCGAGCGGTCCGGACCGGCTGGCCATCGACGTCACGAACTCCGGCCCGGGCTGCCGGACCACCGTCCACGGCAGCAACCAGGTGACCGGCGGAAGGGGGCTGACGAACGTCCCCGTCACCCCGTGACGCGGACACGGACGTGACCTGCGGCCGGGCGCCCCACGGGCGCCCGGCCGTGGCCTCACGGCAGCTTCACGAAGGGGGACAGGAAGGCCCGGGCGCCCGGAGTGTCCAGCCGGTAGGTGACGTTCGTGGCGTAGCAGGGGGTGTCACCGGTGATGGTCGTCGACGTCAGCACCCGCTTGCCGCCCAGCACGGCGAAGTTGGGGCCGCCGGAATCGCCGTAGCAGGCACCGCCGTTGCCCTGCGGAGCCGTCATCGCGAGCCGCACCCACGCCTTGTTGAGCGCGTCGAAGGACACCGGCGCCCTCATCCGCACACCGCCGCCCGGATGGGTCTGGCCACCGGGCCCGTTGACCGCCTCCTGGGTGCCGTACCCGGCGACGACCCAGTCGGCGGAGTTCAGCCCCTGCGGGCCCAGCGCGTCCAGCTGGTTCGCGGTGGGCAGGGTGGCCGGGGTGAAGCTCCAGCGGGCGGCGACCTTCGCCGCCGGCAGCTGTATCACGGCGATGTCGTGCGGGTCCGAGGAGGGGCCGGGGTAGTCGGGGTGGGTGTGGGCCGTGCCCTCGACGCCGACTGCGCGGGCCCGGGCCGCCGGGTCGCCGGGGTACTTCTGCGCGGCGGCGTCCAGACCGGACTGCACGTCCTGGTCGAGGGAGACGTAGAAGCGCACGTCGTCCGGCCAGTCGGTGGTGCAGTGCGCCGCCGTCAGGAAGGTGTCGGCGTCGATCATCGTGCCGGAGCAGACCCAGTCCACCCGGTCGGGTGTGCTCGGGTCGCCGTCGTCGTCCCAGGTGGCCACCAGCGCGCCCACCTCGGTGCGTTCGGGCGCGGGCACGGCGTTGTAGGAGTTGATCGCCGAGGACGGCACGGCGACGGCCAGCACGGTGGCGCAGGCCGCCGCGGTCAGGGCGGTGATGCGGAGCGCGATCAAGAAGAACCCCTTCGCTGGGTGTGGGCAGGCGTTCTCCTGTGGGAGGTGAGGGAATTGAATCGTCTGCGCCGGTCCGCGGCAAGACATGGACACGACCTGGCAGGACATGGACACGCGACCTACGTGGCCCCGTCCCCGGGGAGAGCAGGTCTCGCCGGCCTCGGGGCTCAGGTGTCGGTGGCGCCTTCCAGTTCCGCCAGTTTCGTCGCCGCCGTCATCGCCTGGCGGCGCAGGTCCCTGAGGCGGCGGTCCACGGACCGGGCCCGCTCGCGGGTCTCGCGTTCGTCGGCGTGCGCCTCGCGCTGCTCCTCCTCGGCCTGCCGCAGGCGCTCACGCAACTCGCTCACGCGCCCACGCAGTTCCTCCGCGCGGTGCCCGGCGGCGTCGGCCTGCGCGGCGACTGCCGCTGCCTCCTTCTCCGCCGTGTCCAGTTCCCGCTGCGCGGCCTCGGCCTCCTTGCGCGCCCGCTCCAGCCGGCGACGCCGCTCCGCCTCCCGTGCCCTGTCCCGGCGGGCCTCCGCGGGTGCCCGCTTGCGCGTCGTACCCGCCGTGGGCTCAGCCGTAGGGGCGGACACGGCCCCGGCCGGGGGCCGGGCCGTGGCCGCCCGGCGCACCGCATCCGGCCCCGCGGTGGGGAATCCGACCGGCTGCTCCAGCGGCTTGACCAGGTGTCCGGCGGCCCACTCGCGCGCCGCTTCCGGGTCGGCGAGCACGGCGTGCAGGGTGGCCTCCACCTCGCGCTGGGCGTCGTCACCGATCGGATGCCCGGCGTCGGCGGTGAGCTGCCGGGCCTGCCGGGCCAGCGCACCGACCAGCGAGCGCTGCCGACGTGTCAGCTCGCGCAGCTGCCCGCCGTCCAGCTCGCGGTGCGCCTGCCGCAACCCCTCACCGAGCTCCAGCAGCGGTGCGACAGCGTCGGGCCGTTCGCGCACCAGCAGATTGGCGGCCCACGCCGACAGGCTCGGGCGGCGCAGCCGGGCGATCTCCCCGGCCAGCGTCCGGTCGCCGGCCGTGCGGGCCGCCGCCGCGCGGATGTTGCGGGCGGCGGTGAACTCCTCCGGCCGCAGCCCGTACAGCTCGTCGGCGACGGTGTCCAGGTCCACCGGTCCACCCCGGCGTCAGCGCGCGGGCTCCGCCCCCGCCACGGCCGGCTCCCGGTCCGGCGCCGACAGGTGGTAGACGTGGAACGCCCGCCCGATCACGGGCTGGGCGACGTTGCGCACCCGCACCCCGCCGCTCGTCATCCCGTGCTCGGTGCCCGCGTGCGCGTGCCCGTGCACCGCCAGGTCGGCCCCCGTCTCGTCGATGGCCTCGGCCAGCAGATAGCTGCCGAGGAAGGGGTAGATCTCCAGCGGTTCCCCCGCGAGCGTGTCCGGCACCGGGGAGAAATGGGTGAGCGCGATCCGCACCGCGCAGTCCTGCCCGGCCAGCCGCTCCAGCGCCGACCGAAGACCGTCGGCGCAGCGGCGCGAGTAGCGCACGAACTCCTTCATCAGCGGTTCCCCGAACTCCCCGGCGTTGCGCCCGGCGAAGCCGCCGCCGAACCCCTTCGTGCCGGCCACCCCGATGCGGCCCGCGGGGCAGTCCAGTACGGTCTCCTCACCCTCCAGGACGTGCGCGCCGACGTCCTTCAGGATCGCCGTGACCTCCTCGGGCCGTTCGTCGTGGTGGTCGTGGTTGCCGAGCACGGCGACCACCGGGACGCCCAGGCCGGCGATCTCCCGCGCCACCACGCGGGCCTCCTCCGGCGTGCCGTGCCGGGTCAGGTCACCGGCCAGCAACAGCACGTCGGCGCAGTCGGGCAGGGTCTCGAACGCGGGCCGCAGCACGCCCTGGCTGTCGGGGCCCATGTGGATGTCTCCGACGGCTGCGATGCGGATCATGCCAGCTCCTCCGCCTGGTCGGGGGACGACGCCTCGGCGACGACGAGGTCGCAGTGGACCATGAGGCCGCCCAGCGCCTCGGACACGAGACGCGCGACCTCGTCACGGCAGTGCGCGGACGGCACGGTGCCCGTCACCAGGACCGACTCGCCGTGGACGACGACCTGCACGCCCAGCTCGGCCAGCGTCCCTTCGGCGAGGCGCTCGCGCAGATGGGCGACGCGGTAGTCCATGGTGCTCATGGAAGCTCCTTTTGCGGGGCGATCACGTTCAGGCGTTCGAGGAGGAAGAGGAACGCCGCGGGCATCGGCTCCTCACCGCACTCGCGCCGCACCTGCTCCCAGTCGACCTTCTCGCGCAGGGCGCGGGCGACGGGCAGGACGGCGCCGAAGTCGCAGTAGTGCTCGGAGAACGCGGAGACCAGGCTCGCGACGAGGTCCGTCGCCGACAGCACCGGCATGACGACCGACTCCACCGGGATCTCCTCGGCCCGGTCGAGCATCTCCGTCGTCACGGGGTGGTGCGCCAGCTCGAAGATGATGTCGATCGACTGGCCGAAGCACTCGGTCTTCAGCAGCCAGTCCTCCGGCGGGACGAGCACCTCGAGGCCGCCCTCACGCAGGGTGTCCGCGACCGTGTCGGCGTCCTCGGCACGGACGCAGAAATCCGCGTCGTGCTGGAGATTGGTGCCGGCGCCGTGCGCGTACGCGGCGACGCTGCCGGCCAGCGCGAACCGATGGCCCTGCTGCTTCAGCAGCGCACCCACCTGCTTGGTCGCCTCCAGAATGGCCTGGGTACGGTCGCGTGGCAGGTCCTGCGTCCCCGTGACCTCCGGTGGCAGCACCGTCGCGAGCCGCAGGCCGGCGCTCGACGCGCGCCGGGCCGAGGCCGGGTCGTCACCGTGCTGCGTCATCACCACTCCCTTCGGCGCGGCGGGGCGGGGCGCACCGCGCCACCCCGTTCGTCGCACCCCGTAGCGGATGTCCAAGTACCCGGGGCACCGGCCCCGACACGGATCACGGCCGGGCCACCACCCTCAGCGTCCGCACCGTGGAGTCGGCGGCGTCCGGGATCAGCATTCCGTGCTCGACACCGCTGCGCAGGTAGTCCAGCACCGCGTCGGTGATGACCTCGCCGGGCGCGATCGCCGGGACGCCGGGCGGATACGGGCTGATCGTCTCGGCGCTGATCCGTCCCGCGGCGCGCTCCGCGGGCACGTGCTCGACCGGTGCGAAGAACGCCTCACGGGGCAGCATGGCCTGCTCCAGCTCCAGCGTGGACGGCTCCGGCAACCGCACGGCCGGCTGCCGCTCGATGGTGTCGGCCTTCTCGACCAGCGCCCGCAAGGCGTCCAGCAGGACCCGCTCGGTGGTGTCGTCGTCGGCGTGGGTGATCGAGGCGCTGATCCGGCAGGTGTCGGAGCCTCCCACGTCCACGTGCCGGTTCGCGCGCAGCCACTCGTTGGCCTGCATGCCGCTGATGCCGAGCTCACGCACATCGATCACGATCTTGAGCGGATCGAAGGCGGCGGCCAGCCCCTCCTCGACGATCTCCTGGCCCATGACCCGCAGCCCGGGCAGTTCGCCGGCCGCCTCACGGATCCGCCGCGCCCGCTGGAGGGCCGCCTCCAGCAGGTCGTGCCCCTGCTCCACCATCTGGCGCCGCCAGCCGTCCAGGGTCGCGAACACCAGCGTCGAGGCGCTGGTGGTGCCCAGCAGGTCCTCGCGCTGCTTGAGCGCCTCGCTGGAGATGCGGTCGTACTGCAGATGGAAGACGGAACTCTGCTCGATGGCCCCGCCCATCTTGTGCACGCTCGTGACGACCAGGTCGGCCTCGGCGTCCATGCCCCAGGCCGGCAGCCCGGGATGGAACGGCAGGTGGGCGCCCCACGCCTCGTCCACGATGAGCGGCACGTCGAATTCGTGACACACCCGGGCCACACCCGCGATGTCCGCGCAGGAGCCCCAGTCGGTCGGGGTGATCAGCAGCATCCCCTTGGCGTCCGGATGCTCGCGCAGATTCCTGCGTACGTCGTCGGGCTCCGGCGGATGCGCCAGGTGCCGCTCGGTGTCGAACTTCGGGTGCACCCAGATCGGCTCGACCCCGTTGACGACGACGGCCGCCACCACGGACTTGTGGGCGTTGCGGGAGATCAGCAGCTTCTCCCCGGGGCCGGCCACGGCGAGCATCGCGGTCTTGACCGACAGCGAACTGCCGCAGGTGGAGAAGAACGCCTCCGTCGCGCCGACCGCGTCCGCCATGAGTTCCTGCGCCTGGCTGATCACGCCCTGGGACTGGCGGCGGTCGTCCAGCCCGTTGAGGCTGAGCACGTCGGAGCGGAAGACGTCCATGCCGACGACGTCCACCACCCGTGGATCCGCGCCCCGGCCCTGTTTGTGGCCCGGCGGGCCGTAGGCGATGTCGCCACGGCGCCGGAACTCCTGCAGCGCCTCCAGGACAGGGGCACGCGAGTGGTCCATTGTTCCTCCCGGTCGCACGGGTCACCGGCCGCGGGCCGGACGGCCGCGCCGAGGGGCCGCTGCGGAGCGGCCGTACCCACCGTGTTGCACCGCCACGGCGAGTGAAACTCCGAGGGTGTCAGCGCCGCGCACCCTGGAACCCGTCCCGCCACTACCACCGGCCCCCGAAAGGACGTGTGACTGTGACACCGGACGCCGTCCACGACGCCCTGCGCGCCGACGTGGCCGGCCGGGCCGACGCACTGTGGGACGTCGCCCTGCGCCTGCACGCGGAGCCCGAGTACGCCTTCGCCGAACACCGGGCCGCCGGCCTGCTCACCGGCGAGCTCCAGCGCGCCGGGCTCAGCGTGCGACGCGAGGTGGCGGGCATGCCGACCGCGTTCACCGCCCGCTCGGGCCACGGCAGGCCGACGGTGGCCCTGCTCCTGGAGTACGACGCGCTGCCCGGCCTCGGCCATGCCTGCGGGCACAACATGATCGCCGCCGCCGGCCTGGGCGCCGCGCTCGCCCTGCACACGGTGCTCGGCGGGGCACACGGCAGCGTGGTGGCCGTCGGCACCCCGGCCGAGGAAGGCGGCGGGGGCAAGGCCCTGGAGGTGGAGGCCGGCGTGTTCGACGAGGTCGACGCCGCGCTGATGTTCCATCCGGGGGTGTACGACTGGGTGCGCGCGCCACTGACCGCGCAGGTGCAGTACCGGATCGGCTTCCACGGACGCGCGGCGCATCCGACGGGCAACCCGACCGAGGGGATCGACGCGCTGGCCGCTCTGATCGAGCTGTTCAACGTGGTGCGCGCGCTCGGGCGGCGCCTGCCGCCGGCCTCCCATGTGCAGGGCATCGTCACGCACGGCGGCACCGCCACCAACATCGTCCCCGAGTACGCCGAGGGCCGCTTCGGTCTGCGTGCCGCCACCACGGCCGAACTGGACGCCCTGACCGACCAGGTGCGCGAGTGCGCCGAGGGCGTCGCACGGGCCACGGGAACCCGGGCGGAGATGGAGCGGGTCACGGTGCGCTACGACCACTTCCAGGACAGCGAGGTGCTCTCGGAGCGGTTCGCCGCCCACGTCTCACGGGCCGGCATCACGCTGACGCCACCGGTGCCCGGGGTCCAGCTGGGGTCGTCGGACATCGGCAACGTCAGCGCCCGGGTCCCCGCCATCCACCCCTTCGTCGCCATCATGGACGCCGACGGATCCGACCACACCCCCGAGTTCGCCCGGGCGGCCGCCTCACCCCGGGCCCGGGCGGTGCTGACCGCCGCCGCACAGGCCCTCGCGTGCACGGCGGCGGACGTCCTGTTCGACGCCGACCTGCGGGCCTGCGCCTGGGCACGGCACCGGCAGGGCGACGGGAGCCCGCCGTCCGCGCACCGGCCGCACGACAGGGCGGGTGTCAGCCCTCCGCCTTCGAGCAGTACAGGAACAGATGCGGCTCCGGCGCCGCCGAGGCGTGCGCCGGGGTGAACTCCCGGGCGTGGCGGGCCAGGACGGTCAGACCCGCCGAGCGGGCGAGCGTGGCGAAGTCCTCGGCGCCGAAGCTGGTCGCGCGGACCGGCTGCCCCATGAAGTCGATCGGCAGGTCCTCCACGTCCGCCGGGACCGTGGCGAGCACCATGGTGCCGCCGGGGCGCAGCGCCCGCGCCAGCCTGCCGACGACCCCGCTCTGCTCCTGCCGGGACATCTGCAGCAGTGAGAAGTACACGCACACGGCGTCGAACGAGGCCTCCTCCAGCGGAAGTTCACGGATGTCGGCGCGGCGGAAGCGCGCGTCCGGGACCTGCCGGGCCGAGAGGGACACCATGACGGGGGAGACGTCGACGCCCAGCACGTCATGGCCCGCCCCGGCCAGCGTGGCGGCGGTGGGCCGGCCGGTGCCGCTGCCCACGTCCAGTACGCGGCTGCCCGGTGCCAGGCGCCCGAGCAGCCAGTCCAGGGACGCCAGATGGGCCGGTGAGGCGGCGAACGCCTTCTCGTAGTCCGCGCCCAGCGCGTCGAACACCACCGCCGCCGGTGACCGTTCCTCGGAATCGCTCACGGTGCCTCCTGCCTGTGCCTGCTCGTGCCTGCCTGTGCTTGCTCGTGCCTGCCGGATCCGCCGGTCTGCCGGGCGCGCACCGGATCTGCCCACCTCTGCCGGACCCTACGCGTGGGCGCCCGGCGAACGCAGACCTTTGCCCACCGCTCTGTGCCTCCGCCCCTTTGCCCTCCGCCCTTTCGCCCTCCGCCCGGCGCCCCGCGTTGTCAGTGCCTGTTGGTAGAACTGCTGCACGTCGCACCGCCGTGCGGCACGACCCCAGTACGCCCACCTCATGTTCAGGAGCAGTCCGCGTGACCATCGGCGACCACCTTCAGGAGCTGTACGGGCTGCCCGCCTGCACCTTCCCCGGACCCGACGAGAAGAGGGAGCTGCCCGCGGCCGCCTCGGTCGCCTGGCGGATCGCGAGCGACACCTACGACGCCGAGGAGGAGTGGCCCCAGGTGTTCGCCCGCTTCTGCTCGGCCGTGGACACCACCGAGGTGCGCGCGGTGATCGTGGGCGCCTGGGAGGACGCCTTCGACACCGACTCGTCGGCCGTCATCGAGGCGCTGCTCTCCGCCCGCGACCGGTTCCCGGCCCTGCGCGCGCTGTTCCTCGGCGACATGACGTACGAGGAGTGCGAGATCTCCTGGATCAACCAGACCGACGTCAGCGGTCTGCTCGCCGGCTTCCCGGAGCTGGAGGAGTTCGGGGTGCGCGGCGGCGAGGGGCTGGGCTGGACGGCCCTGCGCCACGAGGGGCTGCGCAAGCTGACCGTGCAGACCGGCGGCCTGCCCGTCGCTGTCGTGCGCGGCATCGGCGCCAGCGACCTGCCCGCGCTGGAACACCTCGACCTGTGGCTGGGCACGTCGTGGTACGGCGCCGACAGCGAGGCGGCCGACCTCGCCCCGCTGCTGTCCGGCGAACGGCTGCCCCGGCTGCGTCATCTGGCGCTGCGCAACAGCGAGATACAGGACGCGGTCGCCGTGGCCGTGGCCTTTGCGCCGGTCGTCGCCCGCCTGGAGGTGCTCGACCTGTCGATGGGCACCTTGAGCGACGAGGGCGCCACCGCGCTGCTCGCCGGGCAGCCGCTGACCCATCTGAAGAGGCTCGACCTGCACCACCACTACATCTCCGAGGCCCTCCAGGAGCGGATCCGGCAGACGCTGGAGCCCGCGGGCGTAGAGGTCGACCTCGACGCGGACGACGCCGACGAGGACGTGGACGACGACGGCACGGTCAACCGGTACGTCGCGGTGGGGGAGTGACCGGGGCCGTGTCCGCACTCCGGCCGGTGCCGTCCGCGTCGACCGGGCCCGTGCCCGCACACCGGCCGGTGCCGTCCGCCTCCCCGGCGACCACGCCCGCCGCCGGGCCGTTCCCGCCCGTCGCCGTCGTCGGCAACCCCGGCAACCGGCGGGTGACCCTGTTCACCGCGGCGATGACGGCGGCCGGGCTGCCCGCGCCGCGCGTCGTTCCCTGGACGCGTGTCCTGCGGGACGGCGGGGCCGTCTTCGCGCCGGAGGAGGTCGTGCGGATCGACTCGCCCGGCGAGCATCCCGAGGTGGACCGGTTGCTGCGCGGCACCGACGACCCGACCCGCGTCGAGGGCTCCGCCCGCTGGTACGCCGGCTTCCTGACCGCCGTGCGCGGCCTGGAGGGCGGCGTCCGCCTGGACGACCCGGACGAGCTGGCCGTGCTGTTCGACAAGCGGCGCTGTCACGCCGCCCTGGACGCGGCCGGCGTTCCCGTACCCGCCTCCCCGACCTCGGGCCGGTCCGCGGCGCGGGTCGGCGGCTGGGGCGACGTACGGCGGCTGATGCGCGAACACCGCATGCCGCGGCTGTTCGTGAAGCCGGCGCACGGCTCGTCCGCGTCCGGGGTGCTCGCCGTCGAGTCCGGCCCCCGAGGGCGGATCAGGGCGACCACATCGGTAGAACGCGCCGTCGGCGGGCGGCTGTACAACTCCCTGAGGGTGCGGCGCCTCGAACGGGAGCAGGAGATCGCCGCCCTGGTCGACGCGCTCGCCCCGGACGGACTGCACCTGGAGCGCTGGCTGCCGAAGGCGTCGCAGCACGGTCGCTCCGCCGACCTGCGGGTCGTCGTGGTCGCCGGGCGGGCCACCCACGCGGTGGTGCGCACCAGCGCCACCCCGCTCACCAACCTCCACCTGGGCGGCAGCCGTGGCGACCTGGACACGGCACGCCGGGCCTTCGAGGACGCGGGATTGCCCTGGGGTGACGTGCTCGCCGTGTGCGAGCGGGCCGCGGCCTGCTTCCCGCGCACCCTGTGCGTCGGCGTCGACCTGCTCCCGGCCGTCGGCTGGCGGCGGGTCGCGGTCGGCGAGGTCAACGCCTTCGGCGACCTGCTGCCCCGGCTCACCGGCCTGCCCGGCAGCGGCGCCGAGGGTCTGGACACCTACGCCGCCCAGGTCGCCGCGCTGCTGCGCGACCCGCGTACGTCCCGAGCACGGAGCTCGGCACCCCCGAACGCGGTGCGGGCCGCCCGGGACCCGCACGGCCCGCCCGGGCGCACCCCGGCCCCGGCACGGCACCACCACGGAACGGAAACACCCCATGCCCACGCCTGACCTGGACATGAGCGAGATCGTCGGCAGTCACGACCTGCTGCTCGTCACCCTCGACACCCTGCGCTTCGACGTCGCCGCCGAGCTCGCGGCGGCCGGCCGCATCCCCCACCTCGCCCGCCATCTGCCCGGCGGGAAGTGGGAGAAGCGGCACGCCCCGGGCAGCTTCACCTACGCCTCCCATCAGGCGATCTTCGCCGGCTTCCTGCCCACCCCGGCCGCCCCCGGCCCGCATCCCCGGCTGTTCGCGGCCCGCTTCGCCGGCAGCGAGACCACCGCCGAACGCACCTACGTCTACGACACCCCCGATCTGGTGAGCGCACTCGCCAAGGACGGCTACCGCACGGTGTGCATCGGGGGAGTGGGCTTCTTCAACCAGCAGGGACCGCTCGGCTCGGTACTGCCCGGCCTCTTCCAGGAGGCCCACTGGCAGCCGGAGTTCGGCGTCACCTCGCCCACGTCGTTCGAGGCACAGGTCGAGTGCGCCGAACAGGTCGTGCGCGCGCTGCCCCGCGACCAGCGGCTGTTCCTGTTCGTCAACGTCGCCGCGCTGCACCAGCCGAACTGGTTCCATCTGCCCGGCGCCACCCGCGAGGCCGGCGACTCCCGCGCCACCCACGCCGCCGCGCTGGAGTACGTGGACCGGCACATCGGCCGTCTGTTCGCCGCCGCGAGCAGCCGGCGCCGCTGCCTCGCCATCGTCTGCTCCGACCACGGCACGGCCTACGGCGACGACGGCTACACCGGCCACCGCCTCGGCCACGAGTCGGTGTGGACCGTGCCCTACGCCCACTTCTTCCTCGACCCGACCGACCCGGTCGACCCGACCGACCCGGCCGAACGAACAGCATCCGCCGAACCCGCAGACCCTGCCGAGGCCGCCCGATGACCGCCCCCACGACCGAACTCCCGGAGCCCCCGCGGCCGTACCAGAGCTACGTCTACGCCTACCCGCACAAGACCGCCTACCGTTCGCTGCCCGACCGTCCGCCCCTGCGCACCCTGTGGGCGGGCGAGGCGAAGGACGCGCTCTCGCTCTACCTGCACATCCCGTTCTGCGAAGTGCGCTGCGGCTTCTGCAACCTCTTCACCCGCATCGGCGCACCCGACGGGCTGACCGGCGCCTACCTGGACGCCCTGGAACGGCAGGCCCACGCCGTACGCGAGGCGCTCGGCGACGACGAGCCGGTCCGCTTCGCCACCGCGGCCTTCGGCGGCGGCACCCCCACCTTCCTCACCGCCGCCGAGCTGACCCGGCTGTGCGACATCGCCGAGCGGCACATGGGCGCCGACCTGACCCGCATCCCCCTGTCCGTGGAGGCGTCGCCCGCCACGGCCACCGCCGACCGGCTCGGCGTGCTCGCCGAGCGCGGCACCACCCGGCTCAGCCTCGGTGTGCAGAGCTTCGACGAGGCCGAGGCCCGCGCCGCCGTGCGCCCCCAGCGCCGCGCCGACGTCGAGGCCGCCCTCGCCCGCATCCGCGACACCCGCATCCCCGTGCTCAACATCGACCTGATCTACGGCATCGACGGCCAGAGCGAGCACAGCTGGCTGCGCTCCCTGGACGCCGCCCTGGCCTGGCAGCCCGAGGAGCTCTACCTCTACCCGCTCTACATACGCCCTCTGACCGGCCTCGCCCGCCGCGCCGACGACACCGACCCGGCCTGGGACGAGCAGCGCCTGCGCCTGTACCGCGCCGGCCGCGACCACCTCCTCGCGCACGGCTACACCCAGCAGTCGATGCGGATGTTCCGCCGCGCCGGCGCCCCGCCACAGGGCCCCGACGACCACGCCTGCCAGACCGACGGCATGATCGGTCTCGGCTGCGGCGCCCGCTCCTACACCGCCGCACTGCACTACTCCTTCGATTACGCCGTCTCTATGCACGAGATCCGCGGCATCATCGACACCTACGTCGCCACCGAGGACTTCGCGCACGCCGAGCACGGCCGCCGGATCGACGCCGACGAGGCCCGCCGCCGGCACCTGCTGCAATCCCTGCTGCAGACCGAGGGCCTGACGGTGGCGGAGTACCGGGCCCGCTTCGGCAGCACGCCGGCGGACGACTTCGGCCCGCAGCTGGAGCGGTTCGCCGCACGCGGCTGGCTGGCCGGCGACCCCGCGAGCGGCACCCTGCGCCTCACCCCGGAAGGCCTCGCCCACTCCGACGCCGTCGGACCCGAGCTGTTCTCCCCGGCCGTGCGTGCCGCCATGGCCGCCTACGCCCGCAAGTGAGGCCGTACACCATGGACCTGACGCTGCTCTACCGCGGCCCGCTCGCCTCCTGCGACTACGACTGCCCGTACTGCCCCTTCGCCAAGCGGCGCGACAGCCCCGGGCAGTTGCGCGCCGACCGGGCCTGCCTGGAACGGTTCGCCGACTGGGCCGCGGACCGGACCGGCGACCGTCTGTCCGTGCTCTTCACCCCGTGGGGCGAGGCCCTGGTCCGCTCCTGGTACCGGCGTGCCCTCACCGAGCTGTCGCACCAGCCGCACATCCGCCGCGTCGCCGTCCAGACCAACCTGAGCTGCCGCACCGACTGGCTCGCCGGCGCCGACCTCGACACGCTCGCCCTGTGGTGCACCTACCACCCCGGCCAGACGCCGTACGACCGCTTCCTCGCCAAGTGCCGCGACCTGGCCGCGCGCGGCGTGCGCTTCAGCGTCGGCATCGTGGGCCTGCCCGCGCACCTCGAGTCCGCCCGGCGGCTGCGCGCCGACCTGCCCGCCCACGTGTACCTGTGGGTGAACGCGGCCGAGGGCCGTCTCTACGACGACGCCGAGGCCGAGTCGTGGACGGCGCTGGACCCGCTCTTCCCCTACAGCCGCCGTCCGCACGCCAGCGCCGGCCTGCCCTGCCGCACCGGAGAGTCGGTGCTCTCGGTCGACGGGGACGGCACCGTGCGCCGCTGCCACTTCGTCCGCGCCGAACTCGGCAACCTCTACGACGGCTCCTATCGAGCCGCCCTGCGCCCCCGCCCCTGCCCGCTCGCCGTGTGCGACTGCCACATCGGTTACGTCCATCTGGAGACGCTGCCCCTGTACGACGTCTTCGCGGGCGGTGTGCTCGAACGGGTCCCGGCGCAGCACCCGCCGACGCGGACCGCCACCGTGCGGTAGGCCGCTCACGCCTACTGCACTTGCCCGCTCTTGCGTCCCCCATCGCGGGAAACACCTCCGCCGGCGTCATGAGGCGCGGACGACGCGGCAAAGCCTATGGCTCCACGACGTCCGACGTCTCTCACCCCCCGTTCCAGCCCAAGGAGGCTCTTCGTATGGTCGGCAGACACACCGCGCGCACCGGCCGCGCCGCCCTGGTGGCGGCCGGCGCCCTCGCCCTGGCCGCGGTCCACCCCGCCGCGGGCGCCACCCCGCCGCCCGCCCCCGGTCCCGTCCCGTCCGCGGCGCAGACGCTCGGGGCGGACCGGCCCTCGGCGGCGATGCTGCAGGCACTCCAGCGCGACCTGAAACTGACCTCCGCTCAGGCCACCGCCCGGCTGGTGAACGAGGCCGAGGCCGGCACCCGCGCGGGCCGGCTGCGCAACACCCTCGGAGCGCGCTTCGCCGGTGCCTGGGTCAAGGGCGCCACCGCCGCGCAGCTGACGGTCGCCACCACGCGCGCCTCCGACGCCGCCGCCATCCGCGCCCAGGGCGCGAAGCCCGTCGTCGTCAAGGTGTCGCTGAGCGACCTGCGGGCGGTCAAGGACAAGCTGGACAAGGCCGCGTTGCGCGCGAGGGCCGTGATCACGCCCGTGCGGTACGTCGACGTGCGCACCAACCGCGTCGTCGTCCAGGCCACCAGCCGACAGGCCGGCAACGCCCTGGTCAAGGCCGCGGGTGTGCCCGCCAAGCAGGTCACCGTGCGGGTCTCGAAGGACCGGCCCCGCCCGCTGGCCGACATCGTCGGCGGCGACGCCTACCACATCAACAACGAATTCCGCTGTTCCATCGGCTTCTCCGTCACCAAGGGCGAGCAGAACGGCTTCGCCTCGGCGGGCCACTGCGGTAAGCCCGGCGACAAGACCACCGACCCCAACGGGACCGAGCAGGGCACCTTCCAGGCGTCCACGTTCCCCGGCAAGGACATGTCGTGGGTGGGGGTCACCAGCGGCTGGACCGTCACCCCCACGGTGCGCGGCGAAGGCGGGGCGACGGTGAACGTCGCCGGCTCCGTCGAGGCGATGGTGGGGGCGTCCGTGTGCCGTTCCGGCTCCACGACCGGCTGGCACTGCGGCACGATCCAGGAGCAGAACGCCACCGTCACCTACGAGGAGGGCACCGTCAACGGCCTGACCCGGACCACGGTGTGTGCCGAGCCCGGTGACTCCGGCGGCCCGTACATGGCCGGCGCGCAGGCCCAGGGCACGACCTCCGGCGGCTCGGGCGACTGCACCAGCGGCGGCACGACGTTCTTCCAGCCCATCAACCCGACGCTGAGCGACTTCGGGCTCACCCTGGTGACCGCCACGGCCCAGAACAACGCCCCCCTCCCGCAGGACACCGCCGCCGACGCGTGGGCCACGGGCCGGGTGTACGAGACCGGGGCGACCGTGACGTACGGCAAGGTGCGCTACCAGTGCCTGCAGTCCCACCAGGCGCAGGGTGCCTGGGCACCGGAGAACACACCGGCGCTGTGGCAGCGCGTGTGAGCGACGCCTGACCGGTCCGGCACCCCGGTGCACCCGGGGTGCCTCTCATCGCGCGTCTTCGATCTCGTCGCCCGCGAGCAGCGCGTACGCCGTCGCCACGAAGGGGTCACCGGAGCGGAACCGGCGGGTGCACACCGCTGCCAGCGCGGTGCCGGTGTCCGGCCGGAACCCCAGGAACGCCTGCTGGCCCAGGGTGGCGCCGCTGTGGAAGTACATCGGCCCGCCGTCCGTCGGATGCCGGAACCAGGTGAGGGTGTGCGTGTGCCGGTGGCCCAGGCCCCGGCGCAGCACCGGCACCCGGACCGCCGCCAGCGCGTCGCTCAGCGCGGAGCCGGCCGGTTCGAGGTGGGCCTCGAGGAAGGTGAGCAGGTCGTGCGGGGCGGCCCGGACGGCGCCGGCGGCCTGGAACCCGCCGGGATCGAAGGCCGCGACGAGTGTCCGGCCGTCCCTGGTGTACCCCACGGCGTCGGTGTCCGGGGAGCCCGCCCGCAGCGCGGTGGCGTGCAGGGCGAGCGGGCCCAGCACATGTGCGGTGACCAGGTCCTCCCAGGAGGCCCCGGTGGCCGCGGCGAGGGCGTGGCCGAGCACGGCGACGCCGAAGTTGGAGTAGTGCCAGCGGCTGCCGGGCCGGTGCCGGGGCCGGGCACGCAGGAACGCCTCGACGACCCGCTCCGCCGGGTAGCGGGCGTAGGGCTGGGTGCGCCAGGCGGGCAGCGCACGCGGCAGGAAGTCGCGCGGCAGGGCGGGCAGTCCCGAGGTGTGCGTGATCAGGTGCGTGAGGGTGATCCCGTCGGTGTGCGTCGCCCGGCCGGGTGCCAGGAACGCGGCGGCCGGCTCGCCGCCGGTGAGCGTGCCGCGCCGGATCAGCTCGGCCAGGAGCAGTCCCGTGAACGTCTTCGAGGCGGAGCCGATCTCGTAGCGCAGCTCTTCGCGGGCGGTGGGGCCGCTGCGGTGGCCGCCGCTGTGGACGATCCGGTGCCCGCGCCGGGACAGGGCGAACACGGCGTCGGGCGCGTCGGCGGCGTCGACGGCGGCCGCGAGCCGTTCGCGGACGCGGTCCTCGTCGCCGGACACCGTGGGAGCCGCGCCGGCCCGGGTCTCGTCGAGGGCCGCCATGTCCGGCCACCGTGTGCGGTGCTCGCCGTTCATGACGCGGGGGCCAGTTCGGACAGGACCCGGGACAGGGCCAGTGTGGAGGCGAACGCGGCGACCAGGGTGGGGTGGTAGACCATGTCGAACACCTCGTCCCGCTCGCCCTGCGGCATGGTGCGCACCGCGGGCATGGCGCCGTCCGGTTGCTGGGCGGCGGCGAAGCCCTCCCAGGCCCGGGCGTCGAGGGTGGGCCGGGGCAGGCAGGCGTCGACCACGAGCAACTCGCCGAGCAGGTCCCAGCGTTGCAGGTCCAGCCAGTCGTCGAGCCACACCGGCAGCCACAGCGCCAGGTAGTCGGCGGCGTCGGCGGGCAGGCCCCCGGGGTGTTCGCCCCAGTCGGTGAGGTGGAACACCGCGTGGGTGATGTCGTAGGCGGTGTGGCCCTCGACCGTCCACGGCTCGGGGCGGCGGGCGAGCCAGGTACCGCGGTAGGCCTCGGCCTCCGCCGTCCGCGGGGTCAGGCCGAAGCGGCGCTGGAAGGCCGACAGACCGAGCCTGCGGGTGGGGGTCGTCTCGAAGGCGGACCAGCTCTCCAGCCGGTGGTTGAGCGCGGTGGTCCGCTCGATCTCCGGCCGGCTGTAACCGAGTTCCCGGAAGGGCAGGTACACCTCGAACGGGATCGGCGAGAACGGCTCGGTGCGCTGTCCGCGGTCCAGCATGCGGCCGCCGTCGAGGGTGTCGCGCCACACGTGGTCGAGCAGGCTGCGGGCCAGTTCGGTCTGGCGCGAGCCGGCCACCCCCTCGCGGAAGAGGACGGTGCACACGAGGGCGAGTTCACCGAGGGGCTTGAAGCGTTCGAGGAAGCCCACCTCCGGATCCACGTCGACCTCCAGGCGGAAGCCGTCGCGGTGGGCCCACAGCCATTCGAGGGCACGGACCCCGACGGTGTGCATCAGGCGCGCGCCGGTCATGCGGGTGCTCCTTGTCGGCCCTGGGGGACCCGGGTGGTGTCCCCGTCGAGGCGGCCGAGGGCCAGCACGCCCGCGAAGGCCGCCATGAGGGTGGAGTGGTAGTGGCCGAGGAAGTCCGGGGCGTCGCCGGGGGCCGCCGCGCCGCCGGCCTCCTCGGGGATGGCGCCCGTCGGGTGCCGGGCGGCGGCGAGCGCGCTCCAGGCGTCCTCGTGCCCGGCGGGGCCGGACGCGGACGGTACGCTCGCCGCCACGGCCAGCAGTTCGCAGGACAGGTCCCACATGCCCGCGTCGAGACAGGTGTCGAGCCAGGCAGGCAGCCACAGCTCCAGATAGCCGGCCAGGTCCGGCGGGAGGCCGGGGCCGCCGCGGCCCCAGTCGGTGAGGTGGTAGACGACGTGGGTCAGTGTGTAGCCGGAGAGGCGTTCGAACGTCCACGGCTCGGGCAGGCCGCCGAGCCAGGTGCGGCGCAGCACCTCCGCCACCTCGCCGTCGGGCCGGCGACCGCAGTGCCGTTCGGCGAGCAGCACACCCAACCGGCGTACCGGCCACTGCTCGACGAGCCGGCGGCCGCGGGTGCCGGCCACCTGGGCGGCCAGCGCGGCGAAACCGTCGTGGCGCAGGCCCGCCGACGCGAACGCGGCGTACACCTCCAAGGGGTACGTGGCGAAGGGCTCGCGGCGCTGCTGACGGACGAGCAGGTCGCCCTGCCCGGTCTGCTTCCACGCGTACTCCAGCAGGTCCGTGGCGTGGGCGTGCAGCGGGTCCGCGGGCGCGGTGCAGGCCAGCGTGGTGGAGCAGACCTGGGCGAGTTCGCCGAGCGGCTTCCAGGTGGTGTTCACCACCTGCGGGTCGTCGAGGGTGCCGTCGCCGAGGACGAACCGGTCGCGTTCGGCGGAGACCCAGGTGAACGCCGCCTCGGTCACCTCCCGTACGCGGGTCGCGCTCACGCGGTCACCCCGGCGCGCATCAGGCGTGCGGCCCGCACCTGCAGGGCCACGCACGCGTCGCCGTCTCCCATCAGTTCCACGAAGTCCAGCCCGGTGTCCAGCCCGAGGGTCTCGGGGACGTCCTCGAGCAGGGCCAGCCAGCGTCCGGCTCCGGCGGCCTGCCGCCAGTCGCGGCGGCGTACGGCCCGCACGAAGCCCCGGCTGACGTCGACGACCCGTTGCTGTGCCCCGCGGAACACGGCGCTGTCCTCACCCGGCACGGCGAGCGGGGCCAGGACGGCGAGCCGATGGGTCAGCCCCTGCCAGGGTTCCTCCCGCAGCCAGTCCGTGCCGGGCTCGGCGGGGGGAGGGCCGCCGAAGGCGGGGTCGACGCGGCGCAGGGCACGGACCATGCCCCAGTGGCTCCACGCCACCGCCGGGGCGGCGTCGGGGCGGGGCCCGAACGCCTGGGCCGCCGTGTGCACCGTGGCCAGTTCGTGCGCGGCGGGCGCCGTGCCCGACAGGACGTACGGCAGAAGCAGATCGGCTCCCAGCACCCGCACCGCGGCGAGGGTGACGCCGTCCGCCCGGTCGTTCAGGGCCTCGCCGGGCAGGGGGGCGTGGCCGCCGCCGCGGAGGGCGGAGGCCACGCCGGAAGCGAGGTCCTGCACCACGCCCTGGAGAAGGGTCGAAGTACCTGACTGCTCCATGCGATGCTCCCGTTCGATCCGTCAGCCCTTCTTCGGGCGGGGGGTCGGCGGGGACAGCAGGAGGCTCGTGGTGCCGGCCTGCAGTGCGAGCGCGGCGCACTCCCTGCTGTCGCGGTAGACACCGTCGGGCTCGGCGGGATCCAGGACTTCCTCGAGCTCGACGTCGACGAGTTCGTCGATCATGCGGTCGGTGGAAGGCATATGACCATCTCCCTGTGCGGTTGAGCGGATACCCACCTTCCTGGTTCACCCGTTTTGGGCTGATGATGCAGAAAATCCCATAAATACCTTTTCGTCACTTCTTCAACATAGGTCCAGTGGCGCCGCGGGGTGCCTTGCCGGTTCTCGCCCCGGCGCCCGGCAGGTTGCCCCCTGTGACGGACCCACGCGCCGCCACGGCGGATCGGAGTCCGCCTCCGCGACGCGGGCGGCCGTACCTCCCTCGGGCCACCGTGACCGGTTGACCCCGGTCCGGGTGTCAACGACCCCTGTGTCCCGGGCTGTTGGCGCCGGTGGCACAATGCCCGCATGCCGATACCCGAGATCGCGGCGGCGGCGCCGGAAGACGTTTCCCTGATCGGCCGCGTCCTGACCCGCGCCTTCGACGACGACCCGATGATGCGCTGGTTCTTCCCCGACGAGGCCCTGCGCGCCCGGCAGTTGGGGGAGTACTTCGCCATCTTGTTCACCCGTCAGTACGGCCTCCACGGCGTGTGCGAACGCACCGATGCGGCCGTGGCCTTCTGGGTGCCCGCCGACGCGCGCGACAAGGCGGTTCCGGACGAGGAGACGATCCGCCGGCTCATGGACGTGCTGGGCGAGCGCGCCCCCGCGTTCCGGGACGCCGTCGAGCAGGCCGCCGGGCACAGCCCTCGGGAGCTGCACTGGTACCTCGCCGTGATCGGCGCCGACCCCGCCGCCCGCGGTCTCGGCCATGGAGCCGCCCTGCTGCGCTCCGGGCTGGCGCAGGCCGACGCGGCGGGCCTGCCGGTGCATCTGGAGTCGTCGAAGCCCGACAACCTCCCCTTCTACGAGCACTTCGGCTTCCGTGTGCGTGAGGAACTGCGGCTCGGACCCGACGGCCCGCCCCTGTGGTCCATGTGGCGCGAGCCGCGCCCCGTCGCGGTGGCCTGAGGGCACGGACCGGGGTGGGGCCGCCCGGGGGTGCGGCCGGGCCGCACGGGTGCACGCGCCGTTGTCAGTGGTGGATGCGACGCTGTGACCATGGACGAGACGGAGTTCATGCAAGGGCGTGTGTACGGCGCCGACCACGAGGACGCCTCGCCCCGGCAGGGCCGCGTCTACGCCGAGTTGGTGGGCGGCCCGCTGGACGGACTGCTGCTGGACGTCACCGACGCGGCGCAGCGCCCTGCGGGCGGGAGCGTGGCCCTGCCGACCGAGATAGGCCGCCACGGTCCCGGGGGCCGCGCGGTGTACGCGCCCCGCGCGTCGGACCCGAGCCGCTTCGACTGGCAGGGCGACGTCCCCTGACCCGGCTTCGTCCAGGGTCACGTCCTCCGGCCCTGCCGCCGACCGGCAAGCGACTACTGTCCGTGTCCGCAGGGGTGGTGCGGAGCCGACTTTCCAGTACCGCCAGTAACATGATCACCTTGTCTCCGGGTGCACCGTACAGTCAATTCCGGCGCTGTCTGAAGCACGCGCCCTCATCCGGAGATTTGTCATGCCCTCTGAGAATGCGGCCCTCGAAGAAGCCCGCGCGACCTACCAGCAGCACATGCGCACGTGCCGTCAGTGTCACGCCGACGGAGCCGCCTGCGCCGTCGCGAAACACCTGATGCGGATCTACAACAACGCCCGCAGGCAGCACAACGGCCCGGCCGCGCACGAGCGCTGACGCAGCGTCAGCCGCGCATCCGCCGCGGCACGGCCGTGCGGCCCACCGACGCGGCGAGCTTGCGCACCCGCCGCCAGTTCATCCGGGGCGGCGGCTCGGGCACCCCGGGGCGCTGCCGGGGCACCCGCACCCGCAGCGCGCGGCGGGCGATGCGGCAGTGCACCGGGGTGGTCAGCACATGCGCCTCGCCGTCGATGCCGACCTCGATGACCGCCTGGTCCGCGTCCACGACCACCTCACGCGCCGCGGCGATGGTGAGCCCGGCGGGCTGCGGATCCAGCAGCAGCGCCGCCGCCTCCACCGCGCTGTCCACCCGGATGCCCAGTACGCCGAGCGTCCCCGTGTCCAGCCGGTCCCGCCGGCCGAGCCCCAGCGGGTCACCCGTGCGATAGGGGTTGTTGCTCACCAGTACGGCGTGCGGCTGGTGCAGCGCCGAGGCCTCGGCCGGGGCCCCTCGCAGCCGGGCCGTCAGCCGCGGACCGTCCTGACGGGTCAGCAGATCGGGCAGCATCTCCAGCGCGGTGCCCACCTTGTCGCCCCGGTACGCCGGGTTCTGGATGACCGCGGCGTAGGCGCCGAACGAGGCGTTGTTCACGAACGGGTGCCCGCTCGCGAAGCCCAGGTCCACCCGCAGTTCCACCCCGTCGGCAAGGGCGTCCAGACCGGCGGCCGGGTCCTCCCGGTCCAGCCCGAGATCCATGGCGAAGTGGTTGCGGGTGCCCGCGCTGATCACCAGGAACGGCAGGCCGTGCTCGGCGGCCACCGCCGCCACCAGCGCCTGCGTGCCGTCGCCGCCCGCCGCGCCCAGCAGGTCCGCGCCGCGCCGGACGGCCGCCTGCGCCAGCACCGTGACGTCCTGCTCCTCGGCCGGGTCCAGCAGGACCACCTCGGCGCCGAGCGCCTCCGCCTTCTCCTTCAGGCCGAAGCGCTCCACCTTGCCGTCACCGGAACGCGGGTTCATGATCAGGAACGGCCGCCGGGGCGGCGAAACGGCCCGCTCGCGCATCCGCAGGGCGTGCTCACCGCTGCTGCGCAGGGCGTACCGGCCGCACCACACGGCCACGCCCCACAGCGCCGGGGAGACGAGGAGCGCCCACAGGAACGTCACCGCGAACAGCGCGAGCACGGCCGCGGGCGTGGCCACGGCCAGCACCGTCGCCGCCACGCGGACCGGGCCCCGCCGGGACAGCGCCCACCACAGGGCGGCGGCCGTCACACCGAGCCCGGCCGTGCCGGCCAGCATGAGCAGCAGCCCCGTGACACCGCCGACCAGGACGGGCAGCACAACGGCGGCCGCGGCCGCCGCCAGCGACGCCCGTGCGGCCCACCGCTGTCCCCAGGGGACATGTCCGCCGAAGTCCACGCCGCCCGCCTCCTCCCACACCCGCGCTCATCGTAGGCGCCGCGGCGCGCGGAGCCCACGCGGGTCAGTCGTCCAGAGCGTCCAGCATGTCGCCGAGGCCGACGAACTCGAAGTTCGTCGCCGCCCGGGCGCGTCGCCCGCGTGCGCCGGGGCGGGCGCCGGGACGGACTGCACGACCCGCGCGTCCAGGTCGTAGACCCGCAGCCCGCCCTGCTTGGCCGTGGCGACGACCAGGCTGTGGTCGGGCTCGGGCGGCGTCGCGCCAGTTGGCGGGGTCGTCCGCGTCGGCCTTCCCGCCGGCCGCGTCGTCGTACAGGGCGGGGGTCTCCAGCCGGGGACGGACGGCCGGCAGGTCCGTGTCGTCGGCCGCGGCCGGTCAGGCGGTCGCGAGCGCCAGGGCGGCCGCGACGACGCACGCGCCGGCGGCGCCGGGTCGGATGCTCTGCACGCACACTCCTCGGTCGGGGGTGGGCAAAACGGTGTTGATCTTGCGGACGTCACCGGTCGCCCCGGCGGCCGGGCGCGGGCGCTGCGGTGACCGGGCGCGGGCGCTGCGGTGACCGGGCCGGAAACTTCGCGTGCCGTGCGCGGGACGGCTTGGACCACGGCAGGAGGGGCACGCGGTACGAGGCGTAGCTCCCGACCCGAGGAACGGTGCAGCGATGAGCGAGTACGAGCGTTCGCGCACGATGCCGGCGCAGCCCGAGCACGTCTTCGATCAGGCCGCGCAGGTGGACCAGTTGGACGCCTGGCTGCCGCAGGCCCTGCATGTGCGGGCCGACGACCTGCCGGCCGTCACCGTGCACGAAGACCGCGGCGGCCACGACACGGCCGCCCTGCTCAAGCCACGGCCCGAACAGATGCGTCTCGAGTGGGGCACCCGCGACCAGGGCGACTACGCCGGCTGGCTCCAGGTCGCCGGGATGGGCAGCGGGGCCAGCGAGGTCACCGTGCACCTGTCGTTCTTCGACGAGGAACACGACCCCGGCGAGCAGCGGGTGCAGGAGGCCCTCGACGCCAGCCTGGAGCGGCTGGAGCAGCAGGTCAGGCTGCGCGAGGACAGCGCGACCGGCTGACGGCACCGCCGTCGAGCAGCCGAGCGGCGCGGGACCGCTGACACGGGTCCCGCGCCGCTCGGCTGCCCGCCGTCCGTTCGGGATTGCCGGACGCGGGATTGCCGGACGCCCGAGGGAGCCCCGGGCGCGTCGGACGCCCGGACGTGTACGGGAGACGGCCGGACGCGCGCGGGGAAGACCCGGACGCGCAGGGGCCGCGTGCAGCACGGGTGTGCTGCACGCGGCCCCTGACCGGTACGGCTGTGAGCCGTCGGTCCGGCTCAGGCCTCGCCCGTGAACCGTTCCCAGACCCGGTGGGCGCCCAGCAGACGGGTGACCTCGCCCACCGCCGCCGTGGCGCTGTCGGCGCGGACCACGCCGGGGGCGTCGGCGGGCACACCGGCCGACTGCAGCACCCCTTCGGCGCCGTCCCACACGGCGATGGCCTTGCCGTGCCGGAACGCCTCCGACAGCAGCAGCGCCACCCGCGGGTCAGAGGAGCCCTGAGGTACGGCCGCGGGCGCGCCCTTGGCGTCCCGGGCGCCGTAGGCGTCGTCGCCCACACCCGGCGCCCCGGCCACCAGGACGGCGTCGAACTCCACCGAGCGGGCCGTGGCGTAGCTGCGCTGCACCGTCACCGCGCCCTCGCCGTCACCGAGAACACCGCCCGTCGGCGCGACGACCAGCGGGACCATGCCGCTCTCGAGCACCGCCTCGCGCACGGCGCGCACCCCCGCAAGGTCGCCGTCGCGGCCGGTGACGATCCCGACGATGCGGCCGTCCGTCGGCCAGGTCTGCCCGACCTGGGACAGCGCAGGGCTCGGCTCGACGTCGGCGAGCGGTACGGTCGGCTTGGGCTCGGGCAGCCCGAGACCCGCGGCGACACCAGCGCACAGCTCCGGGTCGATGTTGGCCAGCACCTGCAACGCCCGTTCCTTGACGGCCTGTTCGTAACACTTGCCCAGCTCGAAGGTGTACGCGCCGATGATGTGCTCGCGCTCCACCGTGCTCATGCTCAGCCAGAACCGCCGCGGCTGGCTGAAGTGGTCGTCGAACGACTGGGGCGCCTGGCGCACCTTCGTCGCCTCCGGCACCCGCACCGGCGCCTCGACGTAGGCGCCCATGTCCGCGCCGGCGGTGAACGGGCAGCCCCCGTCGACGGAGTTGGGCCGGTACGGTGCCGCACCGCGGTGCACGGCGGTCTGGTGCATGCCGTCCCGCAGCATGTCGTTGACCGGCGCGTGCGGACGGTTGATCGGCACCTGCGGGAAGTTGGGGCCGCCCAGCCGGGTGATCTGCGTGTCCAGGTAGGAGAACAGGCGACCGGAGAGCAGCGGGTCGTCGGTGATGTCGATGCCGGGCACGAGATGACCCGGGTGGAAGGCGACCTGCTCGGTCTCGGCGAAGAAGTTCGACGGGTTGCGATTGAGGGTGAGCAGCCCGATCGGCTGCACCGGGGCCAGCTCCTCCGGCACGAGGTTGGTCGGGTCGAGCAGGTCGATGCCCTCGAAGGTCTGCTCGGGGGTGTCCGGGAAGGTCTGGATGCCGAGCTCCCACTCCGGGTAGGCGCCCGCCTCGATCGCGTCGGCCAGATCCCGCCGGTGGAAGTCCGGGTCGACGCCGCCCGCGATCTGCGCCTCCTCCCAGACCAGGGAGTGCACGCCCAGCTTCGGCTTCCAGTGGAACTTCACCAGGGTCGTTCCGCCGTCGGCGTTCACCAGCCGGAAGGTGTGGACGCCGAAGCCCTCCATCGTCCGGTACGACCGCGGGATGCCCCGGTCGGACATGTTCCACAGGGTGTGGTGGGTGGCCTCGGTGTGCAGGCTGACGAAGTCCCAGAAGGTGTCGTGCGCGCTCTGAGCCTGCGGGATCTCCCGGTCCGGGTGCGGCTTGGCGGCGTGGACGACGTCCGGGAACTTGATCGCGTCCTGGATGAAGAAGACGGGGATGTTGTTGCCGACCAGGTCGAAGACGCCCTCGCTGGTGTAGAACTTCGTCGCGAAGCCACGGGTGTCGCGCACCGTGTCCGACGAGCCGCGTGAGCCCAGGACGGTGGAGAAGCGCACGAACACCGGGGTCTCGGCGTCCTTGGCGAGGAAGGCCGCCTTGGTCACCGGCGTGGCGGTGCCGTAGCCGCGGAAGATGCCGTGCGCCGCGGCGCCCCGCGCGTGCACCACCCGCTCCGGGATGCGCTCGTGGTCGAAGTGCATCACCTTCTCGCGCAGATGGTGGTCCTGCAGCAGTACCGGTCCGCGCGGCCCGGCCTTCAGCGAGTGGTCCGTGTCGTACAGCCGGGTGCCCTGCGCGGTGGTCAGACGGGCGCCCTGCTGGGCCATCGCCGCCTGGTCGGTGCCGGTGGGAACGCCGGTGGGCGAGTAGGTGCCGGGGCCGGTCTGGTCCGGCTTCGGCGGCAGCGGCTCGCGCGCCTCGGTGGGCTCCTCGAGGGACGGCGGCTCGGGCCCGGGGCGGCCGGGGATGCCGTCGGCGGGGCCCGTGTCACCGCCGAAGACCTTCTCGGCCGCCTTCTTCAACGGGTTGCTTTCGCTCATGTGTGATCCCTTGTCTCCGGCCGCGCCGTGTGGCGCGGCCGGGCTGCCCTGCGGGTGGATGACCGTCCGCCGCGCCGCACCGCGCACCGCGGGCGCGATCCCGAACGTGCGGCGCCGGGGCGCATGACGCCGCCGACGCGGCGCCGGTACGCGCCCGCCCGGGCGCATGGCGCGCACGGTCCGGCGGCGGAGCCGAACTCCGCCGCCGGACCGGTGCAGCACCTGATCGGCGCGGCAACGTCACGACGCCCCTGCGGGGGCGCGAGCACTGCCAACGTCCCACGGCACGGGGCGCCGCGCATGGGGCGCGCGGCGCGCGGGTGAACCGGCGTGCGCCCCGTCCGCCGGACGGTCTCGATGGTCAGAGACCCGTGCCGCCGGGCATGCCGCCCGTGCCGCCGGGCATCCCGCCGGTACCGCCGGGCATCCCGCCCGTGCCGCCCGGCATGCCGCCCGTCTCGCCGGGCGCGATGCGGCCGCGCCACGACCCGGACTCGGCGCCCCGCTCCTCGATGTACTGCTTGAAGCGCTTCATGTCGCCCTTGACGCGGCGGTCGATCGTGCCCACCAGGTCCGCCACCTTCTCCGCCGCGCTGCTCGGCTCGACCTCCATCACCAGCTCCACGCGCGTGTGCGTGTCGTCCACGCGCTGGAAGCGGACACTGCCCTTCTGGTCGGTGTCGCCGCTGGTCGTGCGCCAGGTGATGCGCTCGTCAGGGAGCTGGTCGACGATCTCGGTGTCGAACTCGCGCGTCACACCACCGATCTTCGTGGTCCAGTGGTTGTGGCGGTCGTCCAGCTGCCTTACCTCCTCGACACCCTCCATGAAGTGCGGAAACTCCTCGAACTGCGTCCACTGGTTGTACGCGGTGTGGACCGGCACGTCGACCTCGACGGTTTCCTTGACCGTGCTCATCTTCGTTCCTCCGTGTTCATGGCGTGACGGATCGGTACGAAGCGGCGGGTACCCGACCGGCGGCGATCTCCACCTGCGAGCTCAGTCGTCTTCCTGCACGGGGGATTCGGAGGCCGGGAGCTCGGGCTCGGAGGACCGCGCGGGGGAGTCCTCGGCCGGCGCCTTGCGGACCGTGGAGCGGTCCCGGCCGTGTTCCGGGGCACGCGCGTGTCCCCGCGCGCGCCGGACCCGCAACGCCTCCCACAGCAGGGGCAGCAGGGAGAGCACGACGATCGCGGCGACCATCGGGATCAGATAGACGTCGACGTGCGCCACCGACGTGCCCAGCAGATATCCGGCCAGGATCAGCGTCTGGGACCACAGCACACCGCCGACCGCTTGCCACAGCGTGAAGGTCCGCACGGGAACGCCGAGCGCGCCGGCCACCGGGTGCAGCACGGTCCGCAGCACCGGTACGAAACGGCCGAGCACCAGCGCCTTGCCGTAGCCGTAGCGGGCCAGGAACCGCTCCGCCCGGCCCGCTCCCTCGCGCAGCCGAGTGCTGGAGTTGCGGGACAGCAACGCCTTTCCGCCGTGACGCCCCAGCAGGTAGCCGACCTGCCCGCCGACCACGGCCCCGACCGCGCCGCACAGCAGCACCTGCCAGAGCTCGAGCCGTGCCCCGTGCCCGGAGCTGTCCGCGCACAGCACTCCGGCCGGGAAGAGCAGGGTGTCCCCGGGCAGGAAGAAGCCGAAGACGAGCAGCCCCGACTCGGCGAAGATCACCACCAGGACGCCGAGCGCGCCGAAGGCGGCCAGCACCGAGGCGCTGTCCGTCGGGTTGACGGCGATCACCGGCTTCGCCTCCCGGCCGTCGGTCGGATCCTCCTGAGGGGTGACCGCACGGGCCGCCCCCCACCAGCATCGCGTGAACCGGGCCGACAGGCATGGGCGGCGACCGGCGCGCAGTCCGGTCGCCGCCCATGGGGAGCGCGAAGGGCGGGTTTTACGGCTCGTCGACGACGAGGGCCGGGGTGGCTGCCGTGAGGATCTCGCCGCGGAAGAACGCGGGGCTGCGGCGGCGCATCACGAGCATGATCACCACGCCGAGCAGGAGGAGGCCGACGCCGATCACGAAGACGGAACCCACGCCGAGGACGGAGGACCCGCTGCCGTACGCCGGATTCCACATGTCGTACAGCGTCTTGCCGAAGACGGCGGTCAGCAGCATGCCGCCGAGCACCGGGAAAAGGCCCTTGAAGACGGCGTCGCGCACGGAGCGGGTCAGGTCGCCGCGGAAGAACCAGGCGCAGGCGAAGGCGGTGAGGGCGTAGTAGAAGCAGATCATCAGGCCGAGCGCGTAGATCGTGTCGACCAGGACGTGCTCGCTGGCCAGCGTCATGACGGTGTAGAAGACGGCCGTCGCGGCGCCGGCGACGACGGTGGCCCGCCCGGGGGTGCGGAACCGCTCGTGCACGTGCGCGTACGACGCCGGCAGGGCCTCGTAGGTGGCCATCGCGAGGACCGTGCGGGCGACCGGGATGAACGTCGTCTGCAGACTGGCGGCGGCCGAGGCCAGGACGGCGACGAACAGCAGGATGCCGAGGGCGTCACCCATGACCGGGCCGGCCAGCGCGGCGAAGACGTTGTCGGAGGTGTCCGGGTCGGCCAGGCCCAGGCCGGAGGTGCCGGAGCCGACCGCCATCTGGGCGGCCACCGCGGTGGTCAGGTAGGAGCCGACCAGTACCACCATCGCGATCAGCGCGGCCCGGCCGGGGGTCTTGTCGCTGCCGATGGTCTCCTCGTTGGCCGTCAGACAGGTGTCCCAGCCCCAGTACATGAAGATCGACAGGGAGAGGCCCGCGCTGAACGACGCGAAGGACTTGACCTCGAAGGGGTTGAGCCAGGACCAGGAGAAGCCGAGGTGGCCGGCGAAGGAGCCGGAGTGGGCGGCCCGCAGGGCCAGGACGACGAAAAGGGCGAGCACCACGAGCTGGATGCCCACCAGCGCGTACTGCACGCCCTTCGTCGTCGTCATGCCGCGGTAGCTGATCGCGGTCGCGCCGCCGATCAGCGCCAGACAGGTGACGATGTGCACGGCCTTGTCGCCGTCCAGCGCGGCCACCGCGTCGCTGCCGGAGAGCTGGCCGGCCAGCAGCCAGAAGTACGACGTGGCGACCCCGGCCAGGTTGGACAGCACGATCACGGTCGCGATCACCAGGCCCCAGCCGCACATCCAGCCGATGTGCGGGCCGAACGCCTTCACCGTCCAGGTGAAGGAGGTACCGCAGTCCGGGACCGCCTTGTTCAGCTCCCGGTAGGCGAAGGCGACCAGCAGCATCGGCAGGAACCCGGCGAGAAACACGGCGGGCATGTGCACACCGACCTCGCCGGCGGTGGAGCCGAGGGTGGAGGTGAGGCAGTAGACGGGGGCGACGGTGGAGACGCCGATCACCGCACTGCCCAGCAGTCCGACGGAGTTGCCGCCCAGTCCCTTGCCCCGTACGCCCTCGCCGAGGGCCGTGCCGTCGTCCGGTGGCCGTGTCCCGCCTTTGGGACGTGTCGCCGTGTCAGTCATGGATGATGACGTTAAATCATGCGATATCCGTACATACCGCTCTCACGGAAGTCGCCGACGGCCTCATATTTATAGGTCATCAAGCGAAGTAACCGTTAATTACGTAGGTGAAGCCACCGTCTCGACCTCGCAAGCGAAGGCGTCCCACGTGCCGGTGAAGGTGCGGGAATCGTGTGCCCGCCAGGAATGTCCGGTTCCATTTCTGCCGTGTGATCTACGCCGCTCCGGCGTTGTCCGCCTCCAGTGCCGTCCGCAGCCAGCCGTCCGCGGCCCCCGGAGTCGGCTCCGGCCGGCCGCCCGGGGCCGAGATCACCACGGCCGTCAGCTCCCAGTACCGGTCCAGGCGCGGCTCGGCCGCGAGCAGCCCGGCGAGCCGCCGGCGGAAGTCCCGGGTGTCCCGGGCGCCGTAGGCACTCGCGTACGCCGCCACGTAGGCGTCCAGCGCCTCACCGGGCCGTGGCGTCCGCTCCAGGCGCAGCTGCGGACCGGTCAGTTCGTACGCCTCTGCGAGCCCCGTGTACAGCACGGCCGCCCCGCCGGGACCGGCCACCCGGTGCACGTCCGGCCGGGGCTGGGTACCGCCCGGGCAGGGGCTGCTCGTCATGGCGTGCAGCCGGGCGAAGGCGAGCACCTGCTCCGGAGCCGGCTCGGCGGGCGGCTGCGGAACCGCCACCTCCATGAACGCGGCCGTCGCCCGGGCCGGCATCCGCGCCGGCAGCCAGCCCCGCCAGAAGCGGGCCAGAGGGTCCGTGCTCGGCAGACCGGCCACCGCGCCGAGCAGCCGCACCCGGTCGGCCCGCTCCCCGGGCGGACACTCCTGCACCAGCCGCAGCGCCGCCTCCCGCCAGCGCAGCGCCCGCAGTTGAGAGCCGAGATCGCGCAGCCGCCCGGCGACGGCGTCCTCCAGCGCCGGACCGGCCGCCTCCTCGTCGTCGAGGATCCGGCGCACCTCGGGCAGCGGCAGGTCCAGGGCGCGCAGCGAGCGGATGAGCCGGAGCCGCTCCAGCGCCTCGGGACCGTACCGGCGGTGTCCGCCGCCGCTGCGACCGGCCTCCGGCAGCAGACCTCGGTCGGAGTAGAAGCGGACGGTCTTCACGGTGGCGGCCGCGCGCTCGGCGAGCTCACCGATGCTCCACAAGGCCTCGTGCGATGCAGACAGTTGAACCTCCCCCAAGAGGAGTTCCTACGGTACCGGCCGTCACCCCGAGCAAGGAGACGATCATGACGGTGTTCATCATGGTGGCGGGCGCGTTCACCGGCGCCCACGTGTGGGAGGCGACGTCCGCGCGGCTCGCCGAGGCGGGCGCCGAGGCGCACGCGGTGTCCCTCACCGCACTCGACGCGGACCGCCCGGCGGCGGGGATCCGCACAGATCTGGAGACGCACATCGCGGACGTGCTCGCGGCGATCGACGCGGTGGCCCCGGCGTCCGGCCGGCAGATCGTGCTCGTCGGCCACGACTACGGCATCCATCCGGTGCTCGGTGCCGCCGACCGGCGCCCGGAGCGCATCGCCCGCGTCGTGTACCTGGACGCCGGTCTGCCGCGCGACGGCGTCCCGGCCCTGGCCGCCGTACCGGACCAGGAACTGCGCGCCCGCCTGGCCGAACGGGCCGAAAGAGGGGAAGAGGAGGGCGAGTTGGCGCCTCCTGCGACCCGCGAGCAGTGGCAGCGCTGGGGGAGCATCGCCGGGGTCCCGGACGCGGCGCTGGACCGGCTGACCGCGCTGGCCGCTCCGCAGCCGCTCGCCACCCTGCTCCAGCCGCTGCGGCTGACGGACGCGGTCGCCGCGGTGCCCACCACCGGCGTGCTGTGCACCGGCAACGGGGTGAGCGTTGACCTGGTGCAACGGCTCGTCGACTTCGGCGATCCGGCTCTCCAGGCCCTGGCCGGCCCCCGGGTCTCGTTCTTCGAACTGCACACCGGTCACTGGCCGATGCTGTCGTGCCCTGCCGAACTGGCCGAGGTCCTGCGGGCGGCGGCAGCCGGCGAGGGCCGCCGCCTGCGCCCGGCCGCCCTGAGTGAACCGCCTGCCCATCTGCGCCCGTTCCCGCTGGAGGTACCCGAACTGCCCCGGGAGAGAAAGGGACATGTCGACCTGTACGTCCCCGACGCCGACGGCCCGCGCCCGGCGGTGGTGTTCGTGCACGGCGGCCCGCTGCCCGCGGGATCCCGGCCCACCCCGCGCGAGTGGCCGACCCTGGTCGGGTACGCCCGCCTGGCCGCCGCCGACGGCATGGTCGGCGTGACCCTGGACCACCGGCTGCACGACGTCGGCGACTACGGGCGCGCCGCCGCCGACGTCACCGCAGCGGTGGACCTGGTGCGGGCCGATCCCCGGGTGGACGCCGACCGGATCGCCCTGTGGTTCCTCTCCGGTGGCGGCCTGCTCACCGCACCCTGGCTGGCCGCGCCCCCACCGTGGCTGCGTTGCCTGGCCGCGTCCTACCCGATCCTGGCCCCGCTGCCCAACTGGGGCCTGACCGACACGAGGTTCCAGCCGGCCCGTGCGGTGGAGAAGGCGGGCGCACTGCCGCTCGTCCTCCTGCGCGCCGGGCTGGAGGCGCCGGAGATCGCCGCCACCGTCGAGGAGTTCGTGACGGCCGCCGAGGAGTGCGGCGCGGACCTGGAACTGGTCGACATCCCCGCCGGCCACCACGGCTTCGAGACCCTCGACCCGCCCGAGGAGATCCGCCCGCCCCTGCGCCGCGCGATGCGCTCGGTGGTGCGCCACCTGACCGACTGACCCCGGCTGTCAGGCGGACGGGGCACGCCGGACGGAGTACAGCGCCTGTGGGGCGTCCCACTCCACGAAGGTCTCGGTCAGCCGCATGCCGACGGCTTCCAGCAGCCGGCGCGAGCGGAGGTTGGCTTCCTGGGTGACCGCGACGACCGTGGGCTCGGCCGAGGGCACGTGGTCGAAGGCCCAGTCGACCGCGGCCGACACGGCCTCACGGGCGTACCCGTGTCCCCAGTGCTCGGGCAGGAAGGAGTACGACACCTCGCGGCGGTCGTCGAACCGGGAGGCCGGATCGACGGACACCGAGCCGAGGACCGCCGCCGTGCTCCGGGCGGTGACGGCGAACACGCCGGGCCGACCGGCGAAGTGCCGCAGACAGGCCCCGAGTCGCTCCTCGGCGACCGGCCCGCCGAGATACCGCCGCACCTCGGCGTCGGTCCACAGCCGGATGAAGTCCGGCGCGTCGGCGGCCTCGGCGGGGCGCAGGAGCAATCGGGGCGTGTGCAGCACACGCGGCCAGGACGCGGCAAGCGGCGACGAGGACATGCGGGTGATCATCGCATCGCCGCCCCGTTCAGGCCGTGCGCCGGGTCAGCCGAGGCCGAGGTCGCCCATGGTGCGTTCGGCCATGTGCCGTTCACCGAGCGCGTTGGGGTGGACCGGCACGATGTTCTGCCCGAACAGCAGCGGCTCGATCCAGCGCGTTCCGGGGGCCTGGCAGGCGTCGTGGCCCTCGGACGCCTCGCTGAAGTCGACGTAGGCGGCTCCGGTCTCCTCGGCGGCGCGCGCCACGACGGCGTTGAGATGGGCCTGGATCGCACGCAGGTAGGGCACATCTCCTTCGGCGAGGGGGAGTTTGACGAAGCAGGACGCGTCGAACGTCCGCGGGACGATCCAGGGGTATCCGAGGGCCGCCACGCGCGCGTGGGGCGCCTTCGCGCGCACGCCGGCGAGCGCGGCCTTGAGCGCCGGGTAGGTGTTCGCCTCGATCTGGTCGTCGAAGGACGTGCCGTACTTGTCCTTGCACGGGCTGCCCTTGCCACCGCTGAGCACACCGGCCGTGCCGCAGGACACGACGGCGTTGATGAAGGTGTTGTTGTCGTTGCCGCCGATCGTCAGCGTCACCAGGTCGGTGCCCGCACCGACGGCGTCGAGCTGCGGGCCCGTGCCCGGGTACTGCGCCTGCGTGAAGTCCTTGGTCTGGGCGCCGCCGCAGGTCACGTCGGTCAGGCGGGCGCCCGTCCGATCGGCCAGGACGTGTGGGTAGTTGGCCGTGGACCGCAGGCACAGCAGGTTGGTGGGGTCGACGGGCAGGACCCCCGATCCGGCGCTGTAGCTGTCGCCGAGGGCCACGTAGTCGAGCGGAGCGGTGGTGGCGTGGGCGGGAGCCCCGGTGAAGCTCAGGGCCACGGCCGCGGCTGTCGCGGGCATGACATGACGCAGGGCATGCTTCGGCATGTGCTCTCTCTTTCTCGGGAAGCGCACGCGCGAGCGCGGGCACGGCTGTGCCCGGGCGGCGTGCAGGGGGAGCGAGAAATGCGGCTCGAGCAGAAAGGAGGTGCCTACGGCCGTGTCATGAGCGTGGGGGGCGCACGGCGACGGCCGGGGAGGACCGCCCGCAGGGTTACTGCACGGTTCTACCGCTAAGTAATGTGCAGCCGGTGAGACAGCGAGTCAACAAGCCGGACGGAAGTTCTTGAAACGCTGACCACCGGCCCCGCAGCGCGGACCGGTCACGTCACGGTCACCGGCGGCTGCCACTCGAACATCAGGATCGTCGCGTCGTCCCGCAGCCGGCTGGCCTGGCCGTCCAGGATCGAGTGGATCAGACGCCGGAGCGTCTCCGCGGCCAGTTCTCCGGACGCGGTGGCCCGGATGACGTAGTCGGCGAACCGCTGGAGCCCGAACAGCTCCCCGTCCGGGGTCCGCGCCTCCGTGACCCCGTCGGTGTAGAGGAGCACCCGGTCGCCGGGTTGCAGCGCGATCTCGTGGGTGTGCCGCTCCCGGGTGGACAGCAGCCGCGCCAGCCCGAGCGGCGGGTCGGGTTCGCGCTCCAGCGCGTCGACGATCAGCCGGTTGTCGCGGATCAGCAGCGGCGCGGGATGGCCGCAGTTGCTCCAGCGCAGTATCCCCGTGGCCAGGTCCAGCTGGGCCACGACGGCGGTGCAGAACTGCTCGGGCAGCCAGGTCGCGAGCGCGCTGTCGACGCTGTTGACCAGATCGGGCAGGTCGAGCTCGCAGCGGCGGGCGTTGCGGCAGGCGGCCAGCGACACGGCACTGGTCAGCCCGGAGGCGAGGTTGTGACCCAGCGAGTCCAGCACGGTCGCGTGCAGCATCGTCTCGGTGAGCGCGTGGTCGAAGGCGTCGCCGCCGATCTCGTAGGCCGGTTCCAGGACGGCCGTGGAGACGGCCCGGGAGTTGCCGATCGTGCGCGGCGGGAGGAAGGCGCGCAGCATCTCGGAGGGCAGCTGCATCCGGTCCGTGCGGGTCCGCCGTACGAAGGAGTCCTGGTACGCCCGCCGTGAGGTGATCATCATGGCCAGGAGCATGGCCAGCGCCCGGCCGCGGGTCAGGGAGGCGGCGGTGAGCGCGGGGGTGTGCACCGCCAGGACGCCCAGCCGTTCGGCGCCGTCCAGCAGCGGGAACCAGGCGATCATCGCACCGGTCTCGGACTCCTCCACGCGCAGCGACTGGGTGCGGTAGCTCCACCCGGCGAGCGAGCCGTCGATGGGCAGCGTGGACGTCACGTCGGTGAGCGGGATCAGGTGGCGCTGCTGCAGATCGGCGAGATACACCACGGACTGCTGCAGACCCAGGGCCTTGGTCACGCGGGCCGCCGCGGTGCCCAGGTCCAGAGTGGAGTTGGCCGGGTCGGCCAGGAACTGCTCCAGCAGGTCGTCGCCGGTCTCTGGCGTCATCACCACCCGTGCTCCCCTCGTCGCGCCCGCGGCGGTCACCGCTCAGCAGTCTCACACCGCACGTGGCGCGACGCAGGGCGGGAAGGGCCGTATGGAGGCGTCCACCTGCGGAGTCTTTGTCTTTGGACAATGCCTTGCATGCTCGCAAATTGTACTGTTACTTTCTCCGCATGACCCACATCTTCGGAGAGCTGCTCTCGGTCAACCTCGGGCAGGCGCAGCCGATGACCGTCCAGGGCGAGACGATCGTCACCGGCTTCGACAAGCGCCCCGCGCCGGGCGCCGTGCTCGTGGGCCCTGACGGCCTCGTCGCGGACGACCACGTCGACGACGCCGACGACCGCGACCGTGCGCTGCTGTGCTACCAGCTCCGTCACTACGACGACTGGCGCCGCGAACTGGGCCGTGACCTGGCGCCCGGCACCTTCGGCGAGAACCTCACCGTCGACGCTCCCGCGGACGACGAGGTCGCCGTCGGTGACGAGCTGCGCATCGGCGAGGTCCTCCTGCGGGTCACCCAACCGCGCATCCCTTGCCGCAAGATGGCCGTCCGGCTCGGCGAGGAGGACTTCCCGGCCCGCTATCTCAGCAGTGGCCGCGTGGGCTTCTTCTGCCGCGTGCTCCAGCCCGGCCCGATCCGGGCCGGCGACAAGATCGAGCGGGTGCGCCGGGGCGAGGGCGGTCTCACCGTCGCGGAACTGGCCCGCGTCCTGCACCGGGAGCGGCCCGACGAGGCGGCCCTCGCCCGCGTCCTGCGGTGCGCCGCGCTGCCGCCGCTCCTGCGCACCAAGGCCGAGGGGCTGCTGGCCCGGGCCCGCGGAACGCAGGAGGGATGGCGGGGTGAGCGCGCCCTCGTCGTCACGGGCCGCCGCCAGGAGGCCGCGGACGTCGTCTCCTTCGACCTGGCCGACCCGGACGGCGAGCGGCTGCCGGACTTCGCGGCCGGGCAGTTCCTGACCCTCTCGCTCGACGTCCCCGCGGCGCCGCGGCCCGTGGTGCGCACCTACACCGTGGCCGGACGCACCGACGACGGCCTCGGCTACCGCATCGCCGTCAAGCGCGAGCCGGCCCCGTCCGACGTGCCGGGCGCCCCCGCGGGCGTCGCCTCCGGGCATCTGCACTCGGACATCGCGGTCGGCGCGCGGCTGCGGGCGCGGGCGCCACGCGGCCGGTTCGTGCTCCGGCCGGGCCGCCGTCCCGTCGTGCTCGTCAGCGCGGGCATCGGCATCACCCCGGTGCTGGCGATGCTCGACGAACTCGCCGGGCAGGACGGCGAGTCGGCGCGTCCGGTCCACTTCGTCCACCAGGCCCGCTCGTCGCGCGAGCTCGCCTTCGGGCCGTACGTGCGCCGGCTGGCCGGATCCCGGGACGGGCTCCGCACCCACCTGCTGTTCAGCCGCCCCGCCCCCGAGGACACACCCGGACGTGACTTCGACGAGACGGGTCGGCTCACCCCGGAGGTTCTGGAGCGGATCCTGCCCTCGCTCGACGCGGACTACTACGTCTGCGGGCCCGCCGGCTTCATGGCCGACGTCGTCGCCGCCCTGGCCGGTCTGGGCGTCCCCGCCGACCGGGTGCACCACGAGTTCTTCGGCGCGGCCCGGCCTCTGAACGGCGAGGAGCGGGCGGAGGGGCAGGCGGACACCGGTCCCGTGGCGCGCGACGCCGACGGACAGCCGGTCACGGTGACCTTCGCCCGCTCCGGGGTGACCGTGCCCTGGCGGGAGAACACCTTCAGCCTGCTCGCCCTCGCCGAACAGGCCGGCCTGCGTCCCGACGCCTCCTGCCGCACGGGCCTGTGCGGCACCTGTGTGACCGGTCTCGACGACGGCGAGGTCGCCTATGTGATCGAACCGACGGCCCCTGTGGAGCCGGGACAGGTCCCCGTGTGCTGTGCTCGTCCCACCACAAGCGTCATGATCGACCTGTAACGGTCCCCGGGTACGCCCGTGACGGGCCCCCTACGAGCACCATCCGCGACGCCCGGGCGAGCAGACGCCCGGGCGAGCAGACGCCTGGACGAGAAGAAGGAGAGCGATGGCGGCCGATCCCCGCCTGTTCGCGCAGTTGCTGGCCGACGACGGGACGAGTGGGCCGGTCTACCGGCGCATCGCGGAGACGATCGCCACCGCGGTGACCACCGGCCGGCTGTCGGCGGGCGACCGCCTGCCCACCCACCGTGAACTGGCCCGAGCGCTCGGCGTCGCCGTCCCCACCGTCAGCCGCGCCTACCGCGAGGCCGAGGAGCAGGGCCTGGTCAGCAGCACCGTGGGACGCGGCACCTTCGTCGCCGGCGCCTCCGGTATCCCGCACCTGCGGGACACGCCGGACCCCGGCGACGCCGACGCGCCCGTCCGTCACGACATGGCGGTCAACGCCCCCGCTCGGGGCCGACACGAGGAGCTGCTGCGCCGCACCCTCACGACGCTCGCAGGCACCCCCGACCTGGGCGCGCTGCTCGGCTACGAGTCCGACATCGGCGCCTACGAGCACCGGCGCACCGCCTGCGGCTGGCTCGCCCGCAGCGGCCTGGACGTCGGCCCGGACCAGGTGGCGATCAGCTCCGGCAGCCAGCACGCCCTGCTGGTGGCCTTCGGTGCCGCGCTGCGCGCCGGCGAGACCCTGCTGACCGAGGCGCTGACCTACCCCGGCGCCAAGACCGCCGCCCAGCTGCTGGGCATCGGCATGTCCGGCGTCGCCATGGACGGCGAGGGCCTCATCCCGGAGGCGCTGGAAGAGGCCTGCGCCGCCGCCCCCTCCCCGCGCGCCCTGTACTGCATGCCGACGGCCCACAACCCGACCGCCGCGACCCAGCCCCTCGGCCGCCGCGAGGCCATCGTCGAGATCGCCCGCCGCCATGACCTGGTCATCATCGAGGACGACGTCTTCGGGCTGCTCTCCGACCACGCCGGCCTGCCCCCGCTGGCCGCGCTGGCCCCCGAACGCACCCTCTTCCTCACCAGCCTGTCCAAGACTCTCGCACCGGGCCTGCGCTGCGGGTTCCTCGCCGGACCGCCCGAGCTGGCCGGCCGCCTCGGCGCGCTCATCCGCGCCACCGTCTTCAACCCGTCCCCGCTCGCCACCGCCGTCGCCCTGCGCTGGCTGGAGGACGGCACCGCCGAGCGCCTGCTCGACTGGCAGCGCCTGGAGATGAGCCGCCGCCGCGCCGCCGCCGTACACCTCCTCGCCGAGGCGCCGGCGGTCAGCCACGTCCGGGCCGACGCCCTGCACACCTGGGTGGAACTGCACGCGCCCTGGACCGCTTCCGAGGCGCTCGCCCTCGCCGACGGCCAGGGCATCTCCGTCAGCCCCACCCTGTACTACAGCGCCACCGACCAGCCGCCGCCGCGCGCGTTCCGGCTGTGCCTCGGCAACGCCCCCGACGTGGGGACGCTCACCGGCGCCCTGCGCGCCCTGACCGGCGCCCTCTCCCGCGGCCGCCCGACCTGGTCCGCCGACACTCCTGTGTAGAGGAGAAGTGGAGGGGGAAGCCCAGGGAGACGGGGAGTGACCGGGCCAGGTCGTGGCACAGTCCAGCGGGTCGCTGCGACAGCTTCCGCAGCATGGACCAGGGGTCCGACGAGATCAGCGTCGTTCGGTCTCTCCCTCTCCCCGTCCCTGTTCCTGTCCGCGTCGCGCCGAGGCCGACGTTGTGATGTCCCGTACGACCGGGCAGGCCGACGCCAAGGTCACCCTTACCCGGCGCCATCAGGAGACGCCGACGAAGGGAGCCAGGTGCAGCCACGCCGGGCTCAGGGCGTCGCCGGTCCCGGGCGCCGGGCGCCGGGCGCGGGCGCTGGGCGCGGGGGCCCGGCCCTCGGCACCCGGCCCCGGCCCCGGCGCCGGCCGTGGGCGCCGGCCCGGCATCCCCGGACGACCGCCCTCGCGCCAGGACGGTCGGAACGTGCCGCATGTCGTCTGTCCCGGCCCGCGGCCCGCTCGCCCTCGCCCCGGCCCGCTGGGGCCGCGTGCCGTGCGACGTCGTCGGCCCCCGGCGGTCCGCCGCCGACGAACTCGCCGGGAACCCGGGGCACGCGGTCGAGTCAGCGATGCTCGTGACGGCGGCCCCGAGGCGAGTCAGCGAGGCTCGTGCCGGCGTTGCACGCGGTCGCGGCAGGGTTACGCCGGACGGCGGCGGCAAGGAGTCGCGGCGGCGTTGCCCCGGACGGCGGCGGCCCGCTGTCACGACAGCGCTGCCCCGGGGCACGACGGCCCGCGGTCGCGGCGGTGATGATCCTCGCGGCCGTCGCCCGCGTGCGCCGCAGCTCTGCTCCTCACGGCGGCAGCCGGTCGCTGCGCCGGACCGCGTGGCCGTTGCCCCGGACGGGCCGTCACCGTTCGCCCGTCGCGGAGGTGCGGTGCTACAAAGGGGGACATGGGCGGACGGTCGCGCTGGTCCCGGGCGAGGGCCGCGCCGCCGCCGAGCGGCGCACGGCGGCTGCGTGATGCGCCTCGGCCCCCGGGAGACCAAGAAACCCCGGAAGCCCCGAGAAGGCGGGGGCGCCGGGGAACCGCCGCAGGCCGTGAGGACCGCGACGGCGCGACGGACCGCCGGTCACCGGGTCACCGTCTGTCGCCGTCGCTGAGCGTCCGCACGTTCGCCACCCAGGTCTTCCTGCTCCAGGCGCTGATCATGCTGGTGCTCGTCGCCGCGGCCGCCACCGCCCTGGTGGTGCAGGGCCGCTACGACGGCGAGCGCAACGCCAGGAACCGCTCCCTCGCCACCGCCGAGGCGTTCGCGCACGCGCCCGGCACCGCCCTCGCGCTGCGCTCACCCAACCCCAACGCGCTGCTGCAGAGGCCGGCGGAGCAGGCGCGCCACGGATCCGGCGTCGACTTCATCACCGTCCTCGACAAACGCGGCGTGCGGCTCACCGACACCGACCCCTCCCTGATCGGCACCCGGGCCCAGGGCGTCGAACGGGCCGCCGCGGGCGAGGCGTTCACCGAGACCTTCCACGGCGAGCCGTCCGACGCCGTGCGCGCGGTGGTGCCCGTGACCGACGCCAGCCGCCGGGTGGTCGGCATGGTCAGCGCCGGCATCCAGGTCGAGACCCTCGGTCACGTGCTGAACCATCAGGTGCCGGTGATGCTCGGCGCGTCGGCGGTGGCGCTGGCGCTCGCGACCGGCGGTGCCGCCCTGGTCGGCCGCCGGCTGCGCCGGCAGACGCACGGCCTGGGTCCCGCCGAGATGACCCGGATGTACGAGCACCACGACGCCGTCCTGCACGCCGTGCGCGAAGGGGTGCTGATCATCGGCGCCGACGGACGGGTGCTGCTCGCCAACGACGAGGCGCGCCGGCTGCTGGACCTCCCGGCGGACGCCGACCAGCGGCAGGTCACCGACCTCGGGCTCGGCCCCGGCCCGACCCGCATCCTCGCCTCCGGCGAGGCCGTCTCCGACCAGGTCGTCCCGGCCGGGGACCGGCTCCTCGCGGTCAACACCCGGCTGACCGAGCCGTACGGCGGCGTCCAGGGCCTGGTGGCCACGTTCCGCGACACCACCGAACTGCGCGCCCTCTCCGGTCAGGCCGAGGTGGCCCGCGGCCGGCTGACCCTGCTGTACGAGGCCGGGGTGCGCATCGGCACCACGCTCGACATGCGGCGCACCGCGGAGGAGCTCGCCGAGGTCGCCGTCCCGCGCATGGCGGACTTCGTCACCGTCGAGCTGCTGGACTCCGTCCTGCGCGGCGAGGAGCCCTCCGGCGCCGTGAAGCAGATGCGGCGCACCGCGCTCAGCGAGTCGCAGACCGGGCATCCGCTGCAGCCGGTCGGTGATCTGATCCGGTTCGTGGCGGCCGACACGCCCATGGTCGCCGCCCTGCACGGCGGGAAGGCCGTCCTCGTGACGGACCTGCACACCGCGCAGGACTGGCGGGCCCACGACCCGGCGGGGGCGCGGCGGGCCCTGGACTACGGCATCCACTCGCTGATCACGGTGCCGCTGCGGGCGCGTGGTGTGGTCCTCGGCATGGTCAACTTGTGGCGCGGCGAGGGTTCGGCCGCGTTCGAGGAGGAGGACGTCGCGGTCGCCGAGGAACTCGTGGCCCGGGCCGCGGTGGCCATCGACAACGCCCGCCGCTACTCGCGCGAGCACGCCATGGCCGTCACCCTCCAGCGCAGCCTCCTTCCCCGCGACCTGCCGGAACAGGACGCGCTGGAGGTCGCCTGGCGATACCTGCCGGCGCAGTCCGGCGTGGGCGGCGACTGGTTCGACGTCATCCCGCTGCCCGGCTTCCGGGTGGCGCTGGTCGTCGGTGACATCGTCGGACACGGGCTGCACGCGGCGGTCACCATGGGCCGGCTGCGCACGGCCGTGCTGAACTTCTCCTCGCTGGACCTGGCCCCGGACGAGCTGCTCGGACATCTCGACGAGATGGTGGCGCGGCTGGACACGCAGGCGGAGACGGCGGACACCGCCCCGGCCCCGCTGACCGGCGCCACCTGCCTGTACGCCATCTACGACCCGGTCGGCGGCCGCTGCACCCTGGCCCGCGCCGGGCACCTCGCCCCGGCGGTCGTGGACCCGCAGGGCCGGGTCACGTTCCCCGACGTCCCGGTGTCGCCGCCGCTCGGCGTCGGCGGGTTCCCGTTCGAGTGCGGCGAGCTGGAACTGTCCGAGGGCAGCCGCCTGGTGCTGTTCACGGACGGGCTGATCGAGGACCGGGGACGCGACATCGACGACGGCCTCGCCATGCTGCGCACGGCCGTGGCCGCCCCGGGCGGCACCCCGGAGGAGACCTGCCGGGCGCTGATGGACACGATGCTGCCCGCGCACCCCACGGACGACGTGGCGCTGCTCGTCGCCCGGACCCGGCTGCTGGACCCGGCCAAGGTGGCCACCTGGGACGTGCCGTTCGACGTGACGGAGGTGTCGCGCGTCCGGTCCGAGGTCGGCCGCAGGCTCCAGGAGTGGGGGCTGGAGGAGGAGTCGTTCACCACGGAACTGATCCTCAGCGAACTGCTCACCAACGCCATCCGCTACGGCGCCCCACCCGTCCGGGTGCGCCTCCTGCTCGGCCGCACCCTGGTGTGCGAGGTGTCGGACGGCAGCAACACCTCACCGCGGCTGCGCCGGGCCGCCACCACCGACGAGGGCGGCCGGGGCCTGTTCCTGGTCTCCCAGTTCGCCGAGCGGTGGGGCACCCGGTACGCGGCGCACGGCAAGGTGATCTGGGCCGAGCAGAACCTGGGCGGCACGGCCCTGCCGGACGCGACGCTGCTGATCGACGAGATGGCGTGGTGACCCGGCCGCCGGATGGCGAGGTGACCAGGCCGCCGGTGTGACCGCCGAGATGGCGTGGGTGACCAGGCCGCCGGTGTGACCGCCGAGACGGCGTGGTGACCAGGCCGCCGGTGTGGTCGCCGAGACGGCGTGGCGACCCGGCGGCCGGTGGTGACCTACGGCTCAGGACTGCAGGGTGACGGTGCCCAGCCGGCTGACCATGGCCGGGTCGCGGTGGTCGAAGAACAGCGACGCCCCGGTGTCCAGCGCGGCGATCGCCGCCATCTCCTCACCGGTCAGCTCGAAGCCGAACACGTCGATGTTCTCCGCCATTCGGTCGGCGCGCACCGACTTGGGGATGACGACGACACCGCGCTGGATCAGCCAGCGCAGCACGACCTGCGCGACGGACCTGCCGTGCGTGGTGGCGATGCCGGCGAGCACGGGGTGGGTGAAGAGCTGGTTGCGGCCCTCGGCGAACGGCCCCCACGACTCGATCTGCACCCCGCGCTCACGCATGAGCTCCTGGTCCGCCGTGCGCTGGAAGAACGGGTGGGTTTCGATCTGGTTCACCGCGGGCGTGACCTCGTTGTGGTCGATCAGGTCCACCAGGCGGTCCGGGTAGAAGTTGGACACCCCGATGGCCCGCACCAGGCCGTCGCCCAGCAGTCGCTGCATCGCGCGCCATGAGCCGTACACGTCGCCGTACGGCTGGTGGATCAGGTAGAGGTCGACGCGGTCAAGGCCGAGCTTGCGCAGCGAGGTCTCGCAGGCACGCCGGGCCCGGTCCTCACCGGCGTCGGAAACCCACAGCTTGGTCGTGACGAACAGTTCCTCGCGCGGGATGCCGCTGCTCCTGATCGCACGGCCCACGGCCTCCTCGTTGCCGTAGGCGGCCGCGGTGTCCAGCGACCGGTAGCCCGCGGCGAGGGCGTCGCTGACGGCCTGCTCGGTCTGCTCCGGCGGGATCTGGTAGACGCCGAAGCCGAGGATCGGCATCTCGACGCCGTTGTTCAGTGTGACGGTCTGCATGCGCTGTCCTCAGGTTCGACGGGATTCGGTGCACGGTTACCCAATGGACGGCGTCGTGTCCCGGTCGGTGCTCCAAGTGGGCACGACGGGCGTGGCCGGTTCGGGCAGGGTGCGCAGCAGCTGCCAGCTCAGCGCCGGCATGAGGATCAGCGGGGTCAGCGCGGTGCGCAGCGATGTCGCGTCGGCGAGGGCGCCGACGAGCGGGCTGACGAGTCCGCCGACGCTGACCGTCAGCCCGAGCGTGATGCCGCTCGCGGTGCCGATCCGGCTCGGCAGATAGTCCTGACCGAGCGTGACCTGGAGCGAGAACGGCACGTACAGCCCGATCGAGGTCAGCGCGACGAAGCCGAAGAGGACGGGACCACGTGCGAGGACGACCCCGGCGACCGCGCCGACGCTGAGCAGGTACGACCACCGGGACACCGTCACGCGGTCCCAGCGGCCGGCCAGCATCCCGCCGAGCACCGAGCCGGCCGCGCCGCCGAGGTACAGCACGAACAGCGCCGCCGTGCCCGCCCGAGTACCGCCGTGGGTGCGCTGCTCGACGTGCAGGGCCACGAACGTGCTCAGGCCGGTGAAGACGACGGAGCGGCACACGACGACGCACGCCAGCTTCACGAAGGACGCCGTGTCGTCCCGGCCGGCCGCCACCGCCGTATCCCGGCCGCCCCGTCCGCCGCGACCCAGCGCGCGCAGGACGGGCAGGCACAGCGCGCAGCCGACGGCGGCCGGTACGGCGAGGAGGGGCGTCCAGCGCAGCCCCGCCGGCGCGACGACGGCGGCGACCAGCAAGGGAGCGGTCGCGAAACCCAGGTTGCCGCCCAGCGAGAACCAGGCCATCGCGCTGTGACTGCCCCGGGAGGCGATCCGGGCGACACGGGCGGACTCCGGGTGGTAGGCGGCGACTCCGATGCCGGAGAGCGCCACGAACGCGAGCGTCAGGGCGTAGGAGCCACCGAGTCCGCTGAGCGCGACGCCCAGCCCGCCCAACAGCGTGCTGCACGGCAGCAGCCATGGCAGCGGCCGGCGGTCGGTCAGCAGCCCGAACAGCGGCTGCGCCACGGACGACAGCAGGGAGGCGGCGAGCACGATCCCGGAGACCGCGGCGTAGCCGTAGGCGCGCTCGGCGACGAAGAACGGGACGAGGGACGCCACGGCGCCCTGATAGACGTCGACACAGGCATGGCCGAGGGACAGCAGCGTGATCGATGAGTTCCTGCGCACTTGTTCATGCTCGACGCCACGCCTGGTGTCGTACTTCCGATAATCTGCCAATCAATGACGAAGATCCGCCACACGCCGGTCGCGCCGACCCGCACCCAGCGCCTGGCCCCGGGGACCGGGATCGACGCCCACCGGCACGAGGACCACCAGATCGCCTACGCCGGTCGCGGTGTCCTGGCCGTCACCACCGACGCGGGGTCCTGGATCGCTCCTGCAACCCGGGCCATCTGGATCCCGGCCGGGACGGTGCACGCCCACCAGGCCCACGGCGACCTCGAACTGCACCTGCTGGGCCTGCCCACCACGGCGAACCCGCTCGGCCTGGACACGCCGACCGTGCTCAGCGTCGGCCCGCTGCTGCGCGAGCTGATCATCGCCTGCACGCACACCCCCGGCACCGAAACCCCGGAGCGGCGGCGCCTGCTGGCCGTACTGCTCGATCAGGTGCGGGCCGCGCCCCAGCAGCCGCTCCACCTGCCCATGCCGGCCGAGCCCCGGCTGCGTGCGCTGTGCTCGCTCGTGCGCGCCGATCCCTCCGACGGCCGCACCCTCGCCGAACTCGGCCGCGAGGTCGGGGCCGGTGAACGCACGCTCTCCCGCCTGTTCCGCACTCACCTCGGCATGACCTTCCCGCAGTGGCGCACCCAGGTCCGCCTGCATCACGCATTGGTGCTGCTGGCCGAGGACATCCCGGTCACGACGGTGGCGCACCGGTGCGGGTGGGCGTCCGCCAGCGCCTTCATCGACGTCTTCCGGCGCACCTTCGGCCACACCCCGGGCCGCCACCAGGCGTTGTGACGGGGGATCCGGGCAGTCGTAGGGTGACCGGTGGAAGCGTGCCGTGGGGCCGGCGGTGGCCGGGGACGGGAGTGCATGGGAGATGGCGGGCGCCGACGCGTTCATGGACCGGCTGAACCCCGAGATGTGCGTGGTCACGGCCGCGGCGGGACAGGAGCGGTCGGGCTGCCTCGTCGGGTTCTCCGCCCAGTGCTCCATCCAGCCGGCGCGGTACGCGGTGTGGCTGTCCAAGGCCAATCACACCTACGGCGTGGCCCGCGCCGCGGACCGGCTCGCCGTGCACCTGCTCACCCGCGACCAGCATGAACTGGCCGCGTTGTTCGGCGGGGAGACCGGCGACAGCGTCGACAAGTTCGCGCGGGCGCGCTGGCGCCGGGAGGACGGCGGCGCGGTCGTCCTGGAGGATGCGGCGGCCTGGTTCGTGGGCGTCGTGCGGGACGTCCTGGACAGCGGCGACCACGTCTGCTTCGTCCTCGAACCTGAGCGCTGGGGCGCCCGGGACACCGACGCGCCGCTGCTGCGCCTGCGCGACGCGCTGGACATCGAGCCGGGGCATCCGGCGGACTGAACCGGCGACCGGCAACCGGCGGACTGAACCGGCGACCGGCGACCGGCGACCGACGACCGGCGCGGCGGTGTGACGGTGTGACGTCGTGGCGGTCGCCGGGGCGACGACGACGTGACGGCCTGCGCTTCCGGCATGACGGCCCGGCAGTTGACGGCGTGACGGCGTGACGGCGTGACGGCTCCGTGGCTCCCGCTCGCGACGGCGTGGCGACCCGGGCGGCTCCGCCGCGACGGCGTGGTGATCCGGCGGCTCCGCCGCGACGGCGTGCTGCCCCGGCAGCTCCCTGCGCGACGGCGGGACGGTATCGGCCGTCAGCGCCCCGGGATGCTGCCGCCGCCGTCCACACCCAGCATCTGGCCGGTGACGAAGCCGGCGTCCTCGCCGAGCAGGAACGCGATCGCGGCCGCCACCTCCTCGGGCCGCCCCAGCCGCCCCACGGGCAGCGACCGCAGGACGCGGGCCTCCGCCTCGCCGCCGGCCTGGTGCGAGGCGCGGAACAGTTCCGTCTCGACCGGCCCCGGCGCGACCGCGTTGACGGTCACCCCGTCGGTGGCCAGCTCCAGCGCCCAGGTCCGCGTGAGCCCCACCAGCGCGCTCTTCGCCGCCGCGTAGCTGCTGCGCCGCCGCGCCCCGAACACCGACCGGCTGGTGACATTGACGATCCGGCCCCAGCCGCGCTCCCGCATCCCGCTGACGAACGCCTGGGTGACCTGCACGGCGGCGCGGACGTTCAGGTCGAACACCGACCGCAGGCTGTCCAGGGAGACCTCGCCCAGCGGCTCCGGCACGGCCACGCCGACGTTGTTGACGACCGCGTCCACCCGGTGTTCGGCGGCGATCGCCGCGAGGACCCGTTCCGTCCGCTCCTCGTCACCGAGGTCGCACGGGTACAAGACGCCGGGGAAGTCCCCCTGCGCACCGGAGCGGGCGATGCCGAGGACCCGGTCCCCTCGCTCCGCCAGGCGCCGCGCGGTCGCCAGCCCGATCCCCTTCGACGCGCCGGTGATCAGCACGGTCCTTCCCGCCATACGACCCGCTCCCTCCGCTCGTCCGCCAGACCCGTCGATCATGCCACCGGGGGCGTGGGACGGGTTTCCGGGCCTCGCCGGCACCAGGAGCCGTCCAGCGCGCGACTGTCACGCGCGATCGTCAGCGCGCGATTGTCAGTGGGCGGTGTCACTCTGGGTGGCAGCGAACCTACGGAAGGGAACCGACCGTGATCACCACTGACCTCGCTCCCGGCGTGCCCTGCTGGATCGACCTCGGCGCCCCGGACATCAAGGCCGCCGCCTCCTTCTACGGCTCGGTGCTCGGCTGGGACTTCGAGCCGATGGGCGGCGACATGGAAGGCGGAGCGCTGCGCAAGGACGGCAAGACCGTCGGCGGCCTCGGCAGGCTGACCGAGGAGGGGGCGCGCTCGGCCTGGATGATCTACTACTGCGTCACCGACGCAGAGGCCACGACGCAGGCGGTGCAGCGGGCCGGCGGCAAGGTGCGCGTCGAGCCCCGTGACCTGGGCGACTGGGGGAAGATGGCGCAGTTCACCGACCCGCAGGGCGCTCAGTTCGCCGTCTGGCAACCGGGGCAGAACACCGGCTTCGAGCTGGTCGGCGCGCCCGGATCGCTGTCCTGGACCGAGCTCTACACGACCGACGCCGCCGCGGCGAAGGAGTTCTACGGCTCCGTCTTCGGCTGGCAGTACTCCGACATGGAGATGCCGGGCGGCGAGGGCGCGTACACCATCATCACGCCCTCCGGGCTGCCCGAGGAGCGCATGCAGGGCGGCCTGATGCAGCTCCGCCCGGCGGACCTCAGCCTGACGAGCGGCCGGCCCTACTGGCACCCGGTCTTCGACGTCCCCGACTGCGACGCCGCGATCGCCAAGGTCACCGAGGGCGGCGGCAGCGTGCAGATGGGGCCGGCGGACATGGAGGGCGTGGGCAGACTCGCCGTCTGCCTCGACCCGTTCCAGGCGGACTTCGTCGTGCTCGCCCCCGCCCAGAGCTGACGCGGCCGCCGCGCCGCTACCGCGTGAACCGTACGGGCAGGCTCTGCGGACCGCGAATCAGCATGCCCGAGCGCCAGGTGACGGCCGCGGGGTGGATGTCCAGGGCCAGGTCGGGACAGCGCTCCAGGAGCGCCCGGATCGCGATGCGGGCCTCGAGCCGGGCCAGCGGCGCCCCCAGGCAGTAGTGGATGCCGTGGCCGAACGCCACATGGCCACGGGCGTCCCGGGAGATGTCGAACCGGTCCGGGTCGGCGAACCGGCCGGGATCGCGGTTGGCGTCGGCCAGGGCGACCAGGACCAGCTCGCCGCCCCCCGGGACGACCGTGTCGCCGATGGTCACGGGGTCGACGGTGAAGCGGTACGTGGGCGTCTCCACCGGCCCGTCGTAGCGCAGCATCTCCTCCACGGCAGCGTCCATCAGCGTCAGGTCGGCCCGCAGGGCGGCGAGTTGCCCGGGGTGCGTCAGCAGCGCGAGGACGCCGTTGGAGATGAGGTTCACCGTGGTCTCGTGGCCCGCGACGAGCAACAGCCAGGCCATGCCGATCAGTTCGTCGTGGGACAGCCGGTCGCCGTCGTCGTCCGAGCTGTGGATCAGCGCGCTCAGCAGGTCGCTGCCCGAGCGCCCGCGCTTGCCCTCCACCAACTCGGCCAGATACCCGGCCATCGACACCGCGGCGGCCTTGCGGACCTCCGGGTCCACACCGCCGAGCGCCTCGTTCGACCAGGTGCGGAAGGACTCCCGGTCCAGGTCGGGCACGCCGAGGAGTTCGCAGATCACGGTGATGGGCAGCGGGAAGGACAGCGCCTCGACGAGGTCGGCGCGCCCGTCCTGGGCCGCGAGCATCCGGTCCAGCAGCACGTCGGTGGTCTTCTGGACGAGCGGGGCGAGTTCCTCCACACGGCGCGTGGTGAACTCACGGGCGACCAGCTTGCGCAGGCGTGTGTGGTCCGGCGGGTCGGCCCGGAGCATGTGCATGCCGGAGGAGACGGATCCGATGGGCAGGGAGGGGGAGGCCTTGCTCCAGTCCTTTGTGAGCCGGGGGTCCGCGAGCGTGGCACGCCCGGCCTCGTAGCCGACCACGAGCCAGGCCAGGGCGCCCCCTTCGGGCATCCGGACGTGATGCACGGGGCCCTGCTCCCGTAACCGGGCGTACACCGGATACGGGTCGCGGGTGAAGGACTCACCGAGCGCGGCGAGATCGACGATGCTCATGGACGGACCACCTCACAGGAGAAGTTCAGGCCCTCATCCTGGCCGAGCGCGCCCCGTGGGCCCAGTGGTCCGTCGGCCCATGTGGGCCGACGTGGGTCTGCGCAGGGTCGTCTGTCCAACTGAAGGGCGCTTCTGTATCGTATGGAGGAAATGTATTTCCGCATAACGGAAAGTAAGTCGGTCTTGTCGGGTGAGGGGCGGGGAGTGGAGCGGTCCGGCGGCGTGCGGTGGGGGTGGACGGGATACGGCTCGGGGGTCGGGGCGCAGGCGCTGCGCGGCGTGGCCCAAGTGATGTTCCTGCGCAACGCCTGGGCCGGCGCGGCCTTCTGTCTCGCACTGGTCGTGGCCGACTGGCGCTACGCCGCCTACGCCCTGGCCGGGGCGGCGTCGGGGGCCGCCGGTGCTCAGCTGTTCGGCGTGGCCCGCGAGCGAGTGGAGGCGGGACTGGAGGGCTTCAACGCCTGCCTGTTCGCCCTGTGCTGCGCGGCGTTCCTCGATGCCGGACGGCTGTCCACCCTGCTCCTCGCCATGGCGGGGTCGCTCGTCGTCACCGTCGCCACGGCGGCGGTGGTGCGGATGCTGCGCGTGTGGAGCCTGCCGCCGCTGACCGCTCCGTACTGCCTGCTGGCGAGCGCCGTGACCGTCGCCGCGCCCGCGTTCGGACGGGTCTGGCCCTACGGTGACAGCCTGGCCGCGCTGCCCCGAGCCGCCGTCGGCCCGCCGGACCTGCGTCCGGCCGAGCTGTGGCGGGGCTTCCTGCGCAACGTGGGACAGGTCTTCTTCCTGGACGAGTGGTACGCGGGTGGGCTGCTGCTCGCCGGGCTGTTCCTGGTGAGCCGCGTGGCCGGGCTCGTCGCCTGCGCCGGCAGTGCCACCGGCGTCCTCACCGCCTGGATCCTCGGCGTCCCGGCCGCACGTATCGCGGACGGGACGGCGGGCTGCAGCGCGGTGCTCGTCGCGCTCGCGCTGTGCGGGGTGTTCCTCGCGGCGACCCGGCGCACCCTGCTGTACGCGCTGCTCGGCGCGGCGACCGCCACCGCCGTGACCCCGGCCGTCGTCGCCCTGCTGGCCCCGTCCGGTGGCCACCCCTTCACCTGGCCGTTCGTGCTGACGACCCTCGCCTTCCTGGCGGCGGCGCGCTCCTTCCCGCGCCTGAGCGTCCCCGCCCGGCCCGCCGGCCCCGTGGCCGCTCCCGAGACCGGCCCGCGGCCCGGCTGAAATATGTCCGTCGGACGGTCCGGATACCGATATGGCGGGCCGTGCCCGAAGAGCCGGGACATATGCGGGATTGGCGGTGCGGTGTAACACCGTGGCGAATGCGGGGCGCAGAAGAAGGAGGAAATGGGCCACGCCCGCCGCCGCATCAGATCGGATTTCGTGTGAACAGCACCGACCCGCTTTCCGGATACCCCGTCCACGACCGGCCCCCGCCGCCCGGCCGCGCCGCACGCAATGAGGCCACCGCCCGGCGGGCGGCCCTGGCCATCTGCACCATCGCCGACGTCGCTGCCGCTGTGCTGGTCCTGTGGATCCTTCTTCACCTGCTCGACGCGAACGAGAAAAACGCCTTCGTCGATTTCGTGCACGCGGCCGCCGACTGGCTGTCCGGATGGGCACAGGACGTTTTCACGATGGACACAGAGAGCCTGCGCTTCGTCCTCAATTATGGTCTCCCCGCCATCATTTATTTGCTGATCGGCCACGGGATCGCCGCCCGGCTCAACCGGGCATGAGGAAATCTGGATCGCACGACAGCGGAAAGGACCGGCAATGATGTACAGCATCAAAGAAAGCGAACATCCCCCGATCTACGAGGATCTGCTGCGCGAGCGCGGCGACGTCGTCGCGGAGGCGCAGAAGGCAGCAGAGCACACCCAGCACCGGGCGGCGGAGCTGCTGGGCGGACCGTACGCCGCCCAGCAGCACACCGGTCACCGGGCCTGAGGGCCCCGCGGGGCGGGCCGGCCCCGGACGCGGTCAGGCGCCCCGTGTGAAGACCATGACGAAGTCGGCCATCCGCCGCACGCGGGGCGTGTCCGGGTCCGGCAGCGCGAGCAGCTGCTCCCGGGCCTCGGCGACGGCGGCGAAGTCGGCCTCCCCCTCCAGCTGCCAGGCGCCGGTGAAGAGGCCGCCGGCCAGCGACTTCGCCATCGCACGGGGCGAGACCTCGAAGGTGGCGGGCCGCTCGCTCGCCGTGCCCGTGTAGACGAACCCCTGGGCCCGCGCCACCGGCACGAGGTGGTCCGGACCGTCCTGGCGCCGTCCCTCCGGGTCGAGCCGGTCCTCCAGCGCGCCCACGATCCGGCCGATGTCGTCGGTGGGGCGCCGGCCGCGGGCCGGGACGACCAGATAGCGGCCACCGGGCCGCAGCACGCGGGCCACCTCACGGAAGACGGACGTCCGGTCGGGTCCGGTGTGCAGCAGCCAGGTGGACACGGCCTGTGTCACCGAGGCCGTCCGCACGGGGAGCCGGCAGGCGTCGCCCACCGCGACCCGGTCACCGAGCCGCTGCCGGGCCAGCGCGAGCATGCCGGGGGAGAGATCGACGCCGACCACGGTGTGCCCGCGCGCCGTCAGCTGCTCGGCCACGATGCCGGTGCCCACGCCCACGTCGAGGACCGGCTGTGCCGGATCGAGGAGCGGGGCGAGTTGGTCGGCGAAGCCGGCGGCCCGGTCGGTACCGCCGCGCGAGGCGTCGTACACCGGGGCGATGTGGTCGAACTCCGCCGCGGGGGAGGCCGATGCCATGAGGAGTCCCTTCGTCAGGTGGCCCACGCGTGCTGCCGGGCCCGTCGGGTGCCTATGCGCGCTGCGGGGCGAACGTGACCGGCAGTGTCGCCATCCCGCGCAGGATGCCCTCACGGCGCGACAGCGTCTCGTCCGGCGTGGCGAGCGTCAGGTCCGGGAAGCGGCGCAGCAGGGTGCCGATGGCGATCCTGGCCTCCAAGCGAGCGAGCGGCGCCCCGAGGCAGAAGTGCGCGCCGTGCCCGAAGGCGAGCTGCTGCGGCATCTCACGGCGGGCGACGTCGAGGATGTCCGGCCGGTCGAAACGGGCCGGGTCCCGGTTGGCCGCTGCCAGCCCGACGATGATCATCTCGCCGGCCGGGATCGTCACCCCGGCGATCTCGAAGTCCTCGACGGTGAAGCGCGCGACACCACGGCTGACCGGGCCCTCGTAGCGCAGGAGTTCCTCGATCGCGCCGGGGAGCAGCTCCGGGTCCGCGCGCAGGGCGGCGAGCTGGTCCGGGTGACGCAGCAGCGCGTGCACGCCGTTGGCGATGAGGCTCGCGACGGTCTCGTGTCCCGCGAGCGTCAACAAGATGGTCATCGCGGTCAGTTCACGGTCGCTGATCCGCTCCTCGGCCTGCGCCGCGCACAGCGCGCTGAGCAGGTCGTCGCGCGGCTCGGCCTTGCGCCGCTCGATCAGCGGCTGGAAGAACTCCACGAGCGCGGCGCGGGCCCGGGCGCCCTTCGCAAGCCGCTCCGGGGTGTTGGGAGGCATGATGAGCCCCACGGCCAGTTTGGCGAAATCCGGCTGTCCCTCGGCCGGGATGCCGATGAGGTCGCTGAGCACGGCCATGGGCAGCGGCAGCGCGAACTCCTCGACCAGGTCCGCCGATCCACGCGCCGCGAAAGCGTCCAGGAAGGCGTCGGTGTGCTCCTGCACGCGCGGCGCGAGCGCCTCCACCCGGCGCGCGGTGAAGGCCTTGGAGACCAGGTTGCGCAGCCGCACATGCGTGTCGCCGTCGGCGATCACCATGCTGGACATCAGGATGTTGGTGCGCTCCTGCTCGGCCATCTCCTCCTCGAGGCCCCGCACGGCCACCGGACTGCTGCTCAGCCGCGGGTCGGTGAGTGCGGACACGGCCTCGTCGTACCCCGTGACCATCCAGACCTCAAGGGTCGGATTCAGCCGTACCCGCTGTACCGCCCCGTGCTCGCGGATCCGTTCGAACAGCGGGTAGGGATCGGGCTGTTGAGCGACATTGACCGGCACGTCGTGGACGATCGTCGGGCTCTGCTCGGGCATCCGCTGCTCCCCGTGATGTTTGTGGAAGATCCGAGGCAGGTAGTCATACCAGCCGACCGGGTCGCGTGGTAGCGTCACCGGCGTTCGGATCGAAAGAAGTAGCCGTCAATCCCCGTTGCCCACCGGCGATTTGGGGGACGGAAGCGGTTTCGCCAGAAGCATTTGCGGCCCCACCAGGGCCTGTGTGCGGGGGGAGACGTTCGTGGAACAGGGCGCCGTGCAGGCGATCGCCGGGGATCCGCTGCTGGATCTGGCCCGGCCCGAAGTGCTCCGCGACCCGTATCCCGCCTACGCCCGGCTGCGGGAGAGTGCGCCCGTCTTCTGGCACGAACTGCTCGGTTCCTGGGTGCTGACCCGGCATGCCGACTGCCTCGCCGTCCTCACCGACAGCGCCCGCTTCGCCTCCGACTGGCGGCGGGCCGGCGAGGAGATCCCCGCCCCGCTGCTCAGCGTGCAGACGCTCGACCCGCCGGAGCACACCGCCATCCGGCACCTGCTCCTCGACGGCTTCCGGGCCCAGGACCGCCAGGCCCTGCACGAGCGGCTGGAGAGCGAGGTGCACACCCTGTTCGACGACCTCGCGTCCCGGCCCTCCTTCGACTTCGTCGGGGAACTCGCCGAGCCGCTGGCGCTGCGCTTCATCACCGCCTTCCTCGGCGTCCCGGCCCCCGACCTCGACCGGTTCGTGCCGATGTCGCGCACCGTCGTCGACGGCATGGACGCCGGTCTGTGGCCCGAGAAGAACGAGCCGGCTGTGGCGGCCCGCGCCGAACTCGCCGCCTACGCCGGTGGCTGGCTCACCGATCCGCCCAAGGAAGGGCTGATCGCCCACGTCGCGGAGCACGCCGGGTCCTCCGGCGTCGAGGAAACGATCCTGCGCAACAGTCTGCGCGCCGTGCTGCACGCCGGCTACGAATCCGCTTCGAGGCTCCTCGGCAACGCCGCGGCCGCGCTGCTCACCACCCCCGGCGCCCTGGACGCCTTCCACGCGGCGCCGCTCGCCGCCGCGGTCGACGAACTCATCCGCTACGACGCGCCGGTCCAGGCGGACGCCCGCGTCTGTGTCGCGGACACCGACCTCGGCGGCGTCACCATCCGGGCGGGCGACCCGGTCACGCTGTTGCTGGGAGCGGCCAACCATGATCCGCTCCGCTTCGCCCACCCCACCGAGCTGCGACTCGACCGCACCCCGAACCCGCACCTCGGGTTCGGGCGCGGGGCCCACGCCTGCCTGGGCGCGTCGATGGCCATCCGGCTCGCCGGGTCGGTCCTCGCCACCCTGGCCGGGCAGTACCCCGAGGCGCGGGCGGTCGCGGAACCGAGCCACCGGCGCAACCTGACCCTGCGCGGTCTCGACCGCTTCGAGGTCACGCTGCGCCCACGAGCAGCGGGGGAGGAGGTACGGACATGAAGTACTGGCACTGAAACTGAAGCGGAGCGGTGCCCGCCGGCGTCACGGCGGGCACCCGGCTCCCGGCCGCCCGCCGCGCACACCGCGCCGCGGGCGGCCCCTTTTTCCGCACGGGGGTGTCCGCACGGGTGTGGGTCCGGTCGGCCTCAGAGCCTGCCGATGAGCTCGTACCCGGCCTCGTCCACGGCGGCGCGGACCGCCGCGTCGTCCAGCGCGGCGGCCGAGGTGACGGTGACCTCCCCGGTCGCGGCGACCGCTGAGACCGCGGTGACGCCGTCCAGAGCCGAGATCTCCTGCGAGACCGCGCCCTCACAGTGCCCGCACGTCATGCCGGAGACCTTGTAGACGGCGGTGACCCCGCCCGGGGTCCGCACATCGGTCGCGGCACCGGTCCCGCAAGAGCCGCAGCAGGAGCCGGAGTTCGTCTGATCACTCACGTCGAGTCCCCTCGGATGGATGGGTGCGTGGGTCGGCCTCCGGCGCATCACCGCCGGGAATCGTCCCTCTCTGTCGCTCCAGCATACCCCCTAGGGGTATACGCCGCATACCCTCCCCGGCCGCTCCCGCCTGTGCGGCGCGCCGCGGCATGGGCGGGTCGGTTGCCGTCTTTCACTCGTACGGGGACGAACCCTGGCGAACCGCGATCAAGCTCCTACGATCGGTCGCATGCCGCAGGAAACCGCCGGCCGCACGCCCGTGCGCGCGCCGGCGCTCGCCCTCCTCGTGGGTCTGGTGCTGACGCTCCTGACCCATGTGGTGCTGTGCGCCCTGCACTCCCACGGGGACGAGGAACACGCGCGGGTCATGGCGCCCATCGCGGCGACTGCCCCCGTGCAGGCGGCCGGGGTGTGGGTCCGGGAGGCCGTGGACTGCGGCGGCGGCCATGACGCGGGCGCTCCTGGGCATCCCGGGCACGGTGTGCTGTGCTGCGACCCGGCCGACCGGGCCGGCGACGTCCGCGTACCCGGCGCGGCGTCGCTGCTGACCCTCCTGTTCACCGCGCTGACGGTCCGGGGCCCGAGCGCACCGTCGGCACCTCCGTCGGGCGCGGGGACAACCGGTGTACCGGCCGGACGTGGGCCCGACGTCCTGCGCCTGCTCTGCGTGAGCCGTACCTGACCGTGACCGCCCGCCCGGCCCCGGAACCCGGGGACGCGAGCGGGCCGGCGGCCCATCCCCTGTGTACGGCACACCGAGCGCGGCCCCGCTGTGAGCGAGGTTGCGGAAGGACCCCTTACATGAGCACTGTTCTGCGCGGTACCACCCCACCCGTCACCGACCCCGCCCGCGAAAAACACGGTCACGTCCCGCCCGGTTTCGCCGGAGCGGCGCGCCGGACACCGGCCGGGCTGGTCGGCCACACCCCCGTGCTGTGGATCGGCGAGCCCTTCAACCCGCCGGGGCGCGGCTTCTGGGCGAAACTGGAGGGCGCCAACCCCGGCGGGATCAAGGACCGGGCGGCGCTGCACCTGGTGGCCGCGGCCCGCCGCCGCGGCGACCTCACGCCCGGCGCCCCGGTCGTCGAGTCGACCAGCGGCACCCTCGGCCTCGGCCTCGCACTCGCCGGGATCACCTACGGCCACCCGGTCACGCTCGTCACCGACCCCGGTCTGGAACCGCTGATGACGCACCAGTTGCGGGCACTCGGAGCCGAGGTGGACGTCGTCCGAGAACCGCACCCGGCGGGCGGCTGGCAGGAGGCGCGCCGACGACGGGTACGCGCACTCCTCGACCGCACACCGGGAGCCTGGTGCCCCGACCAGTACCACAACCCCGACACCGTCGCCGCCTACGCCCCGCTGGGCCTGGAACTTCTGGTCCAGCTGGGCCACATCGACACCCTGGTCGCCGCGGTCGGCACCGGCGGCCACTCGGCGGGTGTCGCCCGCGCCCTGCGCGCCTTCCTGCCCGGGCTGAGACTCGTCGGCGTCGACTCGGTGCGCTCGACGGTCTTCGGGCAGCCCGCCGGCCCCCGCCTCATGCGTGGCCTCGGCAGCAGCATCCACCCGGCCAACGTCGACCACGCCGCCTTCGACGAGGTGCACTGGGTCGCCCCGGGCGAGGCCGTGTGGGCCTGCCGCGCGCTCGCCCGCGGCCATTACGCCAGCGGCGGCTGGAGCGTGGGCGCCGTCGCCCTGGTGGCGAACTGGCTCGCCCGCACGGCACCCCCGGACACCCGGATCGTGGCGGTCTTCCCCGACGGTGTCCACCGGTACTGGAACACCGTCTACAGCGACGACTACTGCCGGGGGCACGGCCTCCTCGACCGTCTTCCGGCACCGGATCCGGACGAGATCGCCCACCCCGGCGAGCGCGTGGTCGACCGCTGGACACGCTGCACCCGCGTCGCCGCACCGCAAGAGGCCACCCGATGAGGACCCTGGCCGCGCAGCTGCGGTCGTTCAACCCCTGTGTGCGGCTGCTGATGGTGCAGCAGTTCACCATCAACACCGCCTTCTACATGCTGATGCCGTACCTCGCCGTCCATCTGGCGCGGGACCTGGGCCTGGCCGCCTGGGCGGTGGGCCTGGTGCTCGGGGTGCGCAACTTCGCCCAGCAGGGCATGTTCCTGCTCGGCGGCACCCTCGCCGACCGGCTCGGCCACAAGCCGGTGATCATGGCCGGGTGCGTGCTGCGCACCCTCGGTTTCGGCCTGCTCGGAGTGGTCGCCTCCCTGCCGGCGCTCGTCGTGGCCTCGGCGGCGACCGGTTTCGCGGGTGCCCTGTTCAACCCGGCGGTACGCGCGTATCTCGCCCAGGAGGCTGGCGAGCGACGGGTGGAGGCCTTCGCGGCGTTCAACGTCTTCTACCAGGCCGGAATGTTCGCCGGTCCGCTCGTCGGACTGGCCCTGCTCACGGCCGACTTCCGGCTGGTGTGCGCGGTCGCGGCCGTACTCTTCGCCGCTTTGACGGCGGTTCAGGCACAGATGCTGCCCGGTCGCCGGGGCGCGGAGCCGGCCGTGTCCGCCGGGGTGCTCGCGGACTGGCGCACGGTGCTCGCCAACCGTGCCTTCCTGCTCTTCTCCGCGGCCATGATCGGCTCGTACGTGCTGACCTTCCAGGTGTATCTCGCTCTGCCGCTCGAGGCGCGCCGGGTGGCCGGGGACCGGGGCGACGCCGTGACGACCGCCCTGTTCGCGGTGTCGGCCGCGGTGGCGGTGGCCGGTCAGCTCAAGGTCACCGCGTGGGCCCGTGCGCGGTGGTCGGCGCAACGCGCCCTCGTAGGGGGGATCGCGCTGATGGGCGTGGCCTTCCTGCCGCTGCTGGCCCGGACGGGCACGGTGAGCGCGGAGAGTGATCCGTTGCGCTGGGCCGGTGCGTTGCTGCCGCTGGTCGTCTCGGTCGCGCTGCTCGGGCTGGGCACCGCCATGGCGTACCCCTTCGAGATGGACACCGTCGTCTCCCTGGCCGGGGGCCGCCTGGTCGCCACCCATTACGGGCTCTACAACACCGTGTCGGGACTCGGCATCACGCTCGGCAACCTCGCCACGGGCGCCGTCTGGGACGCCGCCGCCCGCTCCGGCCACCCGGAGCTGACCTGGTGGGCGCTCACAGCGACGGGCGCGCTGTGTGCCGGATGTGTCGCGCTGCTCGCCCGCTCGGGCCGGCTGACGTCCCCCGCGCCCGCACGGCAGCCGGCGGCGGCCTCCTGACCCGCCGGTCCGACGGCACGCCTCGGGCCCGGGCGGCACTGCCGCCCGGGCCCCTGACCGAGGACGGTGACGAGGGGCTGCTCAGCGGTCTGCGGGCCTAAAACCGCGCAGGCGCAGGCTGTTGCCGACCACGAAGACCGACGAGAAGGCCATGGCCGCACCCGCGATCATCGGGTTGAGCAGGCCGGCGGCGGCCAGCGGCAGCGCGGCCACGTTGTAGGCGAAGGCCCAGAACAGGTTGGAGCGGATGGTGCCGAGGGTCCGGCGGGACAGCCGGATGGCGTCCGCCGCCACCCTGAGGTCGCCGCGCACCAGCGTGAGGTCGCCGGCCTCGATCGCCGCGTCGGTGCCCGTGCCCATGGCGAGCCCCAGGTCGGCCTGGGCGAGCGCTGCGGCGTCGTTGACCCCGTCGCCGACCATGGCCACCGAACGCCCCTCGCCCTGCAGCCGCTTGACGACGTCGACCTTGTCCTGCGGCAGCACCTCGGCGATCACGTGCTCGGGTGCGATGCCCACCTCGGCGGCGACGGCCTTCGCGACCGCCGAGTTGTCCCCGGTGAGCAGCATCGGGGTCAGTCCGAGGGAGCGCAGCCGCCGGATCGCCTCCGGACTGCTGTCCTTGACGGCGTCGGCGACCTCCAGGACCGCGCGGGCCTCTCCGTCCCAGGCCACCGCGACGGCCGTACGGCCCGCCGCCTCCGCCTCGGCCTTGGCGCGCCGCAGATCGTCCGGAAGGGACATCGCCCACTCGGCGAGGAGCTGCTCGCGGCCGACGAGGACGGCGTGCCCGTCGACCACACCCTGCACGCCGAGTCCGGGGATGTTGGCGAAGTCCTCCGGCGCGGGCAGGGTACCGACGCGGGCGGCGGCACCGGCCGCCACGGCCTGGGCGACGGGGTGTTCGGAGGAGTGCTCCAGGGCGCCGGCCAGGCGCAGGACGTCCGGCTCGTCGGTGCCCTCGGCGGCGTGCACGGCCAGGAGGGTCATCCGGCCGGTGGTGACGGTGCCGGTCTTGTCCAGCACGACGGTGTCGACCTTGCGGGTGCTCTCCAGCACCTCGGGGCCCTTGATCAGGATGCCGAGCTGCGCGCCGCGCCCGGTGCCGACCATCAACGCGGTCGGCGTGGCCAGGCCCAGGGCGCAGGGGCAGGCGATGATGAGGACGGCTACGGCGGCGGTGAAGGCGGCGCTCAGGTCCGCGCCGTTGCCGAGCCAGAAGCCGAGCGTGCCGAGCGCCAGGGCGATCACGACGGGCACGAAGACGGCGGAGATCTTGTCGGCGAGCCGCTGGGCGGCGGCCTTGCCGTTCTGCGCGTCCTCCACCAGCCTGGCCATGCGGGCGAGCTGGGTGTCGGCGCCGACCCGGGTGGCCTCGACGACGAGCCGTCCGCCCGCGTTCAGCGTGGCACCGGTGACCGCGTCCCCGGTTCCGACCTCCACGGGCACGGACTCGCCGGTGAGCATGGAGGCGTCCACCGCCGACGACCCCTCGACGACGACTCCGTCGGTGGCGATCTTCTCGCCGGGCCGGACGAGGAAGCGGTCGCCGGCCTTCAACTCGGCGATGGCGACGCGCTCTTCGCGGCCCCCGCGCACCACGGTGACCTCCTTGGCGCCCAGCTCCAGCAGCGCCTTGAGTGCCGCGCCGGCCTTCCGCTTGGACCGGGCCTCGAAGTAGCGGCCCGCCAGGATGAAGGCGGTGACACCGGCCGCCGCCTCCAGATAGATGTTCCCGGCGCCGTCGCTGCGGGCGATGGTGAACGCGAAGGGGTGCGTCATACCGGGGGTGCCGGCGGTGCCGAGGAACAGCGCCCACAGCGACCACAGGAACGCCGCCGCCGTGCCGACCGAGATCAGCGTGTCCATGGTCGCGGCGCCGTGCCGGGCGTTGGTCCAGGCCGCCTTGTGGAAGGGCCAGGCGGCGTACGTCACCACGGGTGCCGCCAGGGTCAGCGACAGCCACTGCCAGGAGGTGAACTGCAGGGCCGGCACCATGGCCATGGCGATCACGGGCACGGCGAGGAGTACGGCGGTGGTCAACCGCTGCCGCAGTGGCCGCAGTTCGTCGGGCGCGTCCCGGGCGGTGCCGCCCTCCGGCTCGGTGCGCGCCGGCGCGGGCTCCTGGGCGGTGTACCCGGTGGCCTCCACCGTGGCGATCAGATCGGCGACGTCGATGTCCTCCCGGAAGGTGACCTTGGCCTTCTCGGTGGCGTAGTTGACGCTGGCCTCGACTCCGTCCATGCGGTTGAGCTTCTTCTCGATACGGGCGGCGCAGGAGGCGCAGGTCATGCCGCCGATGGCGAGCTCGACCTCGGCCGTGCCGGGCGTGGTGGTGGTCATGTCTGCTCCTCGCAGCCCGTGAGGCGGGCCCTGCTCCGATATACCCCAGGGGGGTATCTCTGACGATCCCAGGTATACCCCCCTCTCGTATTCGATGGCAACCTCTCCTGTGGCTTGACTTGATACCCCCCGGGGGTATCTTGAGTGGTGTCGGCCGCCGACCCGCGGCAGCCGGGGACAGGAGCTGGCCATGAACACCGGTGTGCGGATCACCGTCTTCGCCGCGGCCCTCGCCGCGACCTTCGGCACCGCCTACGGCGTGGGCACCGTGATCGATCCGGTGTCCCCGGCGGCGAAGACCGGCACCCACGGCGAGGGCCACAGCGCCGGACCCGGGGACACCGGCGACGGGCACGGGGACATGGAGGCCGGGCACGGGGACACGCGGGCCGGACACGGCGGCGGCCGAGCGGAGACACCGCCCGGCGGCCTGGAGATCTCCCGCGACGGCTACACGCTCGACCTGAAGACCCCGCGGGTGGCGGCCGGCCGCACAACCGACCTGCGGTTCGCCGTCGTCCAGGACGGCACCGGCCGCAAGGTCACCGCCTACCAGGCGCAGCACGACAAGGAGCTCCACCTGATCGTCGCCTCACGCGACCTCACCGTCTTCCGCCATCTGCACCCCGTGCGCGCCGCCGACGGCACCTGGTCCACACCGGTCGACCTGCCCCGGGCCGGCGGCTACCGGGTCTTCGCCGACTTCAAGCCGGCGGGCGGCGACGCCCTCACCCTCGGCGCCGACCTCGCCGTCTCCGGCCCGTACCGGCCGGCCGCACTGCCCGAGACGGGCACCACCGCCCGGGTGGACGGCTACGAGGTGCGCCTCGACGGCACGCTCACGCCCGGCCGGGACAGCGGCCTCACGCTCACCGTGACCCGAGGCGGCAAGCCGGTCCGCGATCTCCAGCCCTACCTCGGCGCCTATGGCCACCTGGTCGCCCTGCGCTCCGGGGACCTCGCCTACCTCCACGTCCACCCCGAGGGCGAGCCCGGCGACGGCACGACACGCCCCGGCCCCCGGATCTCCTTCACGGCCATGGCGCCGAGCGCCGGCGCCTACCGCCTCTTCCTCGACTTCCGGCACGAGGGCAAGGTCCGCACGGCGGCCTTCACGGTCCGCGCGGGCGGCCCCGCGCCCGTGCCCGCTGCTTCCGCGCCCGTGGCGCCCGAGGAAGCGACCGGCCACGCCCACTGAGCCGCCGGACCGGCGGCCGGCCGCGACGCCGTTGTCAGTGGGGTGCTGCATGATGCGGCATAACTGATCAACGACGTGGAAAGGGCAGGGGATGATCCTGTCGCACCGCAGCCGGTCCCTCGCCCCCGTCGGCCCCGCCGCCGCCGACCTTCTGCGCATCATCTCCGACCCGGCGACGGCCGTCTTCCTCACCGTGCACACAGGCGGCCGCCGCCGGTACGGCTACTGGCGGCCGCTCGACGGGCGCGGCGGCACCGGCGGCGGATACGTGGCCCTGCCCACCGACGCCTGCGACACCCTGCACCGCGCCGGCCGGATCACCCTCGGCGAACCCCTCGTCGACCCGGCCAAGACGACGTACCGCGTCCGCCCGGCGGCCGCGAGAGCACGAGCGCGCGCGGCCTGACGGCACGGCAGGAGCGCTCCGGCGGCGCGACCCCTGCGCGGCGCACCCCGGTCGAGCGCACGCCGTCCGGCCCGGGGCTGGACCCGCCCGCGGGGCATGCCGGAGACTGAACGCACCGCGGGAGGTGACCGTGCTGACACAGATGCGCACGCAGCTGGGGCAGGCCCTGTTCCGCCGGGTGGCAGGACCGGACGGGCCGAGCACCCGCGCCCGCATCCACCACACCCCCGGCCCGCGCTGGTTCGCCCCCGACCGTCCCATCCGTACCGTGCACGGCGACGCGTCCATGTTCATCGGCGGGCTCGGCGCCCTGCTGCTGCAGTCCCTGCACCCGCTCGCCATGGCGGCCGTGGCCGCGCACTCCGGCTTCCGCGGCGACCCCTGGGGCCGCCTCCAGCGCACCAGCACCTTCCTGGCCGTCACCACCTACGGCACCGCCGCCGACGCCCAGCGGGCCGTCGAGCAGGTCCGCGCCATCCACGACAGGATCCGCGGCACCACATCCGACGGGACGCCGTACCACGCCGCCGATCCGCATCTGCTCGGCTGGGTGCACGCCGCCGAGACCGACAGCTTCCTCCGCGCCCACCAGCGCTTCGGCGCGCATCCGCTGGACGCCGCCGGGTACGACGCCTACGTCGCCGACACCGCACGCGTCGCCGAGGCGCTCGGCGTGCCCGACCCGCCCCGCGACCGGGCCGAGCTGACCGCCGTACTGGAGGCTTACCGGCCGGAACTGCGGGCCACCGCCGAAGCGCGGGCCGCGGCACGCTTCCTGCTGCTGCAACCGCCCCTGCCGCTCGCCGTCCGGCCGCTGTACGCCCCGCTCGCCGCCAACGCCGTGGCCCTGCTGCCGCCCTGGGGGCGCAGCCTGCTGTGGCTGCCCCGGCTGCCCCTCGTCGAGGAGCTCACGGTGCGCCCGGCCGGCGAGGCCGTGACCCGCACCATCCGCTGGGCCATGCACCCCGTCCGCTCGCAGGGCGGACCGGCATAACCGTCCCCGGTACCCGGCATCGGCACATTCGCCCATGGCGTCCGGACCGCGGGCCGGGGCGAGGGCGGCGGGGAGTCCGTCCCACCGGGCGGGCCCTGCACGGCTGGTGCGGCCTCGGCCCCATCACCCGGGCCGCGTTCCTCACCAAAGCGCTGCGTCCCCGCTGCACGATCGGTCCGAGCACCTCGGGTACGCCGTCCCCCGCGAGCAGGACGAACTGCGGCGGGAGGCGCGCGGCGAGGTGCAACGAGCCCTCACCGTCCTGACCGACAGCAGCCGGCCGCGCGAACCGGCCCACGAGGGGCGGGGAGAAGCGGCCGGTGACGGCCGCGAGCGGGAGCCGGGGTGAGGGCCAACTGCCCGACGCGTCGACGTCGCCGGGTGGCGGCGACAGCCACGCGGCAGGGGGAGTGGGGAGGGCGACGGCCGGGGCGCGTGTCCGTCACGGCCCCGCCGCGTCGAGTACGGCGGCGTGGACGGCGCGGGCCAGGCGGGCGCCCCAGAGGGAGCGCGGGCCGGCGAAGGGGTGGGCGTCCTCGCCGGCGCGCGGCGTCCGCGCGGCGACACACACCGCGTCGGTGGGCGTGCCCGAGCAGTCGTACCCGGCGTCCAGCAGCGCCTGCACCTTCGCCTCCGTCGCCGTGGCCACCGCGTTGACCAGCGCGGCGTCGGTCAGCGCGACCGGCAGCGCGACGACGATGTTGACCGTGCCCGCGGGCGCCGGCACGGTCGCGCCCTCGGCGGGGGAGGCCGCCCAGCCCCGCACCCCGAGCCCGGCGGTGACCACCGCCTCCACACCGCCGTCGCGGGCCTGACCGGAACGCGAGACGTCGGCGGCCGTCACCAGCCCCACACCGGGCCCCCGCAGCCCGGCGTCCGCGGCCAGTTCGGCGAGGTGGCGGTCGGGATCCGTGCGCCGGTAACCGTGCGACACCTGCGCGTTGAGCACCCAGCGCCGCTCTCCGAGGCCGCCGCCGAGGACGGCGCTGCTGATCATCCGCCAGCCCGGCCCGGCCCGCCACGCCAGCGCGTGGAGCCGCTCGCCCCCCTCCCGGCGGGCCCACGGCCGCACGGGCAGCAGGCCGGAAGCGGAACGGGACGGCGGGACGACGGCACTCACCGGACGGGACTCCTCGCGGGACGGGGGACGAGGTGATCGTACGGGGGAGCGTGGACCGGGCGCGGTGGGGCCGGTTCCGCCGAGCAGGCGGGCGTACCGCCCTGTGGGAAAACCGCATGCGTGCGGTCCTGTGGGAAAACCGCATGCGTGCGGTCGCCTGCCGTGGCACGCTCCGTCGGTGAATCGCGAACAGATCTCCCGACTCGCCCACGCGGACCACCCCATCGCGGCCCCGCTCGACGACGAAGCGGTACGGCGGCTGCTGGACCGTGCCGTCCCGCGTGCCGACGCCCGCGTCCTCGACCTCGGCTGCGGCGGCGCGGAGTGGCTGCTGCGCGCCCTCACCGCCCATCCACGGCTGCGTGCGGAGGGCGTCGACATATCCGAACGCGGGCTGGCACACGCCCGTGAACGCGCGAGCGACCTCGGCGTGGACGAGCGTCTCGTGCTCCACCGCCAGGACGCCGCGGACTTCACCGCGCCCGCCCCCTTCGACCTGGTGATCAGCGTCGGCGCCACCCACGCCTTCGGCGGCCTGCTCGCCACCCTGGCCGCCGCCCGCAAGCACCTGGCGCCCGGCGGACGCGTCCTGGTCGGCGACGGCTTCTGGGAGCGTGAGCCCGGCCCCGACGCCGTCGAGATGCTCGGCGACATGGACGACCTGCCGACCACCGTCGACCGGATCGTCGCCGACGGATGGACCCCGGTCCACGCCCACATCAGCACGCGGCACGAACTCGACGCCTACGAATGGTCCTGGACCGGCTCACTGGCCGCATGGGCCCTGGACCACGCCGGCGATCCGGGCAGCGTCCAGGCCCTGGAGGCGGCGACCACCCACCGGAGCGAGTGGCTGCACGGCTACCGCGACGCGTTCGGCTTCGTCACGCTGGTCCTGCGGCCGACACCCGAGTCCCTGACACCCCAGGCCCTGAGCTGACGGATCGTCAAACGCTCATGGTGCGGAGGGTCCGCGCCGCCCGATCCGCAGCCCCGGCCGGCGCTGATGCACCGTCAGGTAATGCAGCCCGCCGTCGCCCGCCGCCAGGCTGCGGCTGCTGCCCCGGGGCAGCCACACCAGGGCCCCCTCCCGGACCTGCTCGTCGGTGCCACCACCGCTGACGGTGCCCTCGCCCGCGACCACCAGGAGCAGCACGTCCAGGTCGGGTTCGACGTGGGTGTCCACGCTCCGGCCCGGCGGCAGATGGACCACGTTGGCGTCCAGTTGCCGCCCGGCCTCCGCGAGCTTCCACGACACGCCGGGCGCGGCGCCGGGCACGGCGAGAGCCCGTACGTCGCACAGCGTGCGCGGCACGGGCGGCTCACCTCGCCGGTCCGCGGCCTCCTCCGTACCACCCATCGGCGGTGCTCCTTCCCCGGCCTTTCCGGCCCGGTCCTCGGCCTGTCACACACGGTGCTGTCCGCCCCATCTTCCGCCACGCGACCCTGCGGCACGTGCCGGGGGCGGGCGCCGGGCCCCGCGCCGCTCGATCATGAGAGTGTGAGAAGCGATCACATCCGAGGTTCGAACGGGGGAATGCCACGTGCCGGCGGGGGAGCGACACGCCACGGGTGAGCGACACGGGTCTGCGGGGAGCGGCGGGACACCATGGCCGCCCGGTGGGACGCCGCGGGTGGTGCTCACCCGGGTCCACCGGATCCTGATCGGTGTGGTCGTGTCCGGCGCCCTGATCATCGCGGGGATCGGGTTCGCCGGTTCCTACGCCGCCGTGCGGGAACTGGCGATCAAGAAGGGCTT
>NZ_JBVJPV010000004.1:418865-541956 GCF_055609245.1 Streptomyces sp. NPDC036813 | reverse complement strand
CGGGGTATCAACATATCTGGCGTTGACTTTTGGCACGCTGTTGAGTTCTCAAGGAACGGTCGCTTCCTTTGTACTCACCCTCTCGGGCTTTCCTCCGGGCTTCCCTTCGGTCTTGCGTTTCCGACTCTATCAGACCCTTTCGGCGTCCGATTCCCGGTCGGCGGGATGTCTTGGGGTTTTCGGCTTTCGCCGTCCGCCCTTTCGACATTCACTACGTTAGCTCATTCTCTCGGCGACTCATAATCGAGTCTCGCGAGTTCGAATTCAGGTACGCGGACGCACCAGAAGCGACCCCGCCGAGGGGTTGTAGCTAGGTAGTGGGTTGGCCGCTCCGGCTGCAGGCGATCGCCGTACCCGGTTCAGCGGCTCGGGCCACATTACGCACCTTCGCTCGCTGCGTCAACTGCGGCGCCGCTTCGGGGCATGGGCCCGGTAGGGGCTCACCGTCGGGTCGTTGGCGACCCAGAAGCGCCAAGGGTGGGCGTCACCGTTGCCGCCCTCGCCGGCGACGCCGGTTCGAGGGCCGTTGCGCACCTGGTCGGAGGGGATGGGCGTGCCCGTCAGCATCCGCAGCGGAGTCTCCCCCTCGGCGCAGGCGTCCGTGCCGTCCAGGGCCCGGCCCACGTCCAGGGCGGTGGCCAGGCGGGCGGGGCCCTTGGCCAACTCCTTGTCGTTCCTGGCCGAGAGTCGACGGACACGGGCCAGTTCGGCGCCCTCGATGATCTCGCCGGCGCGGAGCAGGACGGCGCTGGCCCGTCCGACCGGTCCGCAGACCAGGTTCATGCAGTGCCACATGCCGTAGGTGAAGTAGACGTACACATGACCGGGCTCTCCGAACATCACGCTGTTGCGTGCGGTCTGGCCGCGGTAGGCGTGGGAGCCGGGGTCGTTCGGGCCGTCGTAGGCCTCCACCTCTGTCAGGCGCAGGGCGATCGGGCCGTCCGGGGTGGAACGGACGAGGACGCGGCCGAGGAGGTCGGGCGCGACCTCGAGGACGGGCCGGTCGAAGAAGGCGCGTGACAGGGGCGTACGGTCGGGGCTCGCGATCATGCCCCCCGAGCGTACTGGAGTCGGTCCGTGCCCCGGGGTGGTCAGGGGGCGTGCGGCTTGCCAGGGTGAGGGCGCGGAACCGGCCAGGGCCGGATCGCGTTTGTACGGATCAAGGACGCAGTCGCAGTCGTTGCAGTCGTAGTCGTTGAGGAGAGCCATGGCGTTCAAGAAGCTGCTCGCGAGCCTGGGGGCCGGCGGGGCCTCGGTCGAGACCGTGCTGACCGAGGTGAACGTGGTGCCGGGTGGCGTGGTCCAGGGTGAGGTGCGGATCCAGGGCGGGTCCGTCAGCCAGGACATCGAGGGTCTGTCCGTGGGGCTCCAGGCCAAGGTCGAGGTGGAGAGCGGCGACCAGGAGTACAAGCAGGACATCGAGTTCACCAAGGCGCGGCTCGGGGGAGCCTTCGAGCTGCAGGCGGGTGCCGTGCACGCCGTGCCGTTCGGGCTCGAGATCCCGTGGGAGACGCCGGTCACCATGATCGACGGGCAGTCGCTGCGCGGGATGCACATCGGGGTGACCACCGAGCTGGCGATCGCGCGGGCCGTGGACTCCTCCGACCTGGACCCGATCAACGTCCATCCGCTGCCGGCGCAGAAGGCGATCCTGGACGCGTTCATCCAGCTGGGCTTCCGCTTCAAGAACGCCGACATGGAGCGCGGCCACATCCGGGGTACGCGGCAGAAGCTGCCGTTCTACCAGGAGATCGAGTTCTTCCCGCCGTCGCAGTACCGCGGGCTGAACCAGGTGGAGCTGAGCTTCGTCGCCGACGAGCACGCCATGGACGTCGTCCTGGAGATGGACAAGAAGCCTGGTCTGTTCAGTGAGGGCAGTGACACCTACCGCTCCTTCCACGTCGGTCTGAACGACTGGCAGGGGACCGACTGGGCGGCATACCTCAACCAGTGGCTGTCCGAGGTCGGCTCCAAGCGGAACTGGTTCTAGGCTCGGACCTACTGAACGCAAGCGATCAGGAGGTACCGAGGTGACCGAGCTCAAGAGGCGGCCGCTCCCCCACGACTTCCATCCGCCCGTGCCGTCCTTCACGGTCACGAGTGAGGACGTCCGCGAGGGTGCCACCCTCAAGGACGCTCAGGTCTACGCGAAGGGCAACACCTCGCCGCAGCTGCGGTGGGAGGGCTTCCCGCCGGAGACCAAGAGCTTCGCCGTGACCTGCTACGACCCGGACGCCCCGACGGGCAGCGGGTTCTGGCACTGGTCCGTGTTCGACATCCCGGCCTCGGTCACCGAGCTGCCGGCGGGTGCGGGCACCGGCAAGTTCGAGGGACTGCCCGAGGGTGCGGTCCAGGTGCGCAACGACTACGGCTCGAAGGACTTCGGTGGTGCCGCGCCGCCGCCCGGGGACGGGCCCCACCGGTATGTGTTCACGGTGTACGCGGTGGACCAGGAGAAGCTCGGTCCGGATTCCGACGCCTCTCCTGCCGTCGTCGGCTTCAACCTGCGGTTCCACACGCTCGCCCGGGCGCAGCTGATCGGTGAGTACGAGGAGCCCGCGGAAGCCTGACGTTCACGGAAGGTTTGCCCGCCTCTGGTCTTGGAAGTGATCGGAGGCGGGCATTTTTTATTGCGTTGTCCATCTCGGCGCGCCCGTCCAGAGTTGATCCAAGCCCGCCGGGGGGTGGGCCGGTGCACACGGGAGGTGGGCTTGATGCGTGACACGCTCGTTCTGAACGCAAGCTTCGAACCGCTGTCGACGGTGACGCTGAACCGAGCCGTCGTTCTGGTGCTTCAGGACAAGGCCGTCGTCGAGCAGGCCCACCCCGAGCTGCGTATGCGCGGTGCCGATGTGGACATACCCGCGCCCCGGGTGATCCGGCTGTGCCGGTACGTACGGGTGCCGTTCCGAAGACAAGCGCCGTGGTCGCGACGGGGTGTGCTGGTCAGGGACCGGCACCGGTGCGGGTACTGCGGCCGCAGGGCGACGACCGTGGACCACGTGGTGCCTCGGTCGCGGGGTGGGCAGGACACGTGGCTGAACACGGTGGCCGCGTGTGCCGAGGACAACCACCGGAAAGCGGACCGGACGCCGGAGGAGGCGGGGATGCGGTTGCTCCGGGAGCCGTTCGAGCCGACTCCGGCCGATGCGATGCTTTTGGCCATGGGGGCGGATGATCTTGCGGCTCTGCCCGACTGGTTGACGTCGGATGCCGCCTGAGTCTTCGCCGTAGGACTTTGTGTGCGCTGTCGGCTGCGGGTTCGTTGCGGCTCGTCGCGCAGTTCCCCGCGCCCCTGAGGTGGGTGCGGGGAACGCTTGTTGTCGAGCCTGTCAGTCGATGGACGGCTTTTCTCGGCGGTCCGTGTCGCCGCCGTTCTGGCGTGGGACGTTGCCGCCCGAACCTCCGCCCATACCGCCGAAGTTGCCCATCGCGCCGGACAGGCCCTTGAGGGCGTCGCCGATTTCGCTGGGGACGATCCAGAGCTTGTTGGCGTCGCCTTCGGCGATCTTCGGGAGCATCTGGAGGTACTGGTAGGACAGCAGCTTCTGATCGGGGTCGCCGGCGTGGATGGCCTCGAAGACCGTGCGGACGGCCTGGGCCTCGCCCTCCGCGCGCAGTGCGGCGGCCTTGGCCTCACCCTCGGCGCGCAGGATCTGGGACTGCTTCTCACCTTCGGCGCGCAGGATTTCGGACTGCCGGACACCTTCGGCCTGGAGGATCGCCGCGCGCTTGTCCCGGTCGGCGCGCATCTGCTTCTCCATCGAGTCCTGGATGGAGGTCGGCGGTTCGATGGCCTTGAGTTCGACGCGGTTGACGCGGATGCCCCACTTGCCGGTGGCCTCGTCGAGGACGCCGCGCAGGGCCGCGTTGATCTCCTCGCGGGAGGTGAGGGTGCGCTCCAGGTCCATGCCGCCGATGATGTTGCGCAGCGTGGTGACGGTGAGCTGCTCGATGGCCTGGATGTAGCTGGCGACCTCGTAGGTGGCCGCGCGGGCGTCGGTGACCTGGTAGTAGATGACCGTGTCGATGTTGACGACCAGGTTGTCCTGGGTGATCACCGGCTGCGGCGGGAAGGGGACGACCTGTTCGCGCAGGTCGATGCGGTTGCGGATGGTGTCGATGAACGGGACGACGATGTTGAGGCCCGCGTTCAGCGTCCGCGTGTAGCGGCCGAAGCGCTCCACGATGGCGGCGCTCGCCTGCGGAATGACTTGGATGGTCTTGATCAGGGCGATGAAGACCAACACCACCAGAATGATCAGGACGATGATGACCGGTTCCATCGTGGCTGCCCGTCCCCTTCTCCGCCTCGGCGCTTTCGGAAGATCTTATGGCTGTTGAAGATCTTGCTGGTCGAGTCTGACAGACCGTCGGAGGGCTCGGGGGGTGTTCCGCCGAGTCCGCACCGGGTCGCCGCTTGTCGCGTCGTAGGAGCTCACATGACGATCGCGGTGGCCCCCTCGATGTCCACGACGTCCACTTCCTGCCCCACTTCGTAGGCGCGGCCGGTGTCGAGGGCGCGGGCCGACCAGATCTCTCCGGCGAGTTTGATACGGCCGCCGGAGCCGTCGACGCGTTCGAGGACGACGGCCTGTCGGCCCTTCAGGGCGTCGATGCCGGTGGCGAGTTGGGGACGCTGGCGGCTGTGCCGGGCCGCGATCGGCCGTACGACGGCGATGAGGGCGATCGAGACGGCGAGGAAGACGAGCACCTGGACGACGACGCCGAGGCCGAAGCCCGCGACGACCGCCGCGGCGACGGCGCCCACGGCGAGCATCCCGAACTCCGGCATCGCGGTGACCACGAGCGGGATTCCGAGCGCTGCCGCACCGACAAGCCACCACACCCATGCGTCGATGTCGTTCACACGGCAATCGTAGGGCCGCCGGTCCGGTTGCGGACAGGGCGCCGGGCGGGGCGCACGGGGTCAGGACAGGGGCAGGCCCTGGGCGGTCCAGCGCTCTCCGACCTGCTCGACGACGAGCGGGAGGCCGAAGCACAGGGAGAGGTTGCGGGAGGAGAGTTCGAGTTCCAGCGGGCCGGCGGTGAGGACCTTGCCCTGACGGATCATGAGGACGTGGGTGAAGCCCGGCGGGATCTCCTCGACATGGTGCGTGACCATGATCATGGAGGGGGCGATGGGATCGCGGGCCAGCCGGCCGAGGCGGCGGACCAGGTCCTCGCGGCCGCCGAGGTCGAGACCGGCGGCGGGCTCGTCGAGGAGCAGCAGTTCCGGGTCGGTCATGAGGGCGCGGGCGATGAGGGTGCGCTTGCGCTCGCCCTCGGAGAGGGTGCCGAAGCGGCGCTCGAGGTAGTCGCTCATCCCGAGACGGTCGAGGAAGGCGCGGGCGCGCTGCTCGTCGATCTCGTCGTAGTCCTCGTTCCAGGTGGCGGTCATGCCGTACGCGGCGGTGAGGACGGTCTCCAGGACGGTCTGGCGCTTGGGGAGCTTCTCGGCCATGGCGATGCCGGCCATGCCGATACGGGGGCGCAGTTCGAAGACGTCGGTGCCGGGCTTGCCGAGGGTCTCGCCGAGGATGGTGGCGGTGCCCTTGCTGGGGTAGAGGTAGCTGGAGGCGACGTTGAGGAGGGTGGTCTTGCCGGCGCCGTTCGGGCCGAGGATGACCCAGCGCTCGCCCTCCTTGACCGACCAGGAGACCTGGTCCACCAGAGCCCGGTCCTCACGGACCACGGATACGTCCTGAAGCTCCAGAACATCGCTCATGAGCGCGTTGTCTCCCCTTGCAGTGTGGCCGGTCTCGGCTGTCGCGTACGCCTGTGGCTCTGTTCGCCGCGCCGGTGGGCGCGGCCCTGAACGAATCTACGCCACCGACCGGGCGAGCCGTTCCATCGGTCCGGTCCTTAGGGTGGGGGCATGCTCGTGGAACCGCGCGCCGGCCGCCTTGCCGCCTGGGGAAATGCCCTTCTTGCCGGACTTGTCTCTCCGGATGACGCCGTGCTCGCCATCGTGGGTGAGGACGCTGTGCACCGGGTGCAGGGACTGCCGGGTGAGTCGGCCCCGGTCGGCCTCACGCTCGCGCTGGGACGACTGCGGTCGCTGGGGGTGAGCGGGCTGCGCGTCGCGCTGCCGGCGCCGGGGCATCCGCTGGGGCTGAGCGGTCCGCCGGAGTTCAACAAGCGGGCGCTGGAGGCCGAGGAGGCGGTGATCTGCCACGGGGGTGCGCTGGGTCTGGTGCCCGAGGTGTACGAGGCCGGCCCCGACGGTGATGTGCATGCGGAGGTCGTCTGGCACTGTCTGCCGGTGCGGGAGGCTCCGCCGGCCGACGTGCCGTCGCTGGGTGAGGCCGAGCGGGAGCTGGCGGAGGGGCTGCGGGAGGCGACGGCGGCGCTTACGCGGCTGGACGTCGCCGGGTCCGGGCCGGTCGCGCAGGCGGCGATCGACGCGTACCGGGCGCGGGCCGAGCGGGGGCGGGAGGTGCTGGCGCCGGGGTATCCGCCACGGGCGGTGCGGGTGCTGGAGCTGGCTCAGCGGGTGGGGTTCCTGGTGTCCCTCGCGTCGGAGAAGGGGCACGGGGGTGCGGTGAGTGCCGGGGAGATGTTCGCGCGGGCGGAGGCGTTGCGGCCGGTGGAGCGGGTGGCTCGGCGGGCGCAGGTGGCCGCGTACAACGCCTATGTGGAGGAGCGTGAGCGGTGAGCCTGCGGCGGACTCGAGGGGTGCGGTGAACCTGCGGCGCTCTTGAGGGGTGCGATGAGCGTTCGTTGTTCTTGTGCCCTGGTGTGGGCGGGGTCGGCTCGGCGGGGTTCGTCGCGAAGTGACCGGCGTGGCTGGTGACAGGTGGGCTCGGCGGGGTCCGCAGGGCTGTGCCCGGCGTCGCCCCCTTCGAACAGCCCGAAGAGGCGCGGGTGGCTCTTTTTCGGGGAGGGGACGGCGCCGGCCTCCCGGGTGGGGCCGGGAGGCCGGGGGTGCCCGTGGTACGGGGAGTGTCAGTGGTTCAGGCCGAGGTTGCCGAAGGCCGGGTTCAGCGCGCCGATGACGTTGACGCTGTTGCCCACGACGTTGACCGGCACGTGGACCGGGGCCTGGATGACGTTGCCCGAGACGACACCCGGCGAGCCCACGGCGGTGCCGTCGGCGTGCGCGCCCTCGGTGGCGGAGGCCATGCCCGCACCGGCGGCGATCAGCCCGCCGGCCACCATCGTCACGGCCGCTGCCTTCTTCAGGTTCTTCACTTTCAAAGCCCTCCTTGCGATTGCCGCGGCAGTCGCCGCAGCACGCACTGGAGAACGGCGGGCCCCCACCCCGGGATACGCCATCCGGGGGACATTCCCACGACGGTATGAATCTCAGTCCGGAAGGGAACCTTCCGAGTTGCCGATCACCCGGACACACCGTGACGAACGGCCCACAGCGCGGCCTGCGTGCGGTCCGCCAGGTCGAGTTTCATGAGGATGTTCGAGACGTGGGTCTTCACCGTCTTCTCGGACAGGACCAGCGCGCGGGCGATCTCCCGGTTGGAGCGGCCGTCCGCGATCAGGCCCAGCACCTCGCGCTCCCGCTCGGTGAGCGAATTCCCCCGGCCCTGACCGGAGTTCGCCTCCTCCTGGGAGAGCAGAGCGGTGGCGACCTCGGGCTGGAGCAGCACGTGCCCGGCGTGCACGGAGCGGATGGCGCCGGCCAGCGCGTCGGGGTCCACGTCCTTGTAGACGTACCCGGCGGCGCCGGCGCGCAGGGCCGGGACCACCGTGCGCTGCTCGGTGAAGCTGGTGACGATGAGCACGCGCGCGGGGTTGCCTAGTTCGCGGAGCTTGCGCAGGGCCTCCACGCCGTCCATTCCGGGCATCTTGACGTCCATGAGGACGACGTCCGGCTTCAACTCCTCGGCCCGGGCGACGCCTTCGGCGCCGTCGGCGGCCTCCCCGACGACCTCGATGTCGTCCTGCACCTCCAGGAAGGTGCGCAGGCCCCGGCGGACGACCTGGTGGTCGTCGACGAGCAGCACCCTGATTGCCTCAGCCACCGGGGACCTCCATCTCGATCGTGGTGCCCTTGCCGGGCGCCGATTCCACGGTCAGCCTGCCGCCGACCCCGTCCGCCCGGTCGCGCATGGAGACCAGGCCGAGGTGGCGTCCGGCGCGCCGTATCGCCTTGGGGTCGAAGCCGGTGCCGTCGTCGGTGACGCGCAGAACGGCGCCGGGGCCGCGGCGGTCCAGGGTGACGTCGACGTGCTCGGCCGCGGCGTGACGCAGAGCGTTGTGCAGGGCCTCCTGGGCGACGCGCAACAGGGCTTCCTCCTGGGCGGAGGGCAGGGCGCGGATGCCACGGGCGGCGAATGTCACGCGTGCGGAGTGGGCGCGGTCGAGCACCTGGATCTGGGTGCGCAGGGTGGCGACCAAACCGTCCTCGTCGAGCGCTGCGGGGCGCAGTTCGACGACGGCGGCGCGCAGTTCGTCGGCGGCCTCGGCGGCGAGGGCGGCCACCTGCTGCAGCTCGCACTTGGCGCGGGCCGGGTCGCGGTCGACGAGCCGGGCGGCTGCCTGGGCGGTCAGGCGCAGGGAGAACAGCTTCTGGCTGACCGCGTCGTGCAGTTCGTGGGCGAGGCGGGAGCGTTCCTCGGCGATGGTCAGCTCGCGGCTGCGCTCGTACAGGCGGGCGTTGGTCAGGGCGATCGCCGCGTGCTGGGCGAGGATGGCGAGCAGTTCCTCGTCCTCCTCGGTGAAGCCGCAGCGGCCGTCCTGACGCGGGCAGTTCTTGTTCGCGAGGAACAACGCGCCGATGACCTCGTCGCCGTCGCGGATGGGCAGGCCCAGGAAGTCGGCGAGTTCGGGGTGGGCGGAGGGCCAGCCCTCGAAGCGGGGGTCCTTGCGCACGTCGGCGAGACGCTCGGGCCTGGCCTCGCGGAGCATCGCCGCGAGGATGCCGTGCTGGCGCGGCAGCGGGCCGATGGCCTTCCACTGCTCCTCGCTGACACCGTCGACGACGAACTGGGCGAAGCCGCCGTGGTCGTCGGGGACGCCGAGGGCGGCGTACTGGGCGTCGAGCAGCTCGCGGGCCGAGGCGACGATCGTCTTCAGGACGTCGCGCACCTCGAGATGCCTGCTCATGGCCAGCAGCGCGGCGCTCACCGCGGCGAGGCCGGACCGGGGACCGTGACTCATGACCTCACGGTACCGGCGGGGTCGGACATCACGGATCCGCCCCGTGACGGCCACCGCCCAGGTCCCGGGACCTAGGGCCGGGCCTAGGACCGGGGACGGTGTCGGCGGACCCAGGACGAGGGCGGGGGGACGGACCTAGGGCGAAGGGCCGTGTGGCGGACCTAGGGCGAAGGGCCGTGCCGCTGTGCTGCCCGCGTCCGAGGCGGTGGCCGGGGCGGCGTTCCTACGGTGAGGTCACCGCCGAGCGGAGGCGGTCCAGGGACGAGGAGACGGTTGTCATGCCGGTTGCGATCATCACGGGGGCCTCGAAGGGGCTGGGGCGGGCGCTGGCCGGGGCGCTGGCGGCGCGCGGCTGGGATCTGGCGCTGGACGCGCGCGGCGCCGGGGCGCTGAAGGAGACGGCGGCGGCGCTCGCGTCGTACGGCACGCGGGTGGAGGCGGTGCCCGGGGATGTGACCGACGCCCGCCACCGGTCGGAGCTGGTGGCGGCGGCCTGGAAGCTGGGCGGCCTCGATCTGCTGGTCAACAACGCCGGGGTGCTGGGCGTGGAGCCGCTGGTCCCGCTGGAGCGACACCCGCTGGACGGATTCCGGGCGGCGCTGGAGACGAACGTGCTGGCTCCGCTGGCGCTGATCCAGGAGGCGCTGCCGCTGCTGCGCCAGGCCGAGGCCGGCGCGGTACTGAACGTGACCTCCGACGCGGCCGTGGAGGCGTACCGCACGTGGGGCGGGTACGGCGCGACGAAGGCGGCCCTGGACCAGCTGTCGGCGGTGCTGGCCGTGGAGGAGCCGGGGCTGCGGGTGTGGTGGGCCGATCCGGGCGGCATGCGGACCGGGATGCTGGCCGCGGCGGAGCCGGACGAGGACCTGGCGGGGACGCCGGCGCCGGAGGCGATCGCTCCGGTGCTGCTGCGGCTGCTGGACGAGCGCCGGCCGAGCGGGCGGTACACCGCCGACCGGCTGCGGGGGCAGTCGTGACGCTCGCGCTGCGGGTCCCCGAGGAGCTGTCCGCGCGCGTGCCGGTGGAGCAGCGGGGGCCGGGGCTGGACCGGGACGCGGTACGGCTGCTGGTGTCGTGCGGGACACAGGTGTCGCATCACGCGTTCACGGAGCTGCCGCGGCTGCTGCGGGCCGGGGACCTGCTGGTGGTGAACACCTCGCCGACGCTGGCGGCTGCGGTGGACGGGCGGCTCGGGCACGCGCGCGTGGTGGTGCACTTCTCCACCCGCGGGGACGACGGCCGGTGGGCGGTGGAGCTGCGGGAGCCGGACGGCCGGGGCACCACACGCGCGCGTGCGGGGGCGCCCGCGGGTGCGTCCATAGGTCTGCCCGGTGGCGCCCGGCTGGTCCTGGAGCAGCCGGTGAGCGAGCGCGCCGCACGGTTGTGGTGGGCGCGGGTGGCGGAGGGTGACGTACTCCGGCTGATGCGGGAGCGCGGGCGGCCCATCCGGTACGCGTACACGGAGCGGGACCAGCCGCTGTCCGCCCACCAGACGGTGTTCGCGCTGCCGACGGCGGACGGCACGGGCAGTGCGGAGATGCCGAGCGCGGCGCGGCCCTTCACGGCGCGGCTGGTGGCGGAGCTGGTGAGCCGTGGGGTGCAGTTCGCGCCGGTGACGCTGCACACGGGGGTGGCCTCGGCCGAGGCGCACGAGCCGCCGTATCCGGAGCGGTTCGCGGTGCCGCGGGCGTCGGCGCGGCTGATCAACGCCGTCAGGGCGGGAGGCGGCCGGGTGATCGCCGTCGGGACGACCGCGGTGCGGGCCGTGGAGTCTGCGATGGGCGCCGACGGGGCCGTACGCGCGCGTGCGGGGTGGACGGATCTGGTGGTGACGCCCGCGTGCGGGGTGCGCGTCGTGGGCGGGCTGCTGACCGGGCTGCACGAGCCGCAGGCCTCGCACCTTCTGATGCTCGAGGCCGTCGCGGGCCGGGCGGCGGTGGCCCGTGCGTATGAGGAGGCGCTGCGCGGTCTGTATCTCTGGCACGAGTTCGGCGACCTGCACCTCATCCTGCCGGAGGACGGCCCTCACGCTGCGCATTGCTGACGCAACTGCCGGTGAGACCGGTGCTCCGCCGGTGTGAGCCCGCGCATAGGGTCCAGGTCACGTACGAAGGGGATTAGGAGGACAAGCACCCCACATGAACGGGGCAGACAGTCCTGTCTGTCCCGTTTTGGCATTACCTGATCCACTACCTGGCTTCGTACGTCACACCTTTGCCAGCGAATTTTGCGGCCGCTAAGAATTGCTTCGTCGCTCAGCGCCGCGGGCTCCAGGTCCGCGGCGTTCGTGCGGGAAGTGCCCGTAGTCCCCCGCCGGACGTGAGCGACCTCCGCGCTATTCGAAGAGGTCCGTTACGCATGCCCAAGAATTTCTCCTCCCGTCTCTATAGTCGCTCGCTGACCAAGCACCAGAAGATCGCGGCCGCCGGTGTCGGCGTCCTCGGTGCCGCCGCGATCGCCATGTCCGCGGTGCCCAGCAGCGCCGAGGGCAAGACCACGGTCACCAGCGAGGCCGCCGCGCCCGCCAAGGTCGCCTACAGCACCGAGCAGATCAAGGATGTCAAGGCGAGCATCACCGACCAGCTCGCCACGGCCGACCTCAAGGCGCAGCAGATCGCCGCGCAGAAGAAGGCCGAAGCCGCTCAGAAGGCCGCCGTCGCGAAGGCCGCCGCCGCGAAGAAGGCCGCTGCCGTCAAGAAGGCCGAGGCCGCCAAGAAGGCCGCTGCCGTCCGCAAGGCCAAGGAGGCCGCGAGCCGCGCCGCCAAGCGCCCGGCCCTCAAGCCGCACGTGGTCAAGAGCTACCCGAACAACCTCGACGGCTGGATCCGTGAGTCGCTCGACATCCTGAAGAAGCACCACATCCCGGCCAGCTACTCCGGCATCCACCGCAACATCATGCGGGAGTCCTCCGGCAACCCGATGGCCATCAACGACTGGGACATCAACGCCATCAACGGCATCCCGTCCAAGGGCCTGCTGCAGGTGATCCCGCCGACCTTCAAGGCGTACCACGTCCCCGGCACGTCCTGGAACATCTACGACCCGGTCGCCAACATCACCGCCGCCTGCAACTACGCGGCCGACCGCTACGGCTCGATGGACAACGTCAACAGCGCGTACTGAGGTCGGCGCGGACCTCTTCTCGCACCCGCGACGTATCCGCGAAGACACGGTTTTCGCGAGCACAGACGCCGAAGGGCGGCACCCAACTGACGGGGTGCCGCCCTTCGGGGTTGTCCGGGCGCCCTACTTGCGCATGACCTCGGGCTCGTGGCGGCGCAGGAAGCGCGCCACGAAGAAGCCGCAGACCACGCCGAGCGCGATCAGCGCGACCATGTCCAGGCCCCAGGCGCCGACCGTGTGGTCCCACAGTGGGTCGGTCTCGCCGGCCTTCTCCGGCGGGCTGATCTTGTTGAAGTCCAGCGTGGCACCGGCGGCGGCCACCGCCCAGCGCGACGGCATCAGGTACGAGAACTCGTTGACGCCGATCGAGCCGTGCAGGCTGAACAGACAGCCGGTGAAGACCACCTGGATGATCGCGAACATCACCAGCAGCGGCATCGTCTTCTCGGCGGTCTTCACCAGCGAGGAGATGATCAGGCCGAACATCATCGAGGTGAAGCCCAGCGCCATGATCGGCAGGGACAGCTCGACCAGCGTGGCGCCGCCGAGGACCAGGCCCTCGGAGGGGATCTCCCGGCTGGCGAAGCCGATCACACCGACCAGCAGGCCCTGGCCCACCGTGATCAGGCCGAGCACGAAGACCTTCGACATCAGATACGCCGACCGGGACAGGCCGGTCGCGCGCTCCCGCTCGTAGATCACCCGTTCCTTGATCAGCTCACGGACGGAGTTGGCGGCGCCGGCGAAGCACGCGCCGACCGCGAGGATCAGCAGGACCGTGGTCGCGGTGCCGTTGGGAATGATCCGGCCGGTCTGCGGGTTGACCGGGTTCGGCAGCAGGCCGCGGTCGTGGTCGATGAGCAGGCTCACCGCGCCGAGGACGGCCGGCAGGATCACCATCAGGGCGAGGAAGCCCTTGTCGGAGACGATCACCGAGACGTAGCGGCGCACCAGCGTGACCCACTGCGACAACCAGCCCTGCGGCTTCGGCGGCTTCATCGCCTGCATCGGCGGAAGCTGTACGGCCTGCGGCGCGACGGCGTCGATGTCCGCGGCGTACATCTGGTAGTGCTGGGAGCCCTTCCAGCGGCCCGCCCAGTCGTAGTCGCGGTAGTTCTCGAAGGCGGAGAAGACGTCGGCCCAGGTGTCGTAGCCGAAGAAGTTCAGCGCCTCCTCCGGCGGGCCGAAGTAGGCGACCGAGCCGCCCGGCGCCATCACCAGGAGCTTGTCACACAGTGCCAGCTCCGCCACCGAGTGGGTGACGACGAGGACCGTGCGGCCGTCGTCGGCGAGGCCGCGCAGCAGCTGCATCACGTCGCGGTCCATGCCCGGGTCGAGACCCGAGGTCGGCTCGTCGAGGAAGATCAGCGACGGCTTGGTCAGCAGTTCCAGGGCGACCGAGACACGCTTGCGCTGACCACCGGACAGCGACGTGACCTTCTTGTCCTTGTGGATGTCGAGCTTGAGCTCGCGCAGCACCTCGTCGATCCGGGCGTCGCGCTCGGCGCCCGTGGTGTCGGCCGGGAAGCGCAGCTTGGCCGCGTACTTCAGCGCCTTCTTGACGGTCAGCTCCTTGTGCAGGATGTCGTCCTGCGGGACCAGACCGATGCGCTGGCGCAGCTCGGCGAACTGCTTGTAGAGGTTGCGGTTGTCGTACAGGACCTCGCCCTGGTCGGCGGGCCGGTAGCCGGTCAGCGCCTTGAGCAGCGTGGACTTGCCGGAACCCGACGGGCCGATGACCGCGATCAGCGACTTCTCGGGGACGCCGAAGGAGACGTCCTTGAGGATCTGCTTGCCGCCGTCGACCGTGACGGTCAGGTGGCGGGCGGAGAAGGACACCTCACCGGTGTCCACGAACTCCTCGAGCCGGTCGCCGACGATCCGGAACGTCGAGTGGCCGACGCCGACGATGTCGGTGGGCCCGAGCAGCTGCGAGCCGCCCTTGGGGATCGGCTGGCCGTTGACGTACGTGCCGTTGTGCGAGCCGAGGTCGCGGATCTCCATGCGCCCGTCGGGCGTGGCGTGGAACTCGGCGTGGTGCCGGGAGACCTGCAGGTCGGAGACCACCAGCTCGTTCTCCAGAGCACGGCCGATGCGCATCACGCGGCCGAGGGAGAACTGGTGGAAGGTGGTCGGGCTGCGGTCGCCGTAGACCGGCGGTGCCCCCGCGCCACCGCCGGGCGTGTGCTGCGCCGGGCCCTGCTGCTGCGGGATGCCCGGGGCGGACTGCTGTTGCCACTCGGCCTGCGGGGCCTGCGGCTGTGCGGTCTGCGGCTGGGGCGTCTGCTGCCAGTCCGCCTGCGGCGTCTGCGGCTGCCCCCAGCCCGGGTTGGCGGCCTGCGCGGCGTACGGCTGCTGGGGCTGGGCCACCGCGGCGCCTGCGCCGGACAGCTTCAGCAGCGGGCCGTCGGTGGCGTTGCCCAGGTTCACCGCCGTGCCGGCGGCGAGTTCCAGATGATGGATCCGCTGGCCCTGCACGAACGTGCCGTTGGTGCTGCCGTGGTCCTCGATCGCCCAACTACGGCCGTTGAAACTGACCGTGGCGTGGCGCCAGGAGACCCTGGCGTCGTCGAAGACGATGTCGCCCTGCGGATCGCGTCCGAGGGTGTATGACCTGGATGGATCGAGCGTCCAGGTACGTCCGTTTGATTCCAGTACGAGTTCCGGCACTCCATGCCCCACTGAGTTGTCCCCCGAGTTACCCCCGTCGCAGGGAGTCTAGGGATGTCGAACATCGGGGGGAACTATTTCAGTAGCGGCCCCCTGACCGAAAGTCGGGCCTTGTGAAGAGCGCTCCCGAGCGTCTCGGCCGTTTCCGTTGACGGGGTGGAAACCGGGCCGGAGAGTGGTAATCCCCCGCGAGGGGGACAAGAACGGCGCAAGCCGCGGCGCGGATCGGGGGGTCTGCCATGGGCTCAGCTGCGAAGACCGAGGACGCGCGGTCCGGCGCCGAAGTGCCGTGGGCCGACGTCCTGTTGTCCTCGATCGCCGCCGTGAGCTGGGCACTCGCCGGGATGGCGGGCACGGCCGCGCTCGGTCTGCATCTCCTCGGGGCCGATGCGGCGGGCTCGTTGGGGCCGATGACCGCGGCGGTGGTGGCGCTCGGGGCGGGTGGGGCGGTCAGCCCGTCCGGGAACGTGTCCGCCTTCGGACTCCAGGGCGCCGAGGCCCACACCGCCATCGAGATCACGCCACTGGGGGTGAGCCTGGTCGGCGCCCTGCTGCTGTCATGGTTCTTCCTACGGTCCCTGCGGACGGCCGGGGTTGTCGTCGCACCGGCCGAACTCCTCGCGCGCGTGGGCACGGTGCTCGCCCTGTTCACCGGCCTGATGGGCCTGCCGGCCTGGGCCGGGCAGGACGTGGTGACGATCGACGGGAACGCGCTCGGACTGGACCGGCTGCCGGGCGGTGACGGCGGGCCGGCCATCCCTGGGCTCGGTGACGTCGGGGACATCAGCGGGTCGCTGCCGGACCGGATCGGTGACCTGGTCGGCGCCAAGGCGTCCGTGGGGTTCACGGTCGACGCGGCGCCGACGCTGCTCGGCGGGCTCGGCTGGGCGGCCGGCGTGCTGCTCGTCGCCCTGCTGGCCTCGCGGCGCACTCCCCTGCCGCGCGGCTGGGAAGCCGCCCACCGGGTGATACGGCCGGCCGCTTCCGCGCTCGTGACGGTGTTGCTGGTGGCGGTGGCCGCCGGGCTCGCTGCGGCGGCGTACGCGGCGATCGGCGACGCCCATCCGCGGCGGATCGCGGGCGCGGCGCTGCTCGGCGCGCCCAACGGGGTCTGGCTCGGCGTCCCCCTCGGCCTGTTCGTGCCGTGGGACGGCCGGGCGACCGGAATCCTGACCCGTGTCCTGCCGCACCCGGTGGACGACCTCCTCGGCTCCGGTGCCGACCGGCCGCTGACGCTCACCCGGCTGGCCGATCTGGACGGCCGGGTGTGGCTGCTGGCGCTGGGCGCGGCGTCGCTGATGCTGCTCGCGGGGGTTCTGACGGGGGTACGGCTGCCGGTGGGCGGCGCGGAGCTGGGGGCCACGGCTTTCGCCGGGCGGTGCGCGGCGGGGCTGGCCGCCGTGACCGCACCGGCACTGGTACTGCTCGGGTGGCTGGCGGGGCTGTCGGCCGACGCGTCGCTGTCCGTCCTCGGCTTCGACGCCTTCGGCGCCGGGATCGCGCTGCACGAGCGGTGGGGCTTCGCCTTGCTGCTGGGGGTTGTGTGGGGCGCGGGGGCGGGGGCTGCCGGGGGGTTGGTGGCGTACGCGGCGGGGAAGGCCGGGGCGCGGGCGGTGCGGTGGGAGTCCGCCGGAGCGTCGGAGGCGGACGGGGCGGACGAGGCGGTGGAGGCCGACGGGGCGCAGGGGGCGGGCGCCGGGTGGGCGGGCGGGGTCGACCGGCCGGGGTGGGCGGGGATGCCGGGGGCGGGGGTCAGATGGCCGGACGGGGTGGACGGGCAGGAGGGTGCAGCGGCGCCGGGGGCGGGGTCGGGCGGCCCTGGGGAGCCGTGGGGGCCGGAGGCGCGGGGGCGGTCGTGGCGGCCGGAGGTGCAGGGGCGGACACCGGAAGTGGGCCGGCCGGGTGCGGCCCCGGAGCCGTACGCCCCGGCCGAGCCGTCGGGGCCGTATGCCCCGAGGACCTCGTACCGGCCGCCGAACCCGGACACGAACCCCTATCTCCGGGTCGCGGAGACGCCACCGGAACCGGAGGACTCACGGCCGGCTGCGGAGCCGGGGCGTGAGGGGCCGGAGCGCGGAGGGCCGGAGGGTGAGGGGCCGGGGCGTGAGGGGCCGGAGCGGGCGGAGCCGGGACGTGAGGAGCCGGAGCGCGGAGGGCCGGAGGGTGAGGGGCCGGCGCGTGAGGAGCCGGAACGGGCGGGACCGGGGGCCGACGTGTACGGGGCCCCCACCGTCGTCGGTCCGCTCGCGCCGCCGCGGAAGGGCCGGCGGTCGCCGTCCTGGCCCGACGACGTGCCGCCTCCGCCGCCGCCACCGCCCGCTCCCCCGCCGCGCGGGCCCAAGAGGCCGCGCTGAGCCACGGGACCCGGTTGGTGCGGGGCGGCATGTCAGCGGCGGACGCGCCCGCGTACGCCCCCCTGCGCGCCCCTGTGCACCGCCCTGGCGGGGGACCCGGTCGGCCCGGGTCGGACGCCTCCCCGTCGACCCGGCGTCACCCGAGTGTCGTCGAGTGTTCCGTGTCCGCCAGGCGGACCTCGAGGGCGCAAGGCACTCGGTGCCGGATACGGTGGGAACACCATGAGCGCTTCGCAGACCTCGACCCCCGGGACTCCCGAGACCCCCGAGTCCTCGGACGTCCCCACCCTCCTCGTCAAGATCTTCGGCAAGGACCGGCCGGGCATCACGGCGGGACTCTTCGACACCCTCGCCGCCTACTCCGTCGACGTGGTCGACATCGAGCAGGTCGTCACCCGTGGCCGTATCGTGCTGTGCGCGCTCGTGACCCAGCCCTCGCCGGGCCTGGAGGGCGACCTGCGGGCGACCGTGCACAGCTGGGCCGAGTCGATGAAGATGCAGGCCGAGATCATCTCCGGCCGCGGCGACAACCGTCCGCGCGGGCTCGGCCGCTCCCTGGTCACGGTGCTGGGCCACCCGCTCACCGCCGAGGCCACCGCCGCCATCGCCGCGAAGATCACCAAGGCGGGTGGCAACATCGACCGTATCTTCCGCCTGGCCAAGTACCCCGTCACCGCGGTGGAGTTCGCGGTGTCCGGCGTGGCGACCGAGCCGCTGCGGACCGCCCTGGTGACGGACGCGGCGGCACTCGGTGTCGATGTCGCGGTCGTAGCGGCGGGGCTGCACCGCAGGGCGCAGCGGCTCGTGGTGATGGACGTGGACTCCACCCTGATCCAGGACGAGGTCATCGAGCTCTTCGCCGCGCACGCCGGCTGCGAGGACAAGGTCGCCGAGGTGACCGCGGCCGCGATGCGCGGGGAACTGGACTTCGAACAGTCGCTGCACGCGCGCGTGGCCCTGCTCGAGGGCCTGGACGCGTCCGTGGTGGACAAGGTGCGCAGCGAGGTGCGGCTGACACCGGGCGCACGCACCCTGATCCGCACGCTGAAACGACTCGGCTACCAGGTCGGCGTGGTCTCCGGCGGCTTCACCCAGGTGACCGACGACCTCAAGGAGCGCCTCGGCCTCGACTTCGCCCAGGCCAACACGCTGGAGATCGTCGACGGCAAGCTGACCGGCCGGGTCACCGGCGAGATCGTCGACCGGGCGGGCAAGGCACGGCTGCTGCGCCGGTTCGCCGCGGAGGCGGGCGTACCGCTGTCGCAGACGGTGGCGATCGGCGACGGCGCCAACGACCTGGACATGCTGAACGCGGCCGGGCTCGGGGTGGCCTTCAACGCCAAGCCGGTGGTACGGGAGGCCGCGCACACCGCGGTGAACGTGCCGTTCCTCGACACGGTGCTGTATCTGCTGGGGATCACCCGCGAAGAGGTCGAGGCGGCGGACACGGTCGCCGGGGAGTAGGACGACGGACGCCCAGGGCGACGTACGCGCTGAGCGCCGCGTAGCGCGACGGACGCCCGGGTGACGTAGGTGTGAGCGACGCGTGGTGCGACCGACAGCCAGGGCGCGTGCACGCAGAGCGACGGACATGACAGGGGCCCGGCACCGCGACGGTGCCGGGCCCCTGTGCGTAGGCCCTCTGTGCGTGGGCCCTGTGCGTAGGCGGACGGGGCCGCTGCGCGGGCGGGGGTCAGTCGGCGGGCGCCCAGTAGTCGACCAGCGTGGCAAGGCCCGGCTCGAGGGACTTCCAGGGGGCGTCGAAGGTGAGGACGGCGAAGGCGGCGGCCGGGAAGCCGCGTCGGCTCATGCTCGCGCGGGCGTCGTCCTCGGCCGCGCCTGCCAGGACCTCGGCGAGACCCTGGACGCCCGGGTTGTGGCCGATGAGCAGCAGACTGCGCACGTCGTCAGGGGTCTCGTTGAGCAGGGCGATCAGTTCACCCGGGGAGGCCTCGTAGATCCGCTCCTCGTAGACCGTTTTCGGCCGGTGCGGGAACTCGTGGGCGGCGAGCTTCCAGGTCTCGCGGGTGCGGGTCGAGGTGGAGCACAGGGTCAGGTCGAAGGGGATGCCGGTGTCGGCCAGCCTGAGTCCGGCTTCGACGGCGTCCTTGCGGCCCCGTTCGGCGAGCGGCCGCTCGTGGTCGGGCACCTGTGGCCAGTCGGCTTTCGCATGCCGGAAGAGGACGATCCTGCGGGGTTCTGCGACGCTCATGCGTCCCAGCTTCGCATGAAACAGGCCACGGGGCGCAGGGAGTTGACCGGCCTTCCCCCCTGGGACACGCCTAGCGCGCGAGGAGCGCCTGAAGGTGCTGGAACAGCTGGGTGATCGCCGGCTCGCCGGTGGCCGCCGACGCGTCCGTGGGGTTCAGTACCAGCACGAACAGGGTGACGAAGGCGAGGGCGGGCAGAGCGAGGGCCCACCAGGGCAGCCGGGTCTGGACGCCGCCCGTGGTCGCCGGGTGGGGCGGGGTGTGCGAACGGGCCGACATGGGAGCCTCCGCGGTCGTCGAGCGTGCCGTGAACGGTCGTGATCCGCCGTTCGGCGGCCACGTCTCGACGCTACGGAATCCTCGGGCCGCGGCCCATCCGGTGATCCACCCACTCGACCCTGACCCTCACCCCCTAGGGGATGGTGGGGACAGCCCCACCGTCGGCCGGGGCGGGGCTCAGAAGGGGTTCACGGGGAGGCGATCGTCGCGATGATGGCGATGATCACGAAGATGGCGAGGAACGAGCCGAAGACGATGAGCATCTTCTTCTGGCCGTTCTGGGGGTTCGGCTCGAGCACGGGCATGGCGTCAGTGTCCCACCCCGGCCCGGAACGCCCGACTCCGGGGTCCGGCCGAAGCCCCCCGCACCCACCGGACGCCGCCACCTGACGGACACCTTCACCCGCCGGACACCGTCACCCGCCGGACGCAGTCCCCTGACCGGACGCGGCCCCCGCCCGACGCCGTCCCACTCGCGGACGCCCCCTCGCGGGCGCCGTCAGCTCGCGGAGGCCGCCTCGTCCTCCACCGTGCGGTCGCGCCCGGCGAGGAAGCCCACGACCATCTGCGGCACCATCAGGGCGGCCATCAGGGCGATCGGCAGGCCCCAGCCGCCGCTGCTCTGGTACAGCACGCCGACCAGCAGCGGACCGGGGATCGAGATCAGGTAGCCGGTGCTCTGGGCGAACGCCGACAGCTGAGCCACACCCGCGCCCGTCTTCGCGCGCATGCCGACCATGGTCAGCGCGAGCGGGAAGGAGCAGTTGGAGATGCCGAGCAGGAGGGCCCAGGCCCAGGCGCCGGCGGCGGGCGCGAAGTACAGACCCGCGTATCCGGCGAGGCCGCAGGCGCCGAGGGCGAGCACGATGGGCCCCTGCTGGGGCAGCCGGGTGGCCAGCCGCGGGATGACGAAGGCGAGCGGCACGCCCATCGCCATGGTGACGGCGAGGAGCACGCCGGCGGTGCCCGCCGAGACACCCGAGTCACGGAAGATCTGCGCCATCCAGCCCATCGTGATGTAGGCGGCGGTGGCCTGGAGGCCGAAGAAGACGGCGAGCGCCCAGGCGGTGCGGCTGCGCGTGATGCGCAGCACGGGCGCGGACTCCTCGGCCGGGCTGCTCTGCCGTGATGCGGCGGCCGTGCTCCGCCGCGAGGCGGCGGGATCGCCGGTGCCGCGCTCGCGCAGGATCGGCAGCCAGGGCACCACGGCCGCGGCGGCCAGGCCGGCCCACACCACGAGGCCGGACTGCCAGTTGCCGCCCAGGGCGCGGGTCATCGGCACGGTGGTGGCGGCCGCGATCGAGGTGCCGCAGGCGAGGAACATCGAGTACAGGCCGGTCATGGAACCCACCCGATCGGGGAACCAGTGCTTGACGATGACCGGCATGAGCACGTTGCTGACGGCGATGCCCATCAGGGCGAGGGCGCTGGCCGCGAGGAAGCCGCCCGTGCTCCCGGCGTACGGCCGTACCACCAGGCCGACGGCTATGGCGGCCATGCCCGCGCACACGACGGCGGCGGGGCCGAAGCGGCGGGCGAGCCGGGGGGCGGTCACGCCGAACACGGCGAAGCACAGCGACGGCACGGAGGTGAGCAGGCCCGCCACGCTGCCGCTCATCCCGAGCCCGTCGCGGACCTCCTCCAGGAGGGCGCCGAGGCTGGTGATGGCGGGGCGGAGGTTGAGCGCGGACAGCATGATGCCGATCACGACCAGGCGCGTCGCCCACGTGCGCGGGGCGGCACCGCCGGTCTTCTTGCTCGCTTCGGGCTGGGTCGGGGTCGTCATCGTCCGGGTTTCCTCGCTGGCCATGCCGCCCATCATAGAATCATGGGATGATTGGTTGTCCATTCCCGGGCGGCCGGCCCCGGCCGCGCGCGTGCGAAGGTGTCCCATGCCCCTGAGCCATCCCCGACGTTCGGTGCTGTCCGAGCAGGTCATCGCCGAGCTGCGCAACCAGATCACCTCCGGCGAGTGGCCGGTCGGTTCGCGCATCCCGACCGAACCCGAGCTGGTCGAACAGCTGGGGGTTGCCCGCAACACCGTCCGTGAGGCCGTGCGCGCCCTCGCGCACAACGGCCTGCTGGACATCCGCCAGGGCTCCGGCACCTATGTGGTCGCCACCAGTGAGCTGGCCGGTGTGATGCACCGCCGGTTCGCCGACGCCGATCCACAGCACGTCGCCGAGCTGCGCTCCACGCTGGAGTCGAGCGCGGCCCGGCTCGCGGCTCACCGGCGCACGGAGAAGGACCTCAAGCAGCTGGACGCGCTGCTGCTGCGGCGCGAGGAGGCGTGGGAGTCGGGGGACGCGGAGGCGTTCGTGACGGCGGACGCCACCTTCCACCTCGCGGTGGTCTCTGCGTCCCACAACGACGTGCTGAAGGCGCTCTACGCCGACCTGGGCGAGGTGCTGCGGGACTGGCTGCGCGAGGACGTCGGCGGGCAGCTGACCCCGGAGACGCACATGGACCACCGGCGGCTGCTCGACGCGCTGCGCGCCGGCGACGCCGAGACTGCCGCCGTGGAGGCCGCGAGCTACCCGTTCCTGTGCCGCCCGGGCCGGTTCACGCCGCCTGGCCGCTGATCGAAGCGGCCCTGCCCTTCTCGTGGCTGATCGCGGGCAGGGGGCCCAGCCCTTCTCGTGGCTGATCCGCGCGGCTCACGCCTTCCCCTGACCGATCCACACGGCTCGGCCCTCCCCCTGACCGATCCACACGGCTCACCCCTTGTCGTGGCTGATCCACACCGCCTCGACCTCCTTCCAGCAGCGCCCGGTCAGCCGTACGGTCGTGGCCGGGCCGACCTGGGCCGGGGCGGAGTCGGTGTCGAGGTCCCACCATCGGGCGCACTCGATGTGCAGAGCGACGCGATCGGTGCCCACATAGGGGTTGTGGCACCAGGCGACGACCTCGGAGCCGTGGACGGTCGTGCGGCACTCGGCGCCGAAGGGCTGCTCGGCGGCGGGGCGCGCCGCACGCGCGTGGGGCAGCGCTTCGTACGGCAGGCAGAGGACGACAGCGGCGGCGACGGTCACTGGGGCGAGGCTGCGGAACAGGCGCACAAGCAGACCTCCTCGGCCGTACGGCTGCGGGGCGGTGCCCTTCCAGCGTGCGTGGTGAGCGCCGCTGTCCGCCCGGCCGGTGAGCCGAACGGGTGATGCGGAAAGGGCCCGCACCCAGGGGGTGCGGGCCCTTCACGGCCGGTCGTGACCGGGTCGGCGGCGATCAGGCGCCGATGGCGTGCAGACCGCCGTCCACGTGGACGATCTCGCCGGTGGTCTTCGGGAACCAGTCGCTCAGCAGGGCGACGATGCCGCGGCCGGCCGGGTCCGGGTCCTTCAGGTCCCACTCCAGCGGGGAGCGGGTGTCCCACACGGCGGCCAGGTCGCTGAAGCCAGGGATGGACTTGGCGGCCATGGAGCCGAGCGGGCCCGCGGAGATGAGGTTGCAGCGGATGTTCTGCTTGCCCAGATCGCGGGCGAGGTAGCGGCTGGTGGCCTCCAGGGCGGCCTTGGCCGGGCCCATCCAGTCGTACTGCGGCCAGGCGAACTGGGCGTCGAAGGTGAGACCGACGACCGAGCCGCCGTTCTGCATCAGCGGCAGGCAGGCCATGGTCAGCGACTTCAGGGAGTACGCCGAGACGTGCATCGCGGTGGCGACGGACTCGAACGGCGTGTTCAGGAAGTTGCCGCCGAGCGCGTCCTGCGGCGCGAAGCCGATGGAGTGCACGACGCCGTCGAGGCCGCCCAGCTCCTCGCCGACCAGGTCGGCGAGCCGGCCGAGGTGCTCGTCGTTGGTGACGTCGAGCTCGATGACCTTGGTGGGCTTGGGCAGCTTCTTGGCGATGCGCTCGGTCAGCGTGGGCCGCGGGAACGCGGTCAGGATGATCTCGGCGCCCTGCTCCTGGGCCAGCTTGGCGGCGTGGAAGGCGATGGAGGACTCCATCAGCACACCGGTGATCAGGACGCGCTTGCCCTCGAGAATTCCGCTCATGGTGATCAGTGACCCATTCCCAGTCCGCCGTCAACGGGAATGACGGCTCCAGTGATGTACGAGGCGTCGTCCGAGGCGAGGAACCGCACCGTCGCGGCGATCTCGTCCGGCTGCGCGTAGCGGCCCAGCGGCACCTGCGCCACGATGTTCTTGCGCTGCTCGTCGGTGAGCGTCTTGGTCATGTCGGTGTCGACGAAACCGGGCGCGACGACGTTGAAGGTGATGTTGCGCGAGCCCAGCTCACGGGCGAGGGAGCGCGCGAAGCCGACGAGGGCGGCCTTGGAGGCGGCGTAGTTGGCCTGCCCCGCGGAGCCGAGCAGCCCGACGACGGACGAGATCAGGACGACCCGGCCCTTCTTGGCGCGCAGCATGCCGCGGTTGGCGCGCTTGACGACCCGGAAGGTGCCGGTGAGGTTGGTGTCGATGACCGAGGTGAAGTCCTCCTCGGACATGCGCATCAGGAGCTGGTCCTTGGTGACACCGGCGTTGGCGATGAGCACCTCGACCGGACCGTGCTCGGCCTCGATCTCCTTGTAGGCCTGCTCCACCTGCTCGGGGTCGGTGATGTCGCACTTGACGGCGAGGAAGCCGGCCGGCGGCTCCCCCGAGCGGTACGTGATGGCGACCTTGTCGCCGGCGTCGGCGAACGCGCGGGCGATGGCGAGGCCGATGCCCCGGTTGCCTCCGGTGACGAGAACCGAGCGGCTCAACGGATCACCCTTTCGATTACGGTCGGACACACCCGCCCGGACAGCTGGAATGACAGGCGGCTTCCCGGAAAACCTATCGGTCCGCCCGGGCGCGCGGACATTCGGGCACCGACAGCGGCATACGGAACTGACTGTGGGGTCCCTACAGAAAGCGACGCACGTCAGCCGCAAACGTGTGGTCCGCGGCCGGGCGGGCGCGACATGATCGGGTCAACCACAGGTCACGACGACAGGTCACGACGACAGGAGAGACCTCGGTGCCTCATACGATCGACGAAGCCTTCACGGCACTCCCCCTACGCGCCCTCGCCGACGCCGCGCTCGCACGCGCGCGTGCGCTCGGGGCGGAGCACGCCGACTTCCGGCTCGAGCGGGTGCGCAACGCGTCCTGGCGCCTGCGCGACGCCAGGCCGGCCGGGTCGTCGGACACCACCGACCTCGGGTACGCGGTGCGGGTCGTGCACGGCGGGACGTGGGGGTTCGCCTCGGGCGTGGACCTGACGATGGACGCCGCCGCCAGGGTCGCCTCCCAGGCGGTGGCCATGGCCAAACTGTCCGCACAGGTCATCAAGGCCGCGGGATCCGACGAGCGGGTGGAGCTGGCCGGTGAGCCCGTGCACGCCGACAAGACGTGGATCTCGGCTTATGAGATCGATCCGTTCTCGGTGCCGGACGAGGAGAAGGCCGGGCAGCTGACGGAGTGGAGCCGGCGGCTGCTGGACGCGGACGGGGTCGACCACGTCGACGCCTCGCTGCTCACCGTCCACGAGAACAAGTTCTACGCCGACACCGCGGGCACCGTGACCACCCAGCAGCGGGTGCGGCTGCACCCCGTGCTCACGGCCGTCTCGGTGGACGACTCCAGCGGCGAGTTCGAGTCCATGCGCACCCTCGCGCCGCCCGCCGGGCGCGGCTGGGAGTATCTGACCGGCACCGGCTGGGACTGGGACCGGGAGCTCGCCGAGATCCCGGAGCTGCTCGCGGAGAAGATGCGCGCGCCGAGCGTCGAGCCGGGGCTGTACGACCTGGTCGTCGACCCGTCGAACCTGTGGCTGACCATCCACGAGTCCATCGGGCACGCCACCGAGCTGGACCGCGCGCTCGGCTACGAGGCCGCCTACGCCGGCACCTCCTTCGCCACGTTCGACCAGCTCGGCACGTTGCGGTACGGCTCGGAGCTGATGAACGTCACCGGCGACCGCACCGCCGAGCACGGGCTCGCCACGATCGGCTACGACGACGAGGGCGTCGCGGCGCAGTCCTGGGACCTGGTGAAGGACGGGACGCTGGTGGGCTACCAGCTGGACCGGCGGATCGCGAAGCTCACCGGCTTCGAGCGGTCAAACGGGTGCGCCTACGCCGACTCCCCCGCGCATGTGCCGGTGCAGCGCATGGCCAACGTGTCGCTCCAGCCGGACCCGGCGGGGATGTCGACGGAGGATCTCATCGGGTCGGTGGACCGCGGGATCTACGTCGTCGGGGACCGGTCGTGGTCGATCGACATGCAGCGGTACAACTTCCAGTTCACCGGTCAGCGGTTCTTCAGGATCGACAACGGGCGGATCACCGGGCAGCTGCGGGACGTGGCCTACCAGGCCACGACCACGGACTTCTGGGGCTCCATGGCGGCCGTCGGCGGCCCGCAGACGTACGTCCTCGGTGGTGCGTTCAACTGCGGCAAGGCCCAGCCGGGGCAGGTCGCCGCCGTCTCCCACGGCTGCCCGTCGGCCCTGTTCAAGGGCGTCAACATTCTGAACACCACGCAGGAGGCCGGTCGATGAGCGCCGCGACGAACAAGCCGCACGAGATCGTCGAGCGGGCCCTTCAGCTGTCCCGGGCCGACGGCTGTGTGGTGATCGCCGACGAGCGGTCCACCGCGAACCTGCGCTGGGCCGGGAACGCGCTCACCACCAACGGCGTCACGCGCGGGCGCACCCTCACCGTGATCGCGACCGTCGACGGCAAGGAGGGCACGGCGTCCGGAGTGGTCTCCCGGTCCGCGGTGACCGCCGACGAGCTGGAGCCGCTGGTGCGGGCCGCCGAGGCCGCCGCGCGCGGCGCCGGGCCCGCCGAGGACGCGCAGCCGCTGGTGGCCGGGGTGCCGGAGTCCGCCGATTTCGCCGAGCCGCCCGCGGAGACCTCCTCGGCCGTCTTCGGGGACTTCGCCCCGGCACTGGGCGAGGCGTTCGCACGCGCGCGTGCGGGCGGACGGGAGCTGTACGGCTTCGCCAACCACGAGCTGGTCTCGACGTACCTGGGCACCTCGACGGGGCTGCGGCTGCGGCACGACCAGCCGACCGGCACGCTGGAGCTGAACGCCAAGTCGCCCGACCGCACCCGCTCGGCGTGGGCGGGCCGCGCCACGCGGGACTTCAAGGACGTCGACCCTACGGCGCTGGACGCCGAGCTGGCCGTGCGCCTGGGCTGGGCGGAGCGGCGCGTGGAGCTGCCCGCCGGGCGGTACGAGACGCTGCTGCCGCCGACCGCCGTGGCGGACCTGCTGATCTACCAGCTGTGGTCGGCGTCGGCGCGGGACGCGGCCGAGGGCCGGACGGTGTTCTCCAAGCCGGGCGGCGGCACGCGCGTGGGCGAGCGGCTCACCGACCTGCCGCTGACCCTGCGCAGCGACCCGCACGCGCCCGGCCTGGAGTCGGCGCCGTTCGTGATCGCGCACTCCTCGGGCGGGGACCAGTCGGTGTTCGACAACGGTCTGCCGGTGGAGGACACCGAGTGGATCAGCCGGGGTGAGCTGAGGCATCTGACCACCAGCCGGTACAGCGCCGGCCTGACCGGGCTGCCGGTCGCGCCGGGCGCGGACAACCTGATCCTGGACGGCGGTGCGGACCGCTCCCTGGAGGAGATGGTCGCGGGTACCGAGCGCGGGCTGCTGCTGACCTGCCTGTGGTACATCCGCGAGGTCGACCCGGCGACGCTGCTGCTGACCGGTCTGACCCGGGACGGCGTCTACCTGGTGGAGAACGGCGAGGTGGCCGGCGAGGTGAACAACTTCCGGTTCAACGAGTCGCCGGTGGGCCTGCTCGGGCGGGCCACGGAGGCCGGGCGTACGGAAAAGACGCTGCCGCGGGAGTGGAGCGACTGGTTCACTAGGGCTGCGATGCCTGCCCTGCGGGTGCCGGACTTCAACATGAGCTCGGTCAGCCAGGGCGTCTGAGGTGTCGGTGGCCCCCCATAGACTGGGGGGACGCCTTCCTTCGGGGAAGCCCGCACTGTTTTCTCCGTTTTTCCTTCGTTCTAGGAGACATACCACCGTGACGGACATCGTCGACGAGCTGAAGTGGCGTGGGCTGTTCGCCCTGTCCACCGACGAGGACGCATTGCGCAAGGCTCTCGCGGACGGTCCCGTCACGTTCTATTGCGGCTTCGACCCGACCGCGCCGTCGCTGCACGTGGGGCACCTGGTGCAGGTGCTCACCGTGCGCCGGCTCCAGCAGGCCGGCCACCGGCCGCTGGCGCTGGTCGGCGGCGCGACGGGCCTGATCGGTGACCCGCGCCCGACCGCCGAGCGCACGCTGAACGACCCGGAGACGGTCGCCGGCTGGGTGGACAAGCTGCGCCGCCAGATCGAGCCGTTCCTGTCCTTCGAGGGCGAGAACGCCGCGATCATGGTGAACAACCTGGACTGGACCGCGGGCCTGTCCGCGATCGAGTTCCTGCGGGACATCGGCAAGCACTTCCGCGTCAACAAGATGCTGACGAAGGACTCCGTGGCCCGGCGCCTGGAGTCCGACCAGGGCATCAGCTACACCGAGTTCAGCTACCAGATCCTGCAGGGCATGGACTTCCTGCAGCTCTACCGGCGCTACGGCTGCACGCTCCAGCAGGGTGGCAGCGACCAGTGGGGCAACCTCACGGCCGGCCTGGACCTGATCCACCGGCTGGAGCCGGACGCCACGGCGCACGCGCTGGCGACGCCGCTGATGACCAAGGCGGACGGCACCAAGTTCGGCAAGACCGAGGGCGGCGCCGTCTGGCTGGACCCGGAGATGACGACGCCGTACGCGTTCTACCAGTTCTGGCTGAACGTGGACGACCGGGACATCTCGCGGTACATGCGCATCCTGTCCTTCAAGTCCCGCGAGGAGCTCGAGGAGCTGGAGAAGCAGACCGAGGAGCGTCCGCAGGCCCGTGCGGCGCAGCGTGCGCTGGCCGAGGAGCTGACGACGCTGGTGCACGGCGCCGACCAGACGGCCGCAGTGATCGCCGCGTCCAAGGCGCTGTTCGGCCAGGGCGAGCTCGCCGACCTCGACGAGCCCACGCTGGCCGCGGCGCTGTCCGAGGTGCCGCATGTGCGGGTCACCGAGCCGGCCTCGGTGGTCGACCTGTTCGCCGAGGTCGGCCTCGTGCCCAGCAAGTCGGCCGGCCGGCGCACGGTGAAGGAGGGCGGCGCCTACGTGAACAACGTGAAGGTCACCGCCGAGGACGCGGTCCCCGCCACGGAGGACCTGCTCCACGGGCGCTGGCTGGTGCTGCGGCGCGGCAAGAAGAACCTGGCGGCCGTCGAGGTCACCGGAGCGTGAGCGCGGTGCCGGGCCCCGCATCCCTCGAGGGTGCGGGGCCCGGCTCGTTCAGGCCCGCTGACGCTGCTTGCGGTTCCCCCACATGGCCATGTACGCCATGTCGCCGACGGCCACGATGATGATCGCGGCGACCAGCTGGAACAGATGGCGCATCCAGTCGATGCCCGAGGTGGCCTCGACACCCGCGGCGCGCGCCACGGCGTTGCCGACGATGGCGCCGAGCATGCCGAAGATGGTCGTCAGCCACAGGGGACTGTGCTGCTTGCCCGGGATGATCGCCTTTGCGATCAGCCCCAGCACGAATCCGACGATGATCGCCCACAACCAGCCCATGGCTGCCTCCTCGTCCCGCTCGACGTGAGCATTACGACGAGTCTCGGGCCGTACGCCGTACGGCGCATGCCGGGTACCGCCGTACGCGCTACGGCGCAGGTCGCGCGTGCCCGACGGGGTGGGGACCCGGTCTCGTGGGCGACGCAGGGGCGGCGTACCGTGGACGTGTCCGGGATGTCCGGGGGAGTCCGAGCGGGCGGGTGGTGGAATTCGATGCGGAAGCTGCAGCACGACAGCGGCAACACCCAGGTGTTCCGGATCACGGGGGCGCGCACGGGCCTGCAGGAGGACGTGCGCGGTCGGCAGCGCCGGTATGTCATCTCGATGACGATCCGCACCTTGTCGGTGATCCTCGCGGTCTCCCTGTGGAACGTGGAGCGTTACGTCGCGATCGCGGCGCTGGTCCTGGGCGCGGTGCTGCCCTACATCGCGGTGGTGGTCGCCAACGCGGGGCGGGAGAACGCGCCGGGGCTGCCCTCGACGTTTCTGACGACGCCGGTCCGGACGATGATCGCGCCCCCGCGGGAGGACGAGCGGTTCGACGGGGGCTTCGCGGAACCGGGAGCGGAACGGGCCGAGCGGGCCGTCAAGGAGCCGCCCGAGCCGCAGGTGTGAGTGCGGTGCGCGCCGGTTGTGCGCGGCCTGTGCGCGAAGCTCAAGAAATGCTCAGATCAATCCTGTTGTTCCGCTGCCCCGCGGCCTGTGGGTCGTGACATACTGCGTACGCGCTCCGCATCCCCCGTCGGAGCGACGGACCGACGCCGGGCAGCTCCCCCCGTGGCTGCTCGGCGTCGCCTTTTGTGCGCCTGTTTCTGTGAGACGAAGCTGTGAGTGACGAGACCCCGATCTGTTCCGCCAAGGGCTGCCGCGCCGACGCCGTGTGGGTGCTGGCGTGGAACAACCCGAAGATCCACACGCCGGAGCGGCGCAAGACGTGGCTGGCGTGCGAGGAGCACCGGGAGCATCTTTCCCAGTTCCTCGGGGTGCGCGGTTTCCTCAAGGACGTCGTGAGCTTCGAGGAGTGGCAGGCGCCCGAGGGCGCCTGAGCCCCGTCGTGCGCCCCGGCCGGGGCTAGCCCCCGATCGCCGACATCGGGCGGTCCGGCTGGATGAAGCTCGGGTCGTCCAGGCCCGCTCCCGCCTTCTTGCCCCACATCGCCAGGCGCCAGATGCGGGCTATCTCCTCGTCGGGGGCGCCCGAGCGCAGGGCGGCGCGCAGATCCGTCTCCTCCGTGGCGAACAGGCAGGTGCGGACCTGGCCGTCGGCCGTGAGGCGGGTGCGGTCGCAGGCGGCGCAGAAGGGGCGCGTGACGGAGGCGATGACGCCCACCACGTGCGGGCCGCCGTCGACGACCCAGCGCTCGGCCGGGGCCGATCCGCGCTTCTCCTGGCCCTCGGCGGTCAGCTCGAAGCGGGTGCGCAGCGAGGTCAGGATGTCTCCGGCGGTGATCATGCCGTCGCGCTTCCAGCCGTGCTGGGCGTCGAGCGGCATCTGCTCGATGAACCGCAGTTCGTAGTCGTGCTCGATGGCCCAGGCGAGGAGGTCGGGGGCCTCGTCGCCGTTGAGGCCCGGCATCAGCACCGTGTTGACCTTGACGGGGGTCAGTCCGGCGTCGCGGGCGGCGTCGAGGCCTTCCAGGACGTCCTTGTGACGGTCGCGGCGGGTGAGGGCCTTGAAGACGTCGGGGCGCAGGGTGTCCAGGGAGACGTTGACCCGGTCCAGGCCGGCCGCCTTCAGGGCGGCGGCGGTGCGCTTGAGGCCGATGCCGTTGGTGGTCAGGGACATCTGCGGGCGCGGGGAGAGGGCGGCGACGCGCTCGACGATGCCGACCAGGCCGGGGCGCAGCAGGGGCTCGCCGCCGGTGAAGCGGACCTCGGTGATGCCGAGGGAGCTGACGGCGATGCCGATCAGCCGGACGATCTCGTCGTCGGTGAGCAGGTCCGGCTTGGCCAGCCACTGCAGGCCCTCTTCGGGCATGCAGTAGGTGCACCGCAGGTTGCAGCGGTCGGTCAGCGAGACCCTCAGGTCGGTGGCCACCCGGCCGTAGGTGTCGATGAGCACGTGGGCCCCCTCCCTCGTCACGGAGCAGTCGTACCCGTCATGGGTATCCAGCTCACCGGTTCGTCACCTGTGAGCCTACGTGACAGCACTGACAGGGACACCAGCCCGATCCCACGACGTAAGACGCGGCCGTGTCGTAGGTACCTACCAGGGACCCACGCCACGGCCGCTCGGAGGATGTGCCAGGGGCCGCTCAGTGGGCTCCGGTGCCGGTCAGCGAGCGCACCTCCAGTTCGGCGTACTTGCCGGTGTCCGGGGGCTCCTTCGACAGCAGGGTGCCGAGGACGCCCAGCAGGAAGCCGACCGGGATCGAGATCAGGCCGGGGTTCTCCAGCGGGAACCAGTGGAAGTCCACGTCCGGGAACATCGACGACGGTTTGCCGGAGACGACCGGCGAGAACAGCACGAGGCCGACCGCGGTGACCAGGCCGCCGTAGATGGACCACAGGGCGCCGGCGGTGGTGAACCGCTTCCAGAACAGGCTGTAGAAAATGGTCGGCAGGTTGGCGGAGGCGGCGACCGCGAAGGCGAGGGCGACCAGACCGGCGACGTTGAGGTCGCGGGCGAGGGCGCCGAGGACGATGGAGACCGCTCCGATGCCGACGGTGGCCCAGCGGGCGGCGCCCAGTTCCTGCTTCTCGGTGGCCCGGCCCTTCTTGATGACGTTGGCGTAGATGTCGTGCGCGAAGGACGACGAGGACGCCAGGGTCAGGCCCGCGACGACGGCGAGGATGGTGGCGAAGGCGACCGCCGAGATGGAGGCCAGCAGGATGGCGCCCCAGCTGGAGTCGGTGCCGCCGAGGTGCAGCGCGAGCAGCGGGGCGGCGGTGTTGCCGGCCTTGTTGGAGGCGATGATCTCGTCCGGCTTGATGAGCGCGGCGGCGCCGAAGCCGAGGGCGAGGGTCATCAGGTAGAAGGCGCCGATCAGGCCGATGGCCCAGATGACGGACTTGCGGGCGGCCTTGGCCGTCGGGACGGTGTAGAAGCGGATCAGGATGTGCGGCAGGCCGGCGGTGCCGAGCACCAGGGCGATGCCGAGGGAGAGGAAGTCCAGCTTGGTGGTGCCGGTGGCGCCGTACTTCAGGCCGGGCTCCAGGAAGGCGGCGCCCTTGCCGCTGTTGTCGGCGGCGGAGCCGAGCAGGTCGGAGACGTTGAAGTCGAACTTCAGCAGCACCAGGAAGGTCAGCAGCAGGGCGCCCGCGATGAGCAGGACCGCCTTGACCATCTGGACCCAGGTGGTGCCCTTCATTCCGCCGATGGTGACGTAGACGATCATCAGGACGCCGACCAGGGCGACGATGCCGATCTTGCCGCCGTCGCTGGTGATGCCGAGCAGCAGGGACACCAGGACGCCGGCGCCGGCCATCTGCGCGAGCAGGTAGAAGATCGACACGACGATGGTGGACGTACCGGCCGCCGTGCGCACCGGGCGCTGGCGCATCCGGTAGGCGAGCACGTCGCCCATGGTGTAGCGGCCGGAGTTGCGCAGCGGCTCGGCGACCAGGAGGAGGGCGACCAGCCAGGCGACCAGGAAGCCGATGGAGTACAGGAAGCCGTCGTAGCCGAAGAGGGCGATGGCGCCGGCGATGCCGAGGAAGGACGCGGCGGACATGTAGTCGCCGGAGACGGCGAGGCCGTTCTGGAAGCCCGTGAACTGCCGGCCGCCGGCGTAGAAGTCGGCGGCGTCCTTGGTCTGCCGGCCGGCCCAGACGGTGATGACGAGGGTCGCGGCGACGAAGACGGCGAACAGGGTGATGATCAGCGTCCGGTGTTCGCTCGCCTCACCGGCGGCCAGGGTGATCGCTGCCGCGCTCATGTCCGGTCCTCCATCCGGGACTTGATCGCCTCCGCCTTGGGGTCGAGCTTGGCGGCGGCGTGCCGGGCGTACCACCAGGCGATGAGGAACGTGGTGAGGAACTGGGCGAGGCCGAGCGCGAGGGCGACGTTGATGTTGCCGACGAGCTGGGTGCCCATGAAAGCGCCCGCGTAGTTGGACAGCAGGACGTACAGCAGGTACCAGACGATGAACGCGACGGTGAGCGGGAAGGCGAAGGAGCGGTGGGAGCGGCGCAGTTCCCCGAACTCCGCGCTCTGCTGCATCTGGACGAACTCCTCCTGGGCGGGCAGTGAGGTGGAGGTTCGGGAGGGGGGCGGTGTCTCGGTAGCCACCTGGTTCTCCTCGCGTCGCGGGTGTGTGCGGCCGGGGATCCCGATAGTGCGGGGAGTCCCCACTGAACGTCACGACGCCACGCGCGGGCCGGTTCACTTGACGCTTTTTCTTTCATTTACCGGCTCATGGGTCATTGCTGGCCGGTGAGATGCCGGGATAGCTTCGGCCTGCACCACCCGTCATGTACCTGCCCGAGGACCACCTGTGTCTCGGGCCGGTTTCTTTTCCGGATGATGTGGAGACCCCATGGCTCATCTGCGCTCCAGACGCCGTCTCGCCCTGGCCGTGCCCGTCGTGATGTCGCTGACCGCCTCGCTCGGCTTCCTGCCGTCGGTGGCGTCGGCGGCGCCGCACGCCGGGGCCACCGCACAGGCGAGCACGGCCGGAACGCTGGCGTACGTCGTCAACACGCGGACCGACCACCGCACGATCGAGTCGGTACGGCAGGCGATCACCGCGCACGGCGGGACCGTCGTGGCGACGTACGCGCGCATAGGCGTCTTCGTCGTGCACTCCGCCAACCCGGACTTCGGCAAGGAGATACGCACGGTGCGCGGCGTGCAGTCGGCGGGCGCCACGCGTACGGCCCCGCTCAGCGCGGCGGGCACCACCGAAGAGGGCGCGGTGCAGTACCTGTCGAAGGCCGAGGCCGCGAAGGTCACCCAGGGCGCTGCGGCGGGCGAGGAGCCGCTGGAGGCCGACCAGTGGGATCTGCGCGCGATCGGCGCCGACAAGGCGGCGAAGACCGACCCGGGCAGCCCGAAGGTCACCGTCGCGGTCATCGACACCGGTGTGGACGACACCCACCCCGACCTGGCGCCGAACTTCTCCCGGTCCCAGTCGGCCAACTGCGTGGGCGGTGTCCCGGACACCAGTGAGGGCGCCTGGCGGCCGTACAACCCGGCCGAGGACTACCACGGCACGCATGTCGCCGGTGAGATCGCCGCGGCCCGCAACGGCATCGGGGTGGCCGGTGTCGCGCCGGGTGTGAAGGTCGCCGGAATCAAGGTGAGCGACCCGAAGGACGGCCTGTTCTACCCGGAGAACGTGGTCTGCGCGTTCGTGTTCGCGGCCGACCACGGCGTGGAGATCACCAACAACAGCTACTACGTGGACCCGTGGCTGTACAACTGCATGGACGACCCCGACCAGCGGGCCATTGTCGACGCGGTCAACAGGGCCCAGCTGTACGCCCAGCGCAGGGGCACCCTCAACGTCGCCTCGGCGGGCAACTCCAACGACGACCTGGACTCCGACGCGCTGGTGGACGACTCCAGCCCGGACGACGCGACCCCGGTGACCCGGACGGTGAACCCGCACGAGTGCTTCGACGTGCCGACCCAGCTGCCGGGTGTGGTCACGGTGAGCGCCACCGGCGTCAAGGGCACCAAGTCGTACTACTCCAGCTACGGCCTGGGTGTGGTGGACGTGGCGGCGCCGGGCGGTGACAAGTACCAGATCCCGGACACCCCGTCGAAGAACGGCCGCATCCTGTCGACGATGCCGGGCAACCAGTACGGCTTCCTCCAGGGCACCTCGATGGCCTCCCCGCACGTGGCCGGCGTGGCCGCGCTGCTGAAGTCCGCGCACCCGCACGCGACCCCGGCCCAGCTGCAGGCGCTGCTCAAGGCGCAGGCCGACAACCCGGGTTGCCCGGCCGGACCGTACGACGGTAACGGCGACGGCGTGGTGGACGCGACCTGCGTCGGTGGCAAGCGCGTCAACGGCTTCTACGGCTTCGGCGTCGTCGACGCGCTGCGCGCGGTCAAGTGACCGGTCCCCTCCGGCACTTCCGCACGGCCCGCTCGTACCGCGAACGAACTGGAGACATGCACACCATGACAGCGTCCCACCAGCGCCACCGCCGCCTCGTGGCGATCCCGGCCGGCATGGCCCTGGCCACCGCTCTGGCGTTCCTGCCCGACGTCACCGCCTCGGCCGCGCCGCAGCAGCCGGCGCCCGTGGCCGCCGACTCGGCCGCGCTCAGCTACGTCGTCAACGTCCCGCCGGGGCATGGCGTCTTGGCGCATGTGAAGCAGGCCATCGCCAAGGCCGGCGGCACGGTCGTGACGTCGTACGACCAGATCGGCGTGATCGTCGTCCACTCCTCGAACGCCGACTTCGCCAGGACCGTGCGCAAGGTGCCGGGCGTGCAGTCGGCGGGCGCCACGCGTACCGCGCCGCTGCCGGCCCAGTCCACGGGCGACATGGGCGCACCGAAGGTGCTCACCGACCAGGAGGTCGCCGCCGCGCAGGCCGCCGCCGGGCAGGACCCGCTGGAGCCGTTGCAGTGGGATCTGCCGGCCATCAAGGCGGACAAGGCGCACGAGAAGACGCTGGGCAGCCGGGACGTCACCGTCGCGGTGATCGACACCGGCGTCGACGACACCCACCCGGACATCGCGCCCAACTTCGACCGGGCCGCGTCCGTCAACTGCGTGTCGGGCAAGCCGGACACCGCCGACGGTGCGTGGCGGCCGAGCGCGGCGGAGAGCCCGCACGGCACGCACGTGGCCGGGGAGATCGCCGCCGCGAAGAACGGCGTCGGCATGACCGGCGTCGCCCCGGGCGTGAAGGTCGCCGGCATCAAGGTGGGCAACCCGGACGGCTTCTTCTACACGGAGGCGGTCGTCTGCGGTTTCGTCTGGGCGGCGGAGCACGGCGTCGACGTGACGAACAACAGCTATTACACCGACCCGTGGTACTTCAACTGCGCCGACGATCCGGACCAGAAGGCGCTGGTGGAGGCCGTCACGCGCGCGTCGCGGTACGCGGAGAAGAAGGGCGCGGTGAACATCGCCGCGGCGGGCAACGAGAGCTACGACCTCGCCGCCGACGAGATCACCGATCCGGTCTCGCCGAACGACTCCACCCCGGGCGACCGGGTGATCGACCCGTCGAAGTGCTTCGACATCCCGACCCAGCTGCCGGGCGTGGTGACGGTGGCGGCGACGGGCGCGAAGGGGCTCAAGTCGTCCTTCTCCAACTACGGCCTGGGCGTGATCGACATAGCCGCCCCCGGCGGCGACTCGACCCGCTACCAGACCCCGGCCCCGCCGGCCACCAGCGGCCTGATCCTGGGCACGCTGCCCGGCGGCAAGTGGGGCTACATGGCCGGTACGTCGATGGCGACGCCGCACGTCGCCGGTGTGGCCGCGTTGATCAAGTCGACACACCCGCACGCCTCGCCGGCCCTGGTCAAGGCCCTGCTGTACGCCGAGGCCGACGCCACGCCGTGCACGGACCCCTACGACATCGACGCCGACGGCAAGGTCGACGCGGTGTGCGAGGGCACGAAGAACCGCAACGGCTTCTACGGCTGGGGCATGGCGGACGCGCTGGACGCGGTGACCAAGTAGTCCGCGTCCCGGGCTGCGGATTAAGCTGATCCCGTTCAGATATTGATTCAGTCAATACTGCATAGTGCAGTCATGACTGACATCGAGTACGCGTGGTCCGCGCTGGGCGGCGATCCCGCCCTCCTCGCGCGGACGTCCACCGTGGTGCGGGAGGGCGCTCTGACGGCGCGCCTTCCCGTGCGGGAGCTGGCACGCGCGTGCGTCGGGGCGTGCGCGCTGGCCGCCGCCGAGCTGGCGGCGCGCCGTGCCGGACTCCCCGACGTGCCGGCCGTGCGGGTGGACGACGGCGCCGTGGCCGCCGCCTTCGGCAGCGAGCGGCTGCTGCGCGTCGACGGACGGGCACCGGTCTCGTTCGCGCCGCTGTCACGGCTGTGGCGCACGGCCGACGGCTGGGTGCGCACCCACGCCAACTACCCGCACCACCGCGCCCGGCTGCTCGCCGCACTGGGCGGTCTCCCCGAGGACGTGAGCGTCGTCCGGGCCGTGCTCGCCGGGCGGTCCGCCGCCGACGTCGAGGAGAGCGTGTACGCCGCAGGCGGCCTCGCCGTCGCCCTGCGCACCCCCGGGGAATGGGCCCGCCACCCCCAGGCCGCCGCCGTCGCGGCACGCCCCCTTGTCGAGCGGGAACGGCTGGACGCCTCCCCCGAGCGCGTGCTCGCGCCGCTCACCGGCACGCCCCTGTTGCCCGCCGCCGGGCTGCGCGTCCTGGACCTCACCCGGGTCCTCGCCGGACCCGTCGCCACCCGCACGCTCGCCCTGCTCGGCGCGGACGTGCTCCGCGTCGACGCCCCCTGGCTGCCCGAACTGCCCGACCAGCACGCCGACACCGGCCTCGGCAAGCGGTCGGCGCTGCTGGACCTCGCGGCCGACCGCGAGACGTTCGAAGAGCTGCTGGCGGGTGCGGACGTCGTCGTCACCGGCTACCGGCCCGGCGCCCTCGACCGGTTCGGGCTGTCACCGCGGGCGCTCGCCGCACGCCGGCCCGGGATCGTGGTGGCTCAGGTCTCGGCGTGGGGGTCGCGGGGACCATGGGCGGCACGGCGCGGGTTCGACAGTCTGGTGCAGGTCGCGACCGGCATCGCGGTCACCGAGGGGTCGGCCGAGGAGCCGGGCGCACTGCCCGCCCAGGCCCTCGACCACGGCACCGGGTATCTGCTCGCGGCAGCGGTGCTGCGGGCGGTGACGGAACAGACGCGCCAGGGCGGCAGCCGGTGCGTGCGGCTGGCGCTGGCGCGCACGGCGGCCTGGCTCACGGCCGGCACCTCCGACGTGCCGGCCGGGTCGCGCGACACGTACGAGGGGCCCGGGGCGTGGCTCGCCGAGACCGACAGCGCGCTGGGCCGGCTGCGCCACGCGCGGCCCGCCGTGTCGTTCGCCGGCGGTCCCGCCGACTGGGCCCGTCCCTCCGGCCCGTGGGGCGCCGATCCCGCCCGCTGGACGTGAGCCGGTCCGCGGCCGGAAACGTACGGATCGGCGGAATGCCGTACAGCCAGTTGTTTCCATGGACTTGCCCGGTTCTGGGCGGCTGGTGAAGATCTCGAGGTGACCTTGACACGACCGACCCCCGAGGTCGCCGACGCGGGCGGCGCCGGACGGCGGACCGGCACGGCCCGGACCGTCGCCGTTCTCGTCCTCGTGGCGCTCGGAGCGCTGATACCGCTGCTCGGCCCGTCGGCCGCGCTGCACGACACCGGGGAGGCCGCCGCGCCCGGTGTCGCGGGCATCGGCCTGCTGCGCACCGTGCTGTTCGCCGCGCTGGCCGTGCCGGCGGGCGAGCTGTTCGCCGCCCGGCTCGCCCGGCGGGTGCCCGGCGCGGCGGGGGAACGGCCGCGCAGCTGGGCGCCGTACGCCGCGGCCGCCGGTTTCGTCGCCGCGCTGGCGCTCGCCTCGGTGGTGGCCACCGGCAACCTGGTCCCGCACAGCCTGGACCAGATCGACGTCGGCGGCCTCTACCGGTCCCGCGACGGCAAGCTGGCACTGCTGGAGGTCAACGCCTTCCTGCTGGCCGGCCTGTGCGCGCAGTCGGAGCGGCCCGGCAGACAGGTGTGGCCGCTGGCCGCGGTGGTCGCCGCCGAGGCGCTGCGCGCCCATCCGACGACCGAGCACACCCCGTTGCTCGGCTCCTCGCTCACCGTGGTGCATCTGACGTGCGCGGCGCTGTGGACGGGCGGTCTGCTGTCGGCCCTGCGTACCCTGCGCCGCTGGGCCGGCGGTGCCGCCGGGGCGGCCCTGCTGGGCCTCTACGCGCGCGTGGCCGTCATCCTGCTCGCCGCGATCACCGCGACCGGGGTGTGCAGTGCGCTGCGCCGCATGCCGCCGGAGACGATCGTGGAACAGCTGACGACAACGGCGTACGGGCGCACCCTGCTGGCCAAGGTGCTGCTCGTCGCCGTCGTCGCCGTGCTCGCCCTGGTGGCGCGCAGGCGGCTGCGTCGGGCCGCCGACCCGCTCAGCGCGTGCGCGCCCGCGCGGGCGGAGGTCGTCGCGCTGGGGGCCGTGGTCGCGGTGTCGGGCCTGCTGACGGCGCTGCCACTGCCGATCCGCTGGTCCTAGCGGCTCACTGGTCGTCGCGGATCGCCCGCCGACGCGGATCGCCCGCCGTCGCGGATCACCGATCGCCGCGGATCGCCGGTCGTTGCTTCACCGGTCGTTGGTGACGAGCACCTTCAGGGCGGTCCGCTCGTCCATCGCCTTGTAGCCGTCGGGCACGCCTTCGATGCCGACCGTCATGTCGAACACCGGCGAGGGGTCGATACGCCCCGAAAGGACGTCGGGCAGCAGCTCGGGGATGTAGGCGCGGACCGGGGCGACACCGCCGCGCAGGGCGATGTTCCGGTCGAACATCACACCGAGGTCGAGTCCGGTGCCGCTGCCGTGCGGCACGCCGACGAAGCCGATGGCGCCGCCGTCGCGGGTGATGTGGACGGCCGTCTTCATGGACTGCTCGGTGCCGACGGCCTCGACGACGGCGTGCGCACCCTGGCCGCGGGTGAGTTCGCGGACGGCCTCGACGGCCGCGTCCCCGCGTTCGGCGACGACGTCGGTGGCGCCGAAGCGGCGGGCGATGCCGGTGCGCACCTCGTGCCGGCCGAGCGCGATGATCCGCTCGGCGCCGAGCCGCTTGGCCGCGAGCACCGCGCACAGGCCGACCGCGCCGTCACCGACGACGGCGACCGTCGCTCCGGGGCGGGCGCCCGCGCCGAGGGCGGCGTGGTGGCCGGTGCCGAGCACGTCGGACAGGGTCAGCAAGGCGGACAGCAGGTGCTCGTCGGACGCCGCGTCCTTGGGGAGCTGCACGAGGGTGCCGTCGGCGTAGGGCACGCGCACGGCCTCGCCCTGGCCGCCGTCGTAGCCGACCGAGCCCCAGAAGCCGCCGTGCTCGCAGGAGGTGGTCAGGCCCTCGCGGCAGTAGTCGCAGACGCCGTCGGACCACATGAAGGGCGCGACCACCAGGTCGCCGCGCCGGACCGTCGTCACCTCGGAGCCGGTCTCCTCGACGACCCCGAGGAACTCGTGGCCGATGCGCTGACCCGGCTGCCGGGCCGCCTCGCCGCGGTACGCCCACAGGTCGCTGCCGCAGATGCAGGCGCGCAGCACCCGGACCACGGCGTCGGTGGGCAGCTGCACCACGGGCTCGGGCACGTCCTCCACGCGCATGTCGTACGGGGCGTGGATCGTGGTGGCGCGCATGGCGAGGATCTTTCTCGTGCGGTGTCGTGAACAGCGCTCAGGGGTGGCGAGCGCACTTCACGGTACGCCAGTGACCTCGGCGGCCGCCCTTCGGAGGGCGGGCGTCCCCGGGCGCCGGCGCTCGCCCCGCCGCCCGCCACCCGCTCCGTCGGACCCATCACCCTGTCCCTCAGACGCGGCCGCTGTGAGCCCTCAGACCCCGGCCGCCCCCAGCAGGGCCCCCGCCGCGTAGGTCACGCCCATCGCCAGGGCGCCCCCCGCGACGTTCCGCAGCACGGCCCGGCCAGGGTGCGCCGCCCCGAGGCGGGCGCTGCTCCACCCGGTGAGCACCAGGGCGGCCAGGACGGAGACGACCGTGACCGCGAGCCGCCGGCCGGCGGGCGGGAGCACGATGGCGAGCAGCGGCAGCAGCGCGCCCACGGTGAACGCGAAGAAGCTCGCCCAGGCCGCGTGCCACGGGTTGGTCAGCGCGTCGGGGTCGATGCCGAGCTCCACGCGCGCGTGCGCGCGCAGCGCGTCCCGTTCCGTCAGCTGCTCGGCCGCCTCCCGGGCCACCTCGTACGACAGCCCGCGCTCCTGGAGGAGTTGGGCCAGCTCCTCCAGCTCCGCCTGCGGCTGCTCCCTCAACTCCCGTTTCTCCAGGGCGAGCGCGGCGAGCTCGGAGTCGCGCTGGGTGGACACCGACACGTACTCGCCGGCCGCCATCGACATGGACCCGGCGAGCAGCCCGGCCAGGCCGGCCGTCAGCAGGGCCGCACGGTCGTCGGTGGCCCCGGCCACGCCGACGACGAGACCGGCGGTCGACACGATGCCGTCGTTGGCGCCCAGCACCGCCGCCCGCAGCCAGTTCAGCCGCTCCCCGAGCGCGCCCCCGTGGGCTTCGTCATGGTTGGAGTCGGTCACACCGGGAGCATGGCACCGGGCGGCGAGGGCCCGAGCGCCGACCCGCCGTTCCGTGGCGGGAGGCGAACACGGCGCAGGCGAACACGGCCGAAGCGGCGGCGTTTCGGCCGAAGAAGGGACGTATCGGGCACGCCGGTGGCGCGAATCCGCCTGGCGGGGGGCGGACCTGACGGACGGTGCTGTCAGTGGCGGCCCGTATCCTCAGTGACCATGCTCGAAGACCTCGCGACCGCAGTCTCCTCCCCCACCGAGTGGCCGGCCGCGTATCCCCAGGGATACGCGGTCGTTGACGTGGAGACCACCGGCCTGGCCCGGGACGACCGCATCATCTCCGCGGCCGTCTACCGGCTGGACGCGCGCGGCGAGGTCCAGGACCACTGGTACACGCTGGTCAACCCCGAGCGCGACCCGGGGCCGGTGTGGATCCACGGCCTGACAAGCGACACCCTCGAAGGGGCGCCGCTGTTCCGGGAGGTCGCAGAGGAGTTCGCGGCGCGGCTGTCCGGCCGGGTGCTGGTGGCGCACAACGCGGTCTTCGACTGGCAGATGATCGCGCGGGAGTACGCGCGCGCCGAGAGCGAGGCCCCGGTGCGGCAGCGGCTGTGCACCATCGCACTGTCCAAGGAGTTGGGGCTGCCGCTGCCCAACCACAAGCTGGAGACGCTGGCCGCCCACTTCGGTGTCGTCCAGCAGCGGGCCCACCACGCGCTGGATGACGCGCGCGTGCTGGCGGAGGCGTTCCGGCCGAGCCTCAGGGCCGCGGCGGCGAGCGGGGCGCGGCTGCCGCTGCAGGAGTGCCGGCCGCTGACGGAGTGGCGGGACGGTCCCGCGCCGCTGATCGGACGGCAGCCGGGCGGCTCGTACGGCTACGGCAGCTCCGGCTCCGGCAGTTGGCGTCCGTCCCGCAAAAGGCCCGCATGCCCCTATCCCAACCCGGGTCGGTACGAAGTGGGCAAAAGGCTCAAGCAGGGAATGCGGGTCGCCTTTTCCGGTGACACGTCGACCGACCGCGAGCTGCTGGAGGACCGGGCGGTCGAGGCCGGGCTGCATGTGGCGACCAGCCTCTCCCGGCTGACCAGCCTGCTGGTCACGAACGACCCCGATTCGGGCACGTCCAAGGTGGTCAAGGCCCGGCAGTTCGGCACGCCGGTGGTGGACGAGGCGGCGTTCGGCCAGCTGCTCGCGGATGTGGAGCCGGCCGACGGGTGACCCGTACGGACGGGTGATTGCGCCGCGACTCGCCCGGCGCCCGCTCGCCCGCGTCCGGCCGACGGCTCACCCTGAGCCCCATGGCGAGATGCGAAGTTTGCGGCAATGACTACGGAATGACCTTCGAGGTCCACGCCCAGGGCGCGGTGCACGTCTTCGACTGCTTCTCCTGTGCGATCCACCGCATGGCCCCCATCTGCGAACACTGTCGTGTCCAGATCATCGGCCAGGGCGTGGAGGTCGAGGGCCACTGGTTCTGCGGCGCCCACTGCGCCCGCGCGGAAGGGAAGGCGGGCATCGTCGACCGGGTCTGAGCCGGGCCGGAAGCACCTCCCGGAGCACCCGGACCGGGTCTGAACCGGCCCGGGAGCACCTCCCGGAGCACCCCCTCGGCACACCCCCTGTGCGAGCACCCCACGGCCCGAGATGTACCGTCGTGGGGTGTACCGCTTCCTGTTGACCCGCCAGTGGGTGATCCTCACCGTCGTCGCGATCGCGCTGATCCCGACGATGATCCGGCTGGGTTTCTGGCAGATGCACCGCTACGAGGAGCGCAGCGCCCGCAACCAGCTGGTGTCCGCCGCCCTCGACTCCAAGCCGGTGCCCGTGGAGCGGCTGACCTCCCCGGGGCACACCGTCACCACCGAGCAGCGCTACCGCAACGTGACCGCCACGGGCCGCTTCGAGGCGGAGCGCGAGGTGGTCGTGCGGCGGCGGGTCGACGACTCCGGTGAGGTCGGGTTCCACGTCCTCACCCCCTTCGTCCTCACGGACGGCAAGATCGTCCTCGTCAACCGTGGCTGGATCCCTGCCGACGGCCCGACCCAGACCGCGTTCCCGAAGATCCCTCCCCCGCCGAGCGGCGAGCTCACCGTGACCGGGCGGCTGATGCCCGACGAGACGACCGCGGCCAGCGGCATCAAGGAAGTCAAGGGACTGCCGGACCGGCAGATCATGCTGATCAACAGCGAGCAGCAGGCGCGGCGTCTGGGCGCGCAGGTGGTCGGCGGCTACCTCGCGCTGAGCGCGCCGCACCCCAAGGGCGGCAGCCCCGAGCTGATCGGCGGCACGCCCGGCATGGAGGACTCCGCGCTGAACTATGCCTACGCCATCCAGTGGTGGCTGTTCGCCGCGTGTGTCCCCGTCGGCTGGGCGGTCATGGCCCGCCGCGAGATCCGGGACCGGACGCAGCAGGCCGCGCGGGAGACGGCCGAGGAGAGCACCCCCGCGACGGTGTGAGCTGCGGGCTCTCACTCCCCCGGCGCACCCGCTGATTGCCGTGATCCCCGCGCGGGAACCCGGAACTGCGTGCACAACCGCATCGAGGACTACGCCCTGATCGGCGACGAGCAGACCGCGGCCCTGGTGGGCCGTGACGGCTCCGTGGACTGGCTCTGTCTGCCCCGCTTCGACTCCGGCGCGTGCTTCGCCCGGCTCCTCGGCGACGAGGACAACGGCCACTGGCGCCTCGCTCCGCAGGGCGTCGACGGCCCCTGCACCCGCCGCGCCTACCGCCGCGACACCCTCGTCCTCGACACCGAGTGGGACACCCCCGACGGTCGCGTGCGGGTCACCGACCTGATGCCGCAGCGCGACCGCGCGCCCGACCTGGTCCGCATCGTGGAGGGCCTGGACGGCCGTGTCACCATGCGCAGCACCCTGCGGATCCGCTTCGACTACGGCTCGATCGTCCCGTGGATGCGCCGCTCCCGTGACCACCGGGTCGCCGTCGCCGGACCGGACTCGGTGTGGCTGCGCAGCGAGCCCTCGGTGCGGACCTGGGGCGAGGACTTCGGGACCCACTCGGAGTTCACCGTCGGCAAGGGCGAGTCGGTGGCGTTCGTGCTGACCTGGCACCCCTCGCACGAGCCGCGCCCCCGGCAGATCGACCCGTACGAGGCGCTGCGCAGCAGTGTGCGGGACTGGCGCGGCTGGGTGGCCCGGTGCCGCTACGACGGCCCGTACCGCGATGCCGTGGTCCGCTCGCTGATCACCCTCAAGGCGCTCACCTACGTCCCCACCGGCGGCATCGTCGCCGCGCCGACGACGTCGCTGCCGGAGGAGATCGGCGGCGTGCGCAACTGGGACTACCGCTACAGCTGGCTGCGCGACTCCACCCTCACCCTGGGCGCGCTGCTGACGGCGGGCTACCGGCACGAGGCGGAGGAGTGGCGCAACTGGCTGCTGCGCGCGGTCGCGGGCGACCCGGCCGACCTGCAGATCATGTACGGGCTGGCTGGCGAACGGCGGCTGCCGGAGGTGGAGCTGCCGTGGCTGTCCGGCTTCGCCGGCTCCACCCCCGTACGCATCGGCAACGACGCGGTCAGGCAGCTGCAGCTCGACGTGTACGGCGAGGTGATGGACTCCCTCTGGCTGGCCCGCCGCGCGGGGCTGTCCACCAAGCCGCACATGTGGGCGATCCAGCGCTCCCTGCTGGACTGGCTGCGCGACCAGTGGCACCGCCCCGACGAGGGGCTCTGGGAGGTGCGCGGCGGCCGCAAGCAGTTCGTGCACTCCAAGGTGATGGTGTGGGTCGCCGCCGACCGGGCGGTGCGCACGCTGGAGGCACACCAGGATCTCGACGGCGACCTCGACGGCTGGCGGGCGATGCGCGACGAGGTGCACCGCGAGGTGTGCGAGAAGGGCTTCGACAAGCAGCGCAACACCTTCACCCAGTACTACGGCTCCAGGGAACTGGACGCCGCGCTGCTGCTCATCCCGCGCGTGGGTTTCCTGCCGCCGGACGATCCGCGGGTGCTCGGCACGATCGAGGCGATCCGCGAGGAGCTCGGCCACCACGGCTTCGTGCGCCGCTACTCCACCGACGGGACCACGGTGGACGGGCTGCCCGGCGACGAGGGCACGTTCCTGGCGTGCTCGTTCTGGCTGGCGGACGCCCTGCACGCGAGCGGCCGTACGAAGGAGGCGCGGGAGCTGTTCGAACGTCTGGTGGGCGTGGCGAACGACGTGGGGCTGCTGTCCGAGGAGTACGACCCGGCCGGCCGCCGGCAGTTGGGCAACTTCCCGCAGGCGTTCAGCCACATCGGCCTGGTCAACACCGCCCTCGCCCTCTTCGGCGGGCAGGAGGCAGGATAGGGCCATGGATCTTGGACTCAAGGACCGGGTGTACGTCGTCACCGGAGCCACGCGCGGGCTGGGCAACGCCACCGCGCGGGAGCTGGTCGCCGACGGTGCGAAGGTCGTCATCAGCGGACGGGACGAGAAGCGGGTAGCGGAAGCGGCCGCCGAACTGGGCGCGAACGCGGTGGGGGTGGCCGTGGACAACGCCGAGGCGGACGCGCCCGAGCGGCTCGTCGCCGCCGCCCGCGAGCACTTCGGCGGCTTCCACGGCGTCGTCGTCAGCGTCGGGGGGCCGCCGCCCGGCTTCGTCGCCGACAACACCGACGAGCAGTGGCGGGCGGCGTTCGACTCCGTGTTCCTCGGCGCGGTACGGCTGGCGCGGACGGCGGCGGCCGAGCTGGAGCCGGGCGGTGTCATCGGCTTCGTGCTGTCCGGGTCGGTGCACGAGCCGATCCCCGGCCTTACCATCTCCAACGGACTGCGGCCGGGCCTCGCCGGGTTCGCCAAGTCCCTCGCGGACGAGCTGGGGCCGCGCGGCATCCGGGTCGTGGGGCTGCTGCCGGGCCGTATCGACACCGACCGGGTGCGGGAGCTGGACGCCCTGTCGGCCGACCCGGAGGCGACGCGGGCGGCGAGCGAGTCGCGCATCCCGCTGCGCCGCTACGGCGCCCCCGCGGAGTTCGGCCGCGCGGCGGCGTTCCTGATCTCCCCGGCGGCCTCCTACGTCACGGGCGTGATGCTGCCCGTGGACGGCGGCACACGGCACGGGTTCTGAACCGACGGGCCCGCCGGCTCAGCCGACCCTCTCCGCGCCGTGTCTGACGCCCCGTAGCCGTACTTCCGCGGGCAGGGAGGACAGGCCTGCCGTCTCGCGGGCGTGGGCGAGGGTCTGGGCGGTGAGGTGATGCAGGGCCGTCTCCGGGTCCACGTGCGGTTCCAGGTGGACCCGGATGCGCGCCGAGGGCGACGTGCGGTGGCCCGTGAGGTGCGCCTGCGCGCGAGCGACACCGTCCAGCGTGCCCGCGTCGCCGGTGAGGACCCGCTCCAGGGCGCGGCCGCGCAGCCGCGCGCCCTCTCCGTCGCCGGTGTCGACGAGGACCTCGGCGAGCCGGCGGCGCCGCAGCACCGCGGTCAGCCACCACAGGGCCAGCAGGAGCAGGACGGCGAGCGCGGCGATGACCGCCGGCCACCACCAGTCGGTGCCCCGCCAGTGGGTGCGCTCGGCGTCGCTCAGCAGCACGTCGTGCCGGTCGGCGTGGATCCACCAGGAAGGCGCCGGCGCGCCCAGCCCCACGGCGAGGACCGCACCGCCCAGCGCCACGAGCACGAGCCCGGCCAGCGCGAGCAGCACCCGGTTGACGGTGGTGAGCATCGAAGGTCACCCCTTGCGTCCGGGCCGCCGGACGCGCACGGCGAGGCGGGGCGGCCGGGCCAGGCCCAGTCCGCGCACCGCGTCGCCGAGCACCGCGTCCAGGTCGGCGTGTACGTCGTCGAGTTCACGGAAGTGCGCCATCGCGCGGACGTCCGCTTTCCTGCGGTGCACCCGGACCCGCGCCGACTGCACACCCGCCACCTCCATCGCACGGTCGCGCAGCACCAGCGCGGCCGCGTCCCGGGTCAGCGCGGCCCGCACGTCGGCGTGCGTGCGGCGCATCGGCAGCAGGGCCCGCAGTCCGGGGGTGAGGGCCAGCACGATCAGCCACAGCCCGAGGGCGGCGGCGACGCCCGCGCCGACCCGCACCCAGATGTCGTCCAACGGCCGGGTGGCGAGCTGCCGGGCGAGGACCCGGCGCCAGCGCATCGCCGGATGGCCGGCCCGGACGGCGCTGATGTCGTACAGCAGGAGACCGAAGCCGCCCAGGAGCAGCGCGGCGACGATGCCGGCCGGGATGCGGCGGGCCGACCAGAAGCGCCGCGCGGGAGGGTGACCGCCCTCCTCGGGGGCGGGCTCGGCCTTCTCCAGCACGGGCAGCCGCTGGGTGGCCCCCTCGGGTTCACTCATGACGTCCTCCCCTGCGGCGCGCCGTGCGCCGGCGTCAGGTGCAGCCGTTCGACGTGCACGGCGACCTCCGGAACCTCCATGCCCACCAACGCGCCCACCCGCTCGGCGACATGGCGACGCACCTCTCGGCAGCGGGCACCGATGTCGGTGGGGTAGTCGAGTTCGAGGTGGACGCGCAGACGCGCGGTGTTGTGGTGGACGACCACCGTGGCGTGCGGAGTCGCGGCGTCCTCGGGCAGCGTCCCGATCGCCTCGCGCGCCGCCTGTGCGGCGACCTTCGCCACCACCCGGTCGGCGATCCGTGTCGCGCCGCGCTCGCGGGGCAGCACGGCGCCCCGGGGTCTGCGGAGCTCACCGGCCCCACTGGTCACGGGCGTCACCGCCGCCGGTCACTGCGCGCGCGGGAGAAGTCGCCGATGTCGAGGTCTCCCTCCGCCAACCGGCCGACCACGAAACCAATGGCGCCCAGTGCCGCCACCAGCACGAAGGCGCCGAAGCCGCCGAAGTATCCGGCGAAGCCCAGTGCCATGCCGGCGATCATGCCGGCCACGGCCATGCTCATGCTGTGCTCCTCAGCTCGTCAGCCTGCTCGACGGCCCGCTCGAGTGCCGTCACTGGATACGGGGCTGCTCCGGCTCCTCGTCCTCCTCCTCGGGGAGCTTCACATCGCTGACGGCGACGTTGACCTCGACCACCTCCAGGCCCGTCATCCGCTCCACAGCCGTGATGACGTTTTCCCGCACATCACGCGAGACCTCCGAGATCGACACGCCGTACTCGACGACGATCTCCAGATCCAGCGCGGTCTGCACCTCTCCGACCTCGGACTTCACACCCCGGGTCACGGACTTGGTGCCGCCGGGTACGCGATCGCGCACGGCGCCGAGGGTGCGGGACAGACCGCTGCCCATCGCGTGCACGCCCGGGACGTCGCGGGCCGCGAGACCTGCGATCTTCTCGACCACACCGTCGGCGATCGTCGTCTTGCCGCGGCTGCCCGGGTCGCCGCCACCGCGACGGGTGGTCTGCGGATCCTTGTGGATTTCGGACGTGCTCGTCCGGCTTCCGGCCGTCATGTCGCTCATCGCCGTTTCCTTCCACATCGTCGTCCTTCGACCACCGTAAGTGCGGTTACGCGATCGCGCGCCCGTGATGCGGCAGGCTGGAGGAATGACAGCGGAGCACTGGACGCGGGACGTACGGCGGCGGCTGGGCCTCGGCAGACTGCTGCCGCTCGGCGAGGCGCGTGATGGGGCGTGGCTGGCGGAGTCCGCCGCGCGGGCGTTTCTGGCGGGGGCCGTGGTGAGCCTGCCGGATGTGCTGCTGGGCGCGGTGCGCGTCGGGCTCGCCGATCCGGCGGACGTGGCCGAGCCCGTCGTACCCCCGCCGCCGAGTGCGTTGCCGCCGGGGCCCCTGCGGGTGACGGCGGAGTTCTCGGCGACGGCGGCGGAACCACTGCCGGAGACCGCGCAGCGACTGCGGACGGCGCTGGCGACGGCCGCGCGGGAGGGGCTGGGGCTCACCGTCGCGGAGGTGGACCTGCGGGTGATCGCCCTGCTGGACGAGACCATGGAGCCCGGGCAGGACACGGGCCCGGCGCCCGTGGACACGTCCGGCGGCTACGGAGGCGGCGCGGGCAGCGACACGGAGGGCGCCGATGTGGCGCTCGTGGCTGCGGCGGCCCTCGCGGTGCCGGGCGTGGCGGGGCTCACCGGTTCGCTGGGCGGGCTGGGCCGTCCGGTGCGTCTGGAGGAACGCGCGCAGGACGGCGCGGCGCTGCCGCACCGCCACGCGCGCGTGGAGATCGCCGTACACACCGGTCACCGGCCCGTGGACGTGGCCCGGGCCGTCCGCGCGGCAGTGTCCCAGGCGCTGCCGGACCGTCCGACGGTGGCGGTACTGGTCACGGCGATCATCTGAGGCACCCCGCGACGGCGCCGGTTCAGCCGACCGGGGTGATTTCCCGTACGGTCGGCTGATCGGGTGAGTGGCCTTTCGTGGTCACTCGCCCAGGCCGGCCAGGTCGCGCAGGCGGCGTGCCTGGGCCTGGCGTTCGGCCGCGCGCTGTTCGTCGTAGGTGCGGTCGGCGGCGCCGCGCAGCAGGGCCTTGGTCTCGATGACGGCGTCACGCGGCGCGGCGAGCAGGGCGGCGGCCAGGTCCTTGACCGCGCCCTCGAGCTGGTCGGCGGGCACGGCGAGGCTGGCCAGGCCGGAGGCCACCGCTTCCTCGGCCAGGACGAAGCGCCCGGTCGCGCAGATCTCCAGCGCCCGGGCGTAGCCGACCAGTCCGACGAGCGGATGCGTGCCCGTCAGGTCGGGGACCAGCCCGAGGCTGGTCTCGCGCATGGCGAACTGCACGTCGTCCGCGACGACCCGCAGGTCGCAGGCGAGTGCGAGCTGGAAGCCCGCCCCGATGGCATGGCCCTGCACGGCGGCGATCGACACGATGTCGTTGCGCCGCCACCAGGTGAACGCCTCCTGGAACGCGGCGATGGACGCGTCCAGGTCGGCGTCGCTGCTGCGGGCCAGGTCGATGAACGACGGCTCGCCCTCGATCCCCTCGGGCGTGAACATCTGCCGGTCGAGCCCCGCGGAGAAGGACTGCCCCTCACCGCGCAGCACGACCACCCGAACCGCGCCCGGCAGCCGCCGGCCGGCCTGGGCGAGCGTCCGCCACATGGCGGGGCTCTGCGCATTGCGCTTGGCCGGATTGGTCAGCGTCACCGTCGCGATCGCGCCGTCGACGGTGAGCCGTACGCCGTCCTGGTCGAGCAGGGGAACGAGTTCCGGGCCGGGCGTGGCCATGGGGCGCCTCCGATGCGTGCGGTCACTGGGGATGCCCACGTGGGCATCCGTCGGCCGGATGCCCGTGCGGGCCATCCGTAAGTGACTGCACAGTAACCACCCGCCCGGCCGGTCGACCGACCGGGTGGCCACCATCGGAGTCCTGGGGCCGCCCGGGGATCAGGCCGTCTGGGCCTTCTTGCCCCGGGTAGCCCCGCCGCGTCCGCGGAGCGTGACGCCCGACTCACTGAGCATGCGGTGCACAAAGCCATACGAGCGGCCGGTCTCCTCGGCCAACGCCCGGATGCTCGCACCGGCGTCGTACTTCTTCTTCAGGTCTGCCGCGAGCTTGTCGCGCGCGGCGCCGGTCACCCGGCTGCCCTTCTTCAGAGTCTCGGCCACCCGTGCCTCCTCATGGGAAGTGCGCTCTGGTCTCCTCATGATCACCCCTCCGGCGCGGGTTGGCCACCCATTCGGCAAGGTCCGTGCGACACCGTTGTGACGACAGGAGCGCGTCCACACAATCGGAAGCCTTAATTCCGCGCCTCGCCGTTCGCAGGATCGAACCGGCCCGTCGGCGAATCCGCAGGTCAGACATGCAGAACGGCCGGCCCTCCGCACAGGGAGGAACCGGCCGTCAGATACGTGTATGGCACACCTCGATACGAGGAGATCTCACACAGATGATGGATCACGGCTCGGCCGAATGATCCATACCGGTGGATCATTCATTCGATCAAGCCAGGGCGACGAGATCCGCGTAGTCCGCGCCCCACAGGTCCTCGACACCGTCGGGGAGCAGGATGATCCGCTCCGGCTGCAGCGCCTCCACCGCTCCCTCGTCGTGGGTGACCAGGACGACGGCACCCTTGTAGGTGCGCAGCGCCCCGAGGATCTCCTCGCGGCTGGCGGGGTCGAGGTTGTTGGTGGGCTCGTCCAGCAGAAGGACGTTCGCCGAGGAGACCACCAGGGTGGCCAGGGCCAGACGGGTCTTCTCACCGCCGGAGAGCACGCCGGCCGGCTTGTCGACGTCGTCGCCGGAGAACAGGAACGAGCCGAGCACCTTGCGGACCTCGACGAGGTCCATGTCGGGGGCGGCGGAGCGCATGTTCTCCAGGACCGTGCGGTCCGGGTCGAGCGTCTCGTGCTCCTGCGCGTAGTAGCCGAGCTTGAGGCCGTGGCCGGGGACGACCTTGCCGGTGTCGGGCTGCTCCACGCCGCCCAGCAGACGCAGCAGGGTGGTCTTGCCGGCACCGTTGAGCCCGAGGATGACGACCCGGGAGCCCTTGTCGATGGCGAGGTCGACGTCGGTGAAGATCTCCAGGGAGCCGTACGACTTCGACAGGCCCTCGGCCATCAGCGGGGTCTTGCCGCAGGGCGCGGGCTCCGGGAAACGGAGCTTGGCGACCTTGTCGGACTGGCGGACCGCCTCCAGTCCGGAGAGCAGCTTGTCGGCGCGGCGGGCCATGTTCTGCGCGGCGACCGTCTTGGTGGCCTTGGCGCGCATCTTGTCGGCCTGGGAATGCAGGGCGGCGGCCTTCTTCTCGGCGTTGGCCCGCTCGCGCTTGCGGCGCTTCTCGTCGGCCTCGCGCTGCTGCTGGTAGAGCTTCCAGCCCATGTTGTAGACGTCGATCGTGGAGCGGTTGGCGTCCAGGTAGAACACCTTGTTCACGACCGTCTCGACCAGGTCCACGTCGTGGCTGATGACGATGAAGCCGCCGCGGTAGGTCTTCAGGTAGTCCCGGAGCCAGATGATCGAGTCCGCGTCGAGGTGGTTCGTGGGCTCGTCCAGGAGCAGCGTGTCCGCGTCCGAGAACAGGATCCGGGCCAGCTCGATACGGCGGCGCTGACCGCCGGAGAGGGTGTGCAGCGGCTGGCCGAGCACCCGGTCGGGCAGGTTCAGCGCGGCGGCGATGGTCGCGGCCTCGGCCTCGGCGGCATAACCGCCCTTGGTGAGGAACTCCGTCTCCTGCCGCTCGTACTGCTTGAGGGCCTTCTCGCGGGTGGCGCCCTGCCCGTTCGCGATCCGCTGTTCGTTGTCGCGCATCTTGCGGATCAGCACGTCGAGGCCGCGCGCGGAGAGGATGCGGTCACGGGCGAGGACGTCGAGGTCGCCGGTGCGCGGGTCCTGCGGGAGGTAGCCGACCTCACCGGAGCGGGCGACGGTGCCGGAGGCGGGCATGCCCTCGCCGGCGAGGACCTTGGTGAGCGTGGTCTTGCCGGCGCCGTTGCGGCCGACGAGCCCGATGCGGTCGCCCTTCGTGACGCGGAAGGTGGCGTTCTCGAGGAGGATGCGGGCACCGGCGCGCAGCTCGATACCGGAGGCGGAGATCACGGGGTCAGACTCCTGGGCGGTGGGGATTGACGGTGGAAGGCTGGTGGACGGTCCCGCCGTCTAATGCGCGAGGAGAATGGCCATGGGGACCAGTCTAACGGCCCCATGCAACTGGTTTTCCGGCCCACGGAGCGGGCGGGGCGCGAGGAGAACGACCCGAGGCGGGGCGGGCCGGGGTGGGGACGCCCCCGGGTCGGGGCCCGGTGGTGGAGACGACGCACGGTGGGGGCGGGGCCGTGGTGGGGGCGTACGTCCGTTGCGGTTCGTGCGCCCCCGGTGCGGTCAGCTGCCCCCGGTGTGCACCTGGAAGGCCGCGCGGCGCACGGCCTTGGCCAGGGCCGGGTCGGGGTGGGCGGCGGCCAGGGCGACCAGGACCTGCACGGTGCGCGGGTGGCCGACGGCGCGGACCTCGTCGAGCAGGGCCGGCACCGTGGGCTGCAGGGCCGACTCCAGGTGCCGGACCAGCATCGGGGCCTCGCCGTGGTCGGCGACGGCGGCGGCCGTGTCGACCCACAGCCAGGTGGCCTCCTCGCGGGTGAGCACCTCGTGGGCGTCCTCGGGGTCCACACCGTCGTGCTCGGCCAGCCACAGCAGTGCGTACGGCCGCAGCGTCGGCTCCTCGACCACGGCGCGGACGTCGGGCTCGGCGGGAGCCCCGACGACGCGCAGCGCCTCGAAGGCCAGGCCGCGCAGCAGGGCGTCGTCGCCGCGGGCGGCGGCGAGCAGCTCGCCGACGGCGTTGCCGACGGGGCGGGCGGCGAGCCAGGCGCGGTACTCGGCGCGGGCGGCGTTCGGCCGCAGCTGGGCGCAGCCGCGCAGCATGTCCTCGGCCGCCTGCTCGATGTTGCCCGCGGGGCTCTGCGCGGCGACGCAGATCTGCTCCAGCTTGACCCAGACCGCCCAGCTGCCGAGCGGGGTGAGCGTGGCCTGCCCGTCGCCGTAGGTGAGGGCGCCGACCGCGGCGAGGGCGCGCAGCGCCCAGTCGAGCAGCGGTGCGAGCTCGGCCTCGGCGACCGGTACGGCGGCGTCGGCGGACGCGGCGGCACCCGCGGCCGCGGCGGACGCGCCGATGCGCGGCACCTCCGGCGCGCCCGAGGTGGGGGCGTAGGGGACCTCGCAGCGCTCGGTGCGCAGTTCGGTGACCCGCTGGCGGAGCAGGTCGAGGAGCTGTTCCACGGGGACGGGGCCGGCGGAGAGCTGGAGGAAGGAGAGGACCTGCGGCATGGCCGAAACGACCTCGGCGACGGCCGCGGGCTCGAGGTCCCCGGGTTCGGGGTGGGCGAGCGACCAGGCGTCGAACAGGGCGACCCAGCCCCGCAGGACGGCGCTGTCGTCGCGGTCCCAGGCGCGCAGCCGCCAGCCGGGGCGGGCGCTGTCGCCGTGGACCTCGACGAGGCCGGCGAGGCGGGCGATGTCCCAGTCGGCCCGGACCTGGTCCACGGTCAGGCCCAGTTCGTGTGCGGCACGTTCGGCGGTCGTGTCGGAGAGGGTGGCCTTGCCGTCGGCGGTGGCGCCGGCCCGGCCGGGGCCGAGCGCGGCGTCGGCCCAGCGGGCGACGCGGGCGGCGGCGGCCAGGCCGGAACGAGCCATTCCGGCCAGCTCCGCGGGCGCCGGGGTGCCCTCGGGCGGGCGGGGCGCCCGACGGCGCGGGCGCCGCTGGTTCACGGCTCTGGGGGCGGCGGCCAGGGGTCGGGGTCGGACGAGTCGAAGCCTGGAGTCGCGCGGGATACGGGACGTCACGGGTGCAGTCTTCCGGTTGACGGTCCGAAAACCCAAACGGAATGCCACGGCGGGCGACGGGGCGGCACGACGGACCCGCTCAGGACAGCGAAAGCAGACGTGATCAGGCCAGTCGTACGCCCTTGAACGGACCCCTGAAACGGAACAGGCCCGACCGCCCCGCGACCGGAGCGACACCGTGAGGCGCGTCCCCGCGGCACCGCTCGACCCCGACGACCCACCCGTCCCGGCGTCCCGGCGTCCCGGCGTCCCGGCGACCCACCGTCCCGGCGCCGGCAACGACGGCACGGCGCGCCTGCTCCGGCAACCCCGCCGCGGCCCCCTTCGGCGCGGCGGCCCGCACGACGCCTGCGAGTCGAACGCCGGGGCGGGTACCGCCCTCCCGACGACGCCCACCCAGGCGGCGCACCGCTCCGACGCCGGTGGCCGACCGCCTGTGCGGCGCCGGTGCGGCGGCGGACCCGCTGCCGTGCGGCGACTCCGTCGACCGGAAGGCCGTAGGCGGTGCCGCCTGGGGGCTTCGCACCGAGGCTGTCGGCGGCGGCGCACGAACGTGGCACCGGGGGCGTCCGGCGGAGACCCGGCCGACAGGGCCGGAGGACTCTCGGCAGCGCCGGGCCGGCAGTCGGCGGCGTCCGGCGGAGGCCCGGCCGACAGGCCCGGAGGGTTGTCCGCAGCACCGGGCCGGCCGTCGGTGGCGTCCGGCGGCCCGGCCGGCAGTCCCTGCGGAGCGCGGCGGCGTGCACCGCGCCCGCGCCTCGTCCGGTCGCGTCAGCGCCGCACCGCCCCCACGCCCGTGGCCGCCCGCCTCGGCCTCGCCGGGGAGCCGGCTGACCCGCTCGCACAGTGCCCGGTCCGGCGGTCGGCCGGGTCCCTGCGTGCGCGCCTCCGTCGACCGCAAGACCGTCGGCCGCGACGCCCGGGCAGCGTCGACCGAGGCTGACGATGGCGGCACCCGGGCGGCCCTGCGGCGGCCTCCGGCGGCGGGCCCTGCGCAGCAGGGCAGCGTCCGGCGGCGGGCCCTGCGCAGCGCGGTGGCGGGTGCAGCGCGACTGCGCGGCGTAGGGCCCGCCGTCGGACGCCGCTCTGCGACGGTGCGCGTTCAGTTTCTGCGGGGTGGGGTCACATCAGGGGGGTCAGGAAGCGGCGGAGGGCTTCCTCGTAGGAGTCCGGGTCGGCGTTCCACATCGCTCCGTGCGGGGCCTGGGCCACCGTGTGCAAGGCGACGAGGTCGGGGCGGCGGGCGGCGAAGCGGCGGGAGAAGCGCCAGGGGGCCACCGTGTCGCCGGGGCCGTGGACGATCAGCGTGGGCACCGCGAGGCCGTCGGCGTCCGCCGCGATGGTGCCGTCGGCGGGGCCGTCCTGCAGCCCGGTCCGGCCCTGCGCCGCGCGCACCGCGAGCGGCAGCAGCGCGCCCGGCGTACGCCGGGCCACGGCGAGAGCGCGCAGCGTGGTCGGCCAGCTGAGCACCGGTGAGTCGAGGACCAGCCCGGAGACGTGCTCCCGCATCCCGGAGAGCTGAGCCGCGCGCAGCGCCATGGTGGCGCCGGTGGACCAGCCGTAGAGGACGACCCGGCGGGCGCCGTAGCGGACGGCGTAGCGGATCGCGGCGTCCACGTCGCGCCACTCGGTCTCGCCGAAGTGGTTCAGGCCGTCCGGGGGACGGGGCGCGCCCAGGTCGCCGCGGTAGGCGAGGGCCAGCACCGGGAAGCGCTGCCGGTTCAGCATGCCCATGACGTTCATGGGCAGCTCGCGGGTGGTGCCGAGGCCGTGCACGGCGATCACCCAGGTGTCCCGGGCGGCGGGTACGAACCAGGCGGGCAGGGACCCGAGCTCCCCGGGCACGTCGACGTCGGCAACTTCCAGACCGAGGGCGGCCTGAGGGTCGCCGACGTGGAGGTTCGCGGTGAGCCACACCTTGTCGCCCGGTTCCAGCGTGCCGTGCGTGACGCGCTCCAGGCGGCGTACGACGGTGTCGGCGGTGTGCTCGGCGGAGTCCAGGACCTGGCCGACGACCGCGTGGCTGCCGTCGCCGGCGAGTCCGTAGGTGCCGGGGCGCAGGGCGGCCAGATCGCGGGTGAGCGCGATCCGGCCGGCGGCCGTGGCGTGGACGGTGAGCCGGGGCTCGGTCGGCAGCGGCCGGCCCGGGGGCGCCTTGAGCGCGGCGTCGCTGGCGAGTCGGCCGGCGACCACGGCTGCGGCCCCGGCACCCATCACGGCGGTGACGGCAGCGGCCGTCGCTTTGACAGTGCGCACGGGAACCAGTTTCCCGGCGTGCTCCGTCCCAAGCCACCGGAAGCGACATGCGGGGTGATCACTCCCACCGCACGGCGCTCACCCGGCCCCCCTCACCCCCGCTGCCCATAACCCCGCAGCCGCTCCCCCACCTCCGCCAGCTGCTCCTCGGTCAGCAGGTTCGGGGCGAGGCCGGGCACCGAGGACGCCGTGAGCCACAGGCGGCACATCCACTCCAGTTGGGCGGTGCGGTCGTAGGCCTGGTCGAGCGTGGCGCCGTAGGTGATCGTGCCGTGGTTCTGCAGGAGGCAGCCCGTGCGGCCGGTCAGGGCCCGCAGCATGTTCTCGGCCAGCTGCTGCGTGCCGTAGGTGGCGTAAGGGGCGACCCGGACCGGGCCGCCGAGGGCCGCGGCCATGTAGTGGACGAGCGGGAGCTGCGGCACGAGAGTCGAGACCGCCGTGGCGTGGACGGCGTGCGTGTGCACGACGGCCCGGGCGTCCGTCGTGCGGTAGACGGCGAGGTGCATCGGCAGCTCGCTGGTCGGCACCAGGGTGCCGCGCAGGTGCCGGCCGTCGAGGTCGACCGCCGTCAGGTCCTGTGGGCGCAGCCGGTCGTAGGCCACGCCCGACGGAGTGACCAGGACCAGGTCACCGACGCGTACCGAGACATTGCCCGACGTCCCGACCACCAGCCCGTCCGCGACGGTCCGGCGCGCCGTGGCGACCAGTTCCTCCCAGGCGCGGGCCTCCCGCTCACCGGCCTCCCGCTCGCGGGTCTCTCCCGCGCGGCTCTCCTCCGCGCGGGCCTCCCCCTCGCCGTCCGTCCCCTCGCCGGCCACCCGTCCGTCCTGCCGCTCCCGCCGCTGCTCCGTCATGCCGCGATCCTGCCAGTCCCGGGTGACCGAAATCTCTTTCCCGGTGCCCGCGAACGGCCCAAAGACCCTGTGCCGGGCCCCCGGCCCGTGTGCCGCCCGGGCCGGCACGGCGGAACGGAGCAGCGCCCCCCTCTTTCCGACATCGGGACGCCCGGCTCAGTTCACCTTCCGTTCACTCAGGTTGCCTACGTTCAACCCGCCAATGACTTCGAACGAATGCCTGGGTAAATGGAAAGCTTCTCGCTGATCCTCGCGATCGTGGTGGTAACCGCGCTTGCGTTCGATTTCACGAACGGTTTCCACGACACCGCCAACGCGATGGCCACCACCATCTCGACCGGCGCGCTGCGGCCCAAGATCGCCGTGGCCATGTCCGCCGCCCTCAACCTCGTGGGCGCCTTCCTCTCCGTGGAGGTCGCCAACACGATCTCCAAGGGTCTCGTCGACGAGAGCGGCATCCGTCCCGAGGTCATCTTCGCCGCCCTGGTCGGCGCGATCCTCTGGAACCTGCTGACCTGGCTCGTGGGCCTGCCCTCCAGCTCCTCCCACGCCCTCATGGGCGGTCTGATCGGCGCCACCGTCGCCTCCGCCGGCTTCGGCGCGGTCCACGGCGACGTCCTCGTCACCAAGGTGCTGCTGCCCGCGGTCGCCGCCCCGGTCGTCGCCGGCGTCGCCGCGATGGTCGCGACGCGTCTGTCGTACACGCTCGGCAAGAAGGCCGACGGCAAGGCGGCCGAGAAGGGCTTCCGGGCCGGCCAGATCGCCTCCGCGGGCCTGGTCTCCCTCGCCCACGGCACCAACGACGCGCAGAAGACGATGGGCATCATCACCCTCGCCCTGGTCGCCGGCGGCGCCATCGCGCCCGACTCCGACCCGCCCACGTGGGTGATCCTCTCCGCCGGCCTGGCCATCGCGCTCGGCACCTACATCGGCGGCTGGCGCATCATCCGCACCATGGGCAAGGGCCTGACGGACATGCAGCCGCAGCAGGGCTTCGCCGCCCAGACCAGCGCGGCCACCGCCATCCTGGCCTCCTCCCACCTCGGCTTCTCGCTGTCCACCACGCACGTCGTCTCCGGCTCCGTGATGGGCGCGGGCCTGGGCCGCAAGGGCGGTGTGGTGCGCTGGTCGACCGCGACCCGCATGTTCATCGCCTGGGGCCTGACCCTGCCGGCCGCCGCGCTGGTCGGCGCGCTCGCCGAGTACGTCACCGGCTTCGGCGCCTGGGGCACCGCGGCTGTCGCCGTCTTCCTTGTGGCCGCCAGCTTCGGCATCTGGAAGATCTCCCGCCGCGAGGTCGTCGACCACACCAACGTCAACGCCGTGGAGGAGGAGCCGGCCGGCGTGGTCACCACCGCGATCGCCGCCGTGACCCCGCCCCCGGCCGCCGGCCCCGCCGTCACGGACGGCCTGACGGCCACCATCCCGGCCCCCGCCGCCGCGACGGCGGAGCAGCCGGCCACCGCGAACCCGGCCCCGGCCGTCTGACCGCCGCTCCCGGGTACGAAGGAAGAGAAGCAGCATGAAGATCGACTGGTCGGCCCTCGGCTCCGTCTTCGGTGTCAGCCTCGTGGTCACCGTGGGTCTGGTGGCCCTGTTCACCCTCGGCATCATGGGCCTGTCCCGCCGCGAGCGGGCTCAGGCCCAGGGCGGCTCGGCCGCCCTCGCGGTCACCGGCGCGTACGCCTGCTTCGCGGCGTGCGCGGCGGCGGTGGCGTACGGCATCAGCCTGATCGTCGCCTGACCGGCTTCACCACACAGGACGCGGGGTGCCCGAGCGGCACCCCGCGTTCCGCTGTGACCTGGCAGGTCGCCTCCGTGTGGGCCTGCCCACACTCCTCCGCCCCAGGTCAAGGGCAAGTTGACGGCCCTCGAACAGCCGTGGTGGACTGCCGGAGCCAAGTTGCGGCGGCAGGAGAGGAAGCCGGTGGAAGTCCGGCGCGGTCCCGCCACTGTCACCGGGGTTGAACGACCCCGGGAGCCAGGAACTCTCACCGCCGATCTCCTTCGAACCAGGGCGCGGACACCCTGAGTGAGGACATGACGCCATGTGCGGCTGCCGGTTGAGGACCAGGCCCATCAGCGACGCCCAGCCCGACCCCACGGCGGGCTGAGCCCCGTGCGAGCCGAGCGCGTCTTCGCGTACGGCGCCGCCGCCGGCCTCCTCGGCGACCTCATCCTCGGTGATCCGCGCCGCGGGCACCCGGTCGCCGTGTTCGGACGGGCCGCGGGCGCCGTCGAGCGCACCCTGTGGCGCGACCACCGCGGCTGGGGCGCCCTGCACACCGCCGTCTGCGCCGGCGGCGCCGTCGCCCTCGGGGCCGTCGCCGCCCGCTCCGTACGCCGCTCCCCCGCCGCCTCCGTCGCCCTGACCGCCGCCGCCACCTGGTCCGTGGTCGGGGGGACTTCGCTCGCGCGCGAGGCCCGCGCCATCGGGCGCGCACTGGAAGCCGGGGATGTCGAGGCGGCGCGGGCCCGGCTGCCCCATCTGTGCGGCCGGGACCCGCAGGCGCTGGACGCCGACGGGATCGCCCGGGCCGTGGTCGAGTCGGTCGCCGAGAACACCTCCGACGCCGTCGTGGGCGCCCTGGTGTGGGGCGCCGTGGGCGGGGTGGCCGGGCTGCTCGGGTTCCGGGCGGTCAACACCCTGGACGCGATGGTCGGTCACAAGTCACCGCGGCTGCGGCGCTTCGGCTGGGCCTCCGCCCGCCTCGACGACGTGGCCGGCTGGCCGGGGGCCCGGCTGACCGCCGTCCTCACCGTGCTCACCGGCCCGGACCGGCGCGGTGCCGTGCGGGCCTGGCGGACGGACGCGGCGAAGCACCCGAGCCCCAACGCGGGCCCTGTGGAGGCCTCCTTCGCGGGCGCGCTCGGCGTGCGGCTGGGCGGCACCCTGTCGTACGGCGGACGGGTGGAGCACCGGCCCGTGCTGAACACGCGGGGCCGCGCCGTCACCACCCCCGACATCCGCCGGGCGGTACGGCTGTCCCGGCGCGTGAGCTGGCTTGCGCTCGGCGTGTGCGCGGGCGCACGCCTCATCGGGAAAGGGCGTGATCGATGAACGGCGGTCTCCTCGTCGCCGGCACCACCTCCGACGCCGGAAAAAGCGTCGTGACCGCAGGGATCTGCCGGTGGCTGGTGCGGCAGGGCGTGAAGGTGGCGCCCTTCAAGGCGCAGAACATGTCCCTCAACTCTTTCGTCACCCGCGAGGGCGCCGAGATCGGGCGGGCGCAGGCCATGCAGGCCCAGGCCTGCCGGATCGAGCCGACCGCGCTGATGAACCCGGTGCTGCTCAAGCCCGGTGGCGAGCAGAGCAGCCAGGTGGTGCTGCTGGGCAAGCCGGTGGGTGAGCTGAGCGCCCGCGGCTACCACGGCGGACGCCAGCAGCAGCTGCTCGGCACGGTCCTGGAGTGCCTGGCCGAGTTGCGGGGCACGTATGACGCGGTGATCTGCGAGGGGGCGGGCTCGCCGGCCGAGATCAATCTGCGCCGGACCGACATCGTGAACATGGGCATCGCGCGGGGTGCGCGGCTGCCCGTGCTCGTCGTCGGCGACATCGACCGCGGGGGTGTCTTCGCGTCCTTCTTCGGCACCGTCGCCCTGCTCTCGCCCGAGGACCAGGAACTGGTCGCCGGGTTCCTGGTGAACAAGTTCCGCGGTGACGTCTCCCTGCTGGAGCCGGGCCTGGACATGCTGCACGGCCTGACCGGGCGGCCCGCCTACGGCGTCCTGCCCTTCCGGCACGGGCTCGGCATCGACGAGGAGGACGGCCTGCGGGTGTCCCTGCGCGGCACCGTCCGCGAGTCGGCCGTCTCCCCGCCCGTCGGCGAGGACGTGCTGCGGGTCGCCGTCTGCGCGATCCCGCTGATGTCCAACTTCACCGACGTGGACGCGCTGGCCGCCGAACCGGGCGTGGTCGTGCGGTTCGTGGACCGTCCGGAGGAGCTGGCCGACGCGGACCTCGTGGTGATCCCGGGCACGCGCGGGACCGTGCGGGCTCTTCAGTGGCTGCGGGAGCGGGGACTTGCCGACGCCCTCGTGCGCAGGACCGCCGAAGGCCGCCCGGTCCTCGGCATCTGCGGCGGCTTCCAGGTGCTCGGCGAGCACATCGAGGACGAGGTCGAGTCGCGTGCGGGACAGGTCGACGGGCTCGGCATCCTGCCCGTGCGGGTGCGGTTCGCCCGCGAGAAGACCCTCACCCGGCCGGTCGGGGAAGCCCTCGGCGAACGGGTCGAGGGGTACGAGATCCACCACGGGGTCGCCTCCGTGACGGGCGGGGAGCCCTTCCTCGACGGCTGCCGCGTCGGCGAGACGTGGGGCACCCACTGGCACGGCTCGCTGGAGTCGGACGGCTTCCGCCGCGCCTTCCTGCGCGAGGTGGCCGCCGCCGCGGGCCGCCGCTTCGTGCCCGCGCCGGACACCTCCTTCGCCGCGCTGCGCGAGGAGCAGCTCGACCGGCTCGGCGACCTCATCGAACAGCACGCGGACACGGACGCGCTGTGGCGGCTCATCGAGTCCGGCGCGCCGCAAGGACTGCCTTTCATTCCACCGGGAGCGCCCGCATGAGCACAGTGTTGTTGTTGTCGACCGCCGACACGGATCTGCTGGCGGCCCGGGCCTCCGGCGCGGACTACCGGATCGGCAACCCCACCCGCGTCGACGTCGCCGCCGAACTGCCGGGCCTGCTCGACGGCGCGGACCTGGCCGTCGTACGGCTGCTGGGCGGCAAACGGGCCTGGGAGGACGGGCTCGCCGCGCTGAAGGCGTCCGGCGTCCCGACGGTGCTGCTGGGCGGCGAGGCCGTCCCCGACGCCGAGCTGATGGCCGAGTCGAGCGTGCCGGCCGGCGTGGTCGCCGAGGCGCTGCGGTACCTGGTCGAGGGCGGCCCCGAGAACCTGCTGGAGCTGTCGCGGTTCCTGTCGGACACCGTGCTGCTGACCGGTGAGGGCTTCGAGGAGCCGCGCAAGATGCCGGAGTACGGTGTCCACGGCTCGTACCCGCTGGAGGACGGGCGTCCGACCGTGGGCGTGCTCTTCTACCGCGCCCACGAACTGAGCGGCAACACCGCCTTCGTCGACACCCTGTGCGAGGCGATCGAGGCGCAGGGCGCCAACGCGCTGCCCGTGTACTGCGGTTCCCTGCGCGGCGCGGACGCCGGGCTGTACGAACTCCTCACGCGGGCCGACGCGCTGGTCGCCACCGTGCTCGCGGCCGGCGGCACGCACGCCTCGCAGGCGTCCGCGGGCGGCGACGAGGAGGCCTGGGACATCGGCGCGCTCGCCGAGCTGAACGTCCCGGTGCTGCAAGGGCTCTGCCTGACCTCGTCGAAGAGCGCCTGGGAGGAGTCGGACGCGGCCCTGTCCCCCATGGACGCGGCGATGCAGGTCGCGATCCCGGAGTTCGACGGCCGGCTGATCACCGTGCCGTTCTCCTTCAAGGAGCAGGGCCCGGACGAGGTCCCGGTCTACGTCGCCGACCCGGAGCGGGCCGCGCGCGTCGCCGGGATCGCCGTGCGGCACGCCCGGCTGAAGCACAAGCCGAACGCCGAGAAGAAGATCGCGCTGGTCTTCACCGCCTACCCGACCAAGCACTCCCGCGTCGGCAACGCCGTCGGCCTGGACACGCCCGCGTCGGCGGTGCGGGTGCTGGACGCGCTCAGGGACGCCGGGTACGCGCTGACCGAGTACCCCTCCGGCGGTGACGAGCTGATCCACCGGCTGATCGAGGCCGGCGGCCACGACGTCGAGTGGCTGACCGAGGAACAGCTGGCCTCCGCGCCCGCGCGGGTGCCGCTGGCGGACTACCGGGCGTGGTTCGACAAGCTGGACCCGGAGCTCAGGAACGCCATGCTTCAGGCGTGGGGCGAGCCGCCGGGCTCCCTGTACGTCGACGGCGACGACATCGTGCTGGCGTCCCTGCAGTTCGGGAACGTCGTCGTGATGATCCAGCCGCCGCGCGGCTTCGGCGAGAACCCGGTCGCGATCTACCACGACCCCGACATGCCGCCGTCCCACCACTACATGGCGGCCTACCGCTGGCTGGACAACAGCTTCGGCGCGGACGCGATCGTGCACATGGGCAAGCACGGCACGATGGAGTGGCTGCCGGGCAAGGGCCTCGGCCTGTCCGGCGGGTGCGCACCCGACGCCGTCCTCGGTGACCTGCCGCTGATCTACCCGTTCATCGTCAACGACCCCGGCGAGGGCACCCAGGCCAAGCGGCGCGGGCACGCCACGGTCGTCGACCACCTCGTACCGCCGATGGCCCGCGCCGACACGTACGGCGACCTGGCGAAGCTGGAGCAGCTGCTCGACGAGTACGCGCTGGTGTCCGACCTGGACCCGGCGAAGGCGCCGGCCGTCCGCGCCCAGATCTGGACGCTGGTGAAGGCGGCCGAGCTGCACCACGACCTGCATGTGGACGAGCAGCCGGACGACGAGACGTTCGACGAGTTCGTCATGCACATCGACGGCTATCTGTGCGAGATCAAGGACGTGCAGATCCGCGACGGTCTGCACATCCTGGGCGGCGGGCCGGTCGCCGAGCCGCGCGTCAACCTGGTGCTGGCCGTGCTGCGCGCCTCGCAGGTGTGGGGCGGGCAGGCGAACGCCCTGCCGGGTCTGCGGGCCTCGCTGGCGGCGCACTTCGGGCTGGCCGAGAAGGAGCTGCTGGGCGAGCCGGGTGCCCCGGTGAAGGTGCCGGTGGAGCTGACGGACCTGGTGGAGGGTCCGGCGCGCACCGCATCCGACGCGATCGACCTGCTGGAGCAGTTGTGCCGGCGGATCGCGGAGGGCATGGAGGAGCGCGGCTGGGACGCCTCGCAGAGCCGTGGTCTCCTCAGGGACGTCCTCGGCGCCGAACTGTCCGACGCGGTCGCCGTGCTGGAGTTCGCGTGCACGGAAGTCGTGCCGCGCCTCGCCCGTACGACCGACGAGATCGGGCACATCCTCAAGGCGCTCGACGGCGGTTACGTCCCCGCGGGGCCGTCCGGCTCGCCGACCCGCGGTCTGGTCAACGTCCTGCCGACCGGCCGGAACTTCTACTCGGTCGACCCCAAGGCGATCCCGTCGCGGCTGAGCTGGGAGGTCGGGCAGTCGCTCGCCGACTCGCTCGTGGCCCGCTATCTCCAGGACACGGGCGAGTACCCGAAGTCGGTCGGCCTCACGGTGTGGGGCACGTCGGCGATGCGCACGCAGGGCGACGACATCGCCGAGATCCTGGCGCTGCTGGGCTGCCGTCCCGTCTGGGACGACGCCTCGCGCCGCGTGACCGGCTTCGAAGTGGTGCCCCTGGAGGAACTGGGCCGGCCGCGCATCGACGTCACGGTCCGTATCTCCGGCTTCTTCCGGGACGCGTTCCCGCACGTCGTGGGACTGATCGACGACGCGGTCCGCACGGTGGCGGAGCTGGACGAGCCCGCCGAGCGCAACTACGTCAAGGCGCACGCCGACGCCGACACCGCCGAGCACGGCGACCGGCGCCGGGCCACGGCCCGCATCTTCGGTTCCAAGCCGGGCGCGTACGGCGCGGGTCTGCTGCCGCTGATCGACGCCCGCAACTGGCGCTCGGACGCCGACCTCGCCGAGGTGTACGCGGTGTGGGGCGGCTACGCCTACGGGCGCGGGCTCGACGGGCGGGCGGCGCGCGGGGACATGGAGACCGCGTTCAAGAGGATCGCGGTCGCCGCGAAGAACGTCGACACCCGTGAGCACGACCTGGTCGACGCCGACGACTACTTCCAGTACCACGGCGGCATGGTCGCCATGGTCCGGCACCTCACCGGCGCCAACCCCGAGGCGTACGTGGGCGATTCGGCCACGCCTGACCAGGTGAAGACCCGCACGCTGGGCGAGGAGACCCACCGCGTCTTCCGCGCGCGGGTGGTCAATCCGCGCTGGATGGCGGCCATGCGCCGGCACGGCTACAAGGGCGCCTTCGAGATGGCGGCGACGGTGGACTACCTGTTCGGCTACGACGCCACGGCGGGCGTGGTCGACGACTGGATGTACGAGAAGCTCAGCGCCGAGTACGTCTTCGACCCGGAGAACCGGGACTTCATGAAGAAGTCCAACCCGTGGGCGCTGCGGGGCATCACGGAACGACTGCTGGAGGCCGCCGAGCGCGGCCTGTGGGCGGAGCCGGACGCGGACACCCTGGAGCGGCTGCGCGCCACCTATCTGGAGCTGGAAGGCGACTTGGAGGGCGACGAGAAGTGACCACCCCCTTTCCCTTCACGGCCGTGGTCGGCCAGGACGACCTGCGGCTCGCGCTGCTGCTGAACGCCGTCTCGCCGGCGGTCGGCGGGGTGCTGGTGCGCGGCGAGAAGGGCACCGCGAAGTCGACCGCCGTGCGCGCGCTGTCGGCGCTGCTGCCGGAGGTCGACGTCGTCGCCGGCTGCCGCTTCTCCTGCGACCCGGTGGCCCCGGACCCGTCCTGCCCCGACGGCCCGCACGAGCCGGGGGCGGGCGTCGCACGGCCCGCCCGCATGGTCGAACTGCCCGTCGGCGCCTCCGAGGACCGGCTCGTCGGCGCGCTCGACATCGAGCGTGCGCTCGCCGAGGGCGTCAAGGCGTTCGAGCCGGGCCTGCTCGCCGACGCGCACCGCGGCATCCTGTACGTCGACGAGGTCAACCTGCTCCACGACCACCTGGTCGACCTGCTGCTCGACGCGGCGGCGATGGGCGCCTCCTACGTGGAGCGCGAGGGCGTCTCCGTGCGCCACGCCTCGAAGTTCCTGCTGGTCGGCACCATGAACCCGGAAGAGGGCGAACTGCGGCCGCAGTTGCTCGACCGGTTCGGGCTGACCGTGGAGGTCGCCGCCTCCCGTGAGCCCGACCAGCGGGTGGAGGTCGTCAAGCGGCGCCTGGCGTACGACGCCGACCCGGCCGCCTTCGCCGAGCGCTGGGCCGAGGAGGAGAGCGCCGTACGGCAGCGGATCACGGCGGCGCGGGCTCTGCTGCCGCAGGTGCGCCTCGGTGACGGGGCGCTGCGGCAGATCGCGGCGACCTGCGCGGCGTTCGAGGTGGACGGCATGCGCGCCGACATCGTCATGGCCCGCACCGCGACCGCGCTGGCCGCGTGGGCCGGGCGGACCGACGTGCTCGCCGAGGACGTGCGGCAGGCGGCGCTGCTGGCGCTGCCGCACCGGCGGCGCCGTAACCCCTTCGACGCCCCCGGCCTCGACGAGGACAAGCTCGACCAGACGTTGGAGGAGTTCTCCGGCGAGTCCCCCGACGACGACCCGGACCCCGATCCCGGCCCCGACGGGCCCGGTGGGGGCGGCGGGCAGCCGTCTCCCGACTCCGGTCCGCAGGGCGGCGACACCGGGGCGCGGCCCGAGGAGGGCGACGGCGGCGAGCCGCAGACGTCCGGCGCGGGCGCGGCCGAGCAGCCGGCGGCACGGGCCTCCGAGCCCTTCCGCACCAAGGTGCTGAGTGTGCCCGGGATCGGCGAGGGCGCGGCCGGGCGGCGTTCGCGGGCGCGCACCGAGCAGGGGCGCACGACCGGGGCGCGCCGGCCGCAGGGCGCGCTGACGAAGCTGCACCTGGCGGCGACCGTGCAGGCGGCCGCCCCGCACCAGCGGGCGCGGGGCCGTTCCGGGCCCGGGCTGGTGATCCGCCGGGACGATCTGCGGCAGGCGGCCCGCGAGGGGCGTGAGGGCAACCTCGTGCTGTTCGTTGTGGACGCCTCCGGGTCGATGGCGGCGCGGCAGCGGATGAGCGCCGTGAAGGGCGCCGTGCTGTCTCTGCTGCTGGACGCCTACCAGCGGCGGGACAAGGTGGGGCTCGTGACCTTCCGGGGGTCGGCCGCGGATGTCGCGCTGCCGCCGACCTCGTCCGTGGACGCGGCCGCCGCGCGCCTCGAGTCGCTGCCGACCGGCGGCCGTACGCCGCTGGCGGCCGGGCTGCTCAAGGCGCACGAGGTGCTGCGGGTGGAGCGGCTGCGGGACCCGGCGCGCCGGCCCCTGGTCGTGGTCGTGACCGACGGCCGTGCGACGGGCGGCCCGGAGCCGGTGGCGCTCGCCGGTCGCGCGGCGCGGCTGTTCGCGGCCGACTCGGTCGCCTCGGTGGTCGTGGACTGCGAGTCGGGGCCGGTGCGGCTCGCTCTCGCCGGGCAGCTCGCCGCCGATCTGGGCGGCACCGCCGTCACGCTCGACGAGCTGCGGGCGGAATCGATCGCCGGGCTGGTCAAGGACGTGCAGGGGACTTCGAGGAGGGCCGCGTAATGCCGCAGGGACAGCCGAGTGTCGTACCGGACGACGGTCTGACGACCCGTCAGCGTCGCAACCGTCCGCTGGTCGTCGTGCACACCGGTATCGGCAAGGGCAAGTCGACGGCCGCCTTCGGGCTGGCGCTGCGAGCGTGGAACCAGGGCTGGCCGATCGGGGTGTTCCAGTTCGTCAAGTCGGCGAAGTGGAAGGTCGGCGAGGAGAACGCGCTGCGCGTCCTCGGCGCCTCCGGCGAGGGCGGCACCGTCGACTGGCACAAGATGGGCGAGGGCTGGTCCTGGGTCCAGCGCGACGCGCAGATGGACAACGAGGAGAAGGCCCGCGAGGGCTGGGAGCAGGTCAAGCGGGACCTGGCCGCCGAGACGTACCAGCTGTACGTGCTGGACGAGTTCGCCTACCCGATGCACTGGGGGTGGGTCGACACCGACGAGGTGATCGACGTGCTGCGCGACCGGCCGGGCACCCAGCATGTGGTGATCACCGGGCGCAACGCGCCCGAGAAGCTCGTGGACTTCGCCGACCTGGTCACCGACATGTCCAAGGTCAAGCATCCGATGGACGCCGGGCAGAAGGGCCAGAGGGGCATCGAGTGGTGATGTCCGTTCCCCGGCTGGTCGTCGCCGCGCCCTCCTCGGGCAGCGGCAAGACCACCGTCGCCACGGGGCTGATGGCCGCGTTCGCCGCGCGGGGGCTCGCCGTGTCCCCGCACAAGGTGGGCCCGGACTACATCGACCCCGGGTATCACGCCCTGGCCACCGGGCGACCGGGCCGCAACCTCGACGCGTACCTGTGCGGGCCGGAGCTGGTCGCTCCGCTGTTCCTGCACGGCTCCTCGGGCTGCGACCTGGCCGTGGTGGAGGGCGTGATGGGGCTGTACGACGGCGCGGCCGGAGAGGGCGAGCTGGCGTCCACCGCGCAGGTCGCGAAGCTGCTGCGGGCGCCGGTCGTGCTGGTCGTCGACGCGTCGTCGCAGTCGCGGTCGGTGGCGGCGCTGGTGCACGGCTTCGCGTCCTGGGACCCCGAGGTGCGGGTCGGGGGCGTGATCCTGAACAAGGTCGGCTCCGAGCGGCACGAGGCGCTGCTGCGGGAGGCCCTGGACGCGGCCGGGGTGCCGGTGCTGGGCGTACTGCGGCGGGCCGATCAGGTGTCGACGCCTTCCCGGCATCTGGGCCTGGTGCCAGTGGCCGAGCGGGGCTCCGCCGCGGTGGAGGCCGTCGCGGCCATGGGGGCGCAGGTCGCCGCAGGGTGTGATCTCCAGGCCCTGCTCGCGTTGGCGCACAGCGCAGGGGCGCTGACGGACGAACCGTGGGAGGCGCCCGTCACCTCCGTGGCGCAGCGCCCCGTGGTCGCTCTCGCCGGTGGGCCCGCGTTCACCTTCTCCTACGCCGAGCACGCCGAGTTGCTGACCGCCGCCGGGGCCGAGGTCGTGACCTTCGATCCGCTGCGGGACGAGCGGTTGCCGGAAGGCACCGCCGGGCTGGTGGTCGGTGGCGGGTTCCCCGAGGTGTACGCCGGTGAGCTGTCCGCCAACGAGCCGTTGCGGAAGGCGATCGCCGAGCTCGCTCTCTCCGGTGCCCCGGTCGCCGCCGAGTGTGCCGGGCTGCTGTATCTGTGCCGGGAGCTGGACGGGCAGCCCATGTGCGGGGTGCTGGACGCCTCCGCGCGGATGACCGAGCGGCTGACGCTCGGCTACCGGGACGCCGTGGCCGTCGGCGACAGTGTGCTCGCGCCGGCCGGGACACGGATGCGGGGGCACGAGTTCCACCGCACGGTCGTCGAACCCGGCGCCGGAGCGGCTCCCGCCTGGGGAGTACGCACTCCCGTCAGGCGGGTCGAAGGTTTCGTACAGGGCGGTGTGCACGCGAGCTACCTGCACACCCACTGGGCGTCCGTGCCCGGTGTCGCCCGTCGGTTCGTGGAGAGGTGCCGGACGTCATGAGCAGCAGGCTGATCGGGGTCGGAGTCGGTCCGGGCGATCCGGAACTGGTGACCGTCAAGGGCGTGAACGCGCTGCGCGCCGCCGATGTCGTCGTCGTCCCCGTGCTGGACACCGGTGAGCGGGGGCGGGCCGAGGCGACCGTGCTGCACTACGTGGAGCAGGAGAAGATCGTCCGGGTCGTGTTCGCGCTGAACGAGCGCACCGACCGGGGGCGCCGGGAGGCGGCCTGGGACGCGGCCGGCGAGCGGGTCGCGGCGCTGCTGCGGGAGCACGGCACGGTGGCGTTCGCGACGATCGGCGACCCCAACGTGTACTCGACGTTCACCTACCTCGCGCAGACGATCGCCGAGCTGGTGCCCGGCACGGTCGTGGAGACGGTGCCCGGCATCACCGCGATGCAGGATCTGGCGGCACGCTCGGGCGCGGTGCTGACCGAGGGCACCGAGCCGTTGACGCTGGTGCCGGTGACGGCCGGTTCGGCGGTGCTGAAGGACGCGCTGAACGGGCCCGGCACGGTCGTGGCGTACAAGTTCGGGCGGCAGGCCGCCGAGGTCGCCGAGGCGCTGCGGGAGACCGGGCGGCTCGCCGACGCGGTGTGGGGTTCGGCGCTGGGCCTGCCGGAGGAGTCGATCCGGCCGGCCGGCGAGCTGGACGGCGCCCCGCTGCCGTATCTGTCGACGCTGATCGCGCCCGCGCGGCGGGACGGCGGCCGGGGCGGCAAGCTGTGAGACCCGCCCCGGGACGCACACCGTCACCCGGTGAAGCCCACCACCAGCCAGATGAACGCCGCGCCGGCGACCGTGCACAGCACGGTGGACCGGGCGGGGTGTTCGTGGTGGGCCTCGGGCAGGATCTCGGCGGCAGCCAGGTAGAGCAGGACACCGCCGAACAGGCCGAGATAGCCGCCGAGGACACCCTTCGGGACGCTGACGTACGCCGACGCGGCCGCTCCGGCGACCGGGGCGACGGCGTCCGCGAACAGCATCGCGTAGGCCTTGCGGCGGGCGTTGCCGTACAGGCTGGTCAGGGTGAAGGTGTTGAAGCCGTCCGCGAAGTCGTGGGCGATGACGGCGAGCGCCACGGCCGTTCCCATGCCGCCGCCGACCTGGAAGGACGCGCCGATCGCCACGCCGTCCATCAGGCTGTGCCCCACCATGGCCGCGGCGGCCGTCAGGCCCACCTCGGGCGCCCGGTGGTTGTGCTCGTCCCCTCCGTGGGAGGCGCGGCGGGCCGCCAGCAGGCGTTCCACCAGATGGGCCAGCAGGAAGCCGGCCACGAACAGCAGCAGGGCGGCGGGGACACCGTGGACCTCCGTGCCGGCCGCCTTCAGGGCCTCCGGCAGCAGGTCCAGGCCGACCACGCCGAGCATCAGCCCGCCCGCCAGGCCCAGCACCAGGTGGCGGCGGTCGGTCACACGCTGTGCCGTCCAGCCGCCGACCAGCGTCATCAGGAACGCGCCGATCGCCACGAAGACCGCCATAGGCCCTTGCTATCCGATTCACCGGCGTGCGCGCACGTCCGACAGCCGCCGCCCCACTGACTCGTACCGACTTTGTTCCGAGATGTGCCACTTGTAGGAGAGGACCGATTCCCATGGCCGATGCCCCCACCGGCAAGGTGACCTTCGTCGGTGCCGGCCCCGGCGCCGCCGATCTGCTGACGTTCCGTGCCGCACGCGCCATCGCCGAGGCCGACGTCGTGATCTGGGCCGCGAGCCTGGTCCAGGCGGAGGTCCTCGAACACGCCCGCGAGGGCGCCGAGATCCTGGACTCGGCCACCATGTCCCTGGAGGACGTGGTCGCCGTGTACCGACGTGCGTTCGACGAGGGACTGAAGGTGGCCCGCATCCACTCCGGCGACCCCGCCCTGTGGGGCGGCACGCAGGAGCAGCTGGACCGCTGCCAGGAGATCGGCATCGCCACCGAGGTCGTACCGGGCGTGTCGTCGTTCTCGGCGGTGGCCGCGCTGGCGCAGCGGGAGCTGACGATCCCCGAGGTGGCGCAGTCGGTGGTGCTGACCCGGCTGGGCGGCGGCAAGACGCCGATGCCGCCCGGCGAGGAGGTCCGCGAGTTCGCCAAGCACGGCACCACCATGGCGGTGTTCCTGTCGGCGGCGCGCAGCGGGCAGCTGGTGCGGGAGCTGCTGGAGGGCGGCTACCCGACGGACACGCCGGTCGTCGTGGCGTACCAGGCGACCTGGCCGGAGGAGCTGATCGTGACGTGCACGATCGGCACGCTGGAGGAGACGGTCAAGGAGCACAAGCTCTGGAAGCACACGCTCTTCCTGGTCGGCCCGGCGCTCGCCGCGCACGGCACCCGCTCGCACCTGTACCACCCGGGTCACTTCCACGGCTTCCGCAAGGCGGACCCCGAGGCCCGCAGGGCGCTGCGCGAGCGGGGTGCGAGCACGTGATCACGGTCGTGGGCGCGGGCACCGGCGAGCCGGTCGGCGCGGACGTCCTCGCGGGTGCGGAGCTGGTCGTGGGCGGCCGGCGGCATCTTGACGCGGTGGCGGTGCCGGAGACGGCCGAGCAGATCGTGCTCGGGCCGCTGGCCCCGGCGCTGGACACGATCGAGGAGTACGTCCGCAAGGAGCGGCGGGTGGTCGTGCTGGCCTCCGGCGACCCCGGGTTCTTCGGGATCGTGCGGGTGCTCACGGACCGGTTCGGCACGGACCGGCTCGAGGTGCGGCCCGGGGTGTCGTCCGTGGCGACGGCGTTCGCACGGCTCGGGCTGCCCTGGGACGACGCCGTCGTCGTCAGCGCCCACGGCCGCGACCTGCGCACAGCTGTCAACGTGTGCCGGGCGCAGCCGAAGGTGGCGGTGCTGACCGGGCCGGGCGCGGGCCCCGCCGAGATCGGCGCCGCGCTGCGGTCGTACGACCGGATCCTCGTCGTGGCCACCGCGCTCGGCTCCCCTCAGGAGCGGCTGGAGCGGGTGACGCCCGCCGAGGCGGCCGCCCGTGACTGGGGTACGGCGGTGAGCGTCGTCGTCAGCCTGGACCAGCGCCGGGCGCTGGGCGCCGTACGGACGCTGGCGGGGCGTGGCGCGGGGCCCGCCGGATGGGCGCTCGCCGAGGACGCGTTCGCGCACCGCGACTCGATGATCACCAAGTTCGAGGTGCGGGCGCTGGCGCTGGCCCGGCTCGGGCCGCGCCCGGGCGATCTGGTGTGGGACGTCGGAGCCGGTTCCGGTTCGGTGGCCGTGGAGTGCGCGCGGCTCGGGGCCGCCGTCACCGCGGTGGAGAAGACCGTGGACGGCGTGCAGCGGATCCGCGCCAACGCGGCCGCGCACGGGGTCGACGTGCACGTGGTGCACGGGGCGGCGCCGACCGTGCTGTCCGATCTGGACGAGCCCGACGCGGTGTTCGTCGGCGGTGGCGGGCGGGAGCTGCCCGCCGTCGTCACGGCGTGCGCGCGGCGCGCCCGGCGCACCGTGGTGGTCGCGCTGGCCGCGCTCGACCGGGTGCCGGCAGCGCGTGCCGCGCTCGCGGACGCCGGGTTCGACGTGGACGGCGTGCTGCTGCAGTCGTCGCGGCTCGCACCGCTGCCCGGGGACGTGACCCGGCTCGCGGCGGCCAATCCCGTTTTCCTGCTGTGGGGCGAGCGGCCCCCGGCATCTGCTGACGAAGGAGTTGCCCAGTGATCGGCCTCATTTCCGCCACCGCGGCGGGGGCGGCGGCGCGGGACCGGCTGGCCGCGGCATGGCCGGAGCGCACCCGCGTGTACGACGGCGCTGTCGCGGACGCCGTGCGCCGCGCGTTCGCGGAGTGCGAGCAGCTGGTGTGCTTCCTGGCGACCGGCGCGGTCGTCCGGCTGGTCGCCCCGCTGCTGGGCGACAAGGCGAGTGACCCGGGCGTGGTCTGCGTCGACGAGGGCGGGCGGTTCGCCGTGCCGGTGCTCGGCGGGCACGGCGGCGGCGCCAACGACCTCGCCGACGAGGTGGCCGAGGTGCTGGGTGCGGTGCCGGTGGTGACGACGGCGACGGACGCCGTCGGGCTGGCCGGCCTGGACACCCTGGGCCTGCCCGTCGAGGGTGCGGTCGCGGCGGTGTCGCGTGCGCTGCTGGACGGGGAGCCGGTCGCGCTGACGGCGGAGGTGGCGTGGCCGCTGCCGCCGCTGCCGGTGGCCGAGGAGGGCGCGTACACGATCCGCGTCACCGACCGTGCGGTCACCGCCGGGGAGCGCGAGGTGCTGCTGCGCCCGCCGACGCTGGTGGTGGGCGTGGGTGCGTCCAAGGGCGCCCCGGTGGACGAGGTGCTGACGCTGGTCGAGGACGCGTTGGCTCAGGCCGGGCTGTCGGTGCGGTCGCTCGCCGAACTGGCCACCGTGGACGCCAAGGCGGACGAGCCGGGCCTCGTCGAGGCCGCCGAACGGCTCGGCGTTCCCCTGGTGACGTATCCCGCCGAGGAGCTGGCGGCGATCGAGGTGCCCAACCCGTCGGACGCGCCGCTCGCCGCCGTCGGCACGCCGTCCGTGGCGGAGGCCGCCGCGCTCGCGCGGGGCGGTGAACTCCTCGTCCCCAAGCGGAAGTCGGAACGTGCGGACGGCTCCCCCGCCATGGCCACCTGCGCCGTCGTACGGCGTCCGGGGCGCGGGCGGCTCGCGGTCGTCGGCCTCGGGCCGGGCGCCCGCGACCTGCTCACCCCGCGCGCCAGGGCCGAACTGCGCCGTGCCTGCGTGCTCGTGGGCCTCGACCAGTACGTCGACCAGATCCGCGACCTGCTGCGCCCCGGCACCCGCATCCTGGAGTCCGGGCTGGGCGCCGAGGAGGAGCGGGCCCGTACGGCCGTCGCCGAGGCCCGGCGCGGCCAGGCGGTCGCGCTCATCGGCAGCGGTGACGCCGGGGTGTACGCGATGGCCTCGCCGGCGCTCGCCGAGGCGTCCGACGACATCGACGTGATCGGCGTGCCCGGCGTGACCGCCGCGCTCGCCGCCGGGGCGATCCTCGGCGCGCCACTGGGCCACGACCATGTGTCCATCTCGCTGTCCGACCTGCACACGCCCTGGGAGGTCATCGAGCGGCGGGTGCGGGCCGCGGCCGAGGCGGACCTCGTGGTGACCTTCTACAACCCCCGCTCCCGGGGCCGCGACTGGCAGCTGCCCAAGGCTCTCGCCATCCTCGCCGAGCACCGTGAGCCGACGACGCCGGTGGGTGTCGTCCGCAACGCCTCGCGGCCGGACGAGTCGAGCCGGGTGACGGCGCTGGGCGACCTCGACCCGGCGACGGTCGACATGATGACGGTCGTGACCGTGGGCAACACCGCGACCCGGAACATCGCGGGACGCATGGTGACCCCGCGCGGCTACCGCTGGCAGACCACCCAGGAGGAGGCCCGGTGAACCGCGTGGTCCACCCCATCGAGGAGGAGTCCTACCGGCGGCTGCGCGCCCGGCTCGACACCTCCCATTTCCCGCCGCTGACCCGGGCCGTGGTGGAGCGGGTCATCCACTCCGCCGCCGACCTCGAGTACGCGAGCGACCTCGTCATGGACGAGGACGACCTGGTCAAGGCGCACGCCGCGCTGCACGCCGGGGCGCCCGTCGTGGTCGACGTCGAGATGGTCGGAGCCGGCATCACCCGCCGGGAGACCGTCTGCCGGCTCAGGGACGGCGTCGCCGGCCCGGGGCTGACCCGTTCCGCGCACGGCATCCGGCTCGCCTACGAGCAGGTCGGGCCCGGTGCCCTCTGGGTGATCGGCAACGCGCCGACCGCGCTGGAGGAGCTGCTGACGCTGGACGCCGCCCCGGCGCTCGTCATCGGCCTGCCCGTCGGCTTCGTCGGGGCCGTCGAGTCCAAGGCCGCGTTGCGCGAGAGCGGGCTGCCCGCCGTGAGCAACGTGTCCGAGAAGGGCGGGTCGGCGGTCGCCTCCGCCGCCCTCAACGCCCTGCTGTACCACCCCCTTTCGTCTTCGTCCGAGGAGAACGCGTGACCACCCCGCCCGCCCTGCTGATCGCCGGCCACGGCACCCGGGACGACGCCGGAGCCGAGGCGTTCCGCGACTTCGTCCGGGAGCTGGGCCGCCGCCACCCCGAGCTGCCCGTCGCGGGCGGCTTCATCGAGCTGTCCCCGCCGCCGCTCGGCGAGGCCGTGGCCGAGCTGGTGGAGCGCGGGGTGCGCCGCTTCGCCGCCGTCCCGCTGATGCTGGTGTCCGCCGGGCACGCCAAGGGCGACATCCCGGCGGCGCTGGCCCGCGAGAAGGAACGGCACCCCGGCATCACGTACACCTACGGCCGCCCGCTGGGCCCGCACCCCTCGCTGCTGAACGTCCTGGAGCGGCGCCTGGAGCAGGTGCTGGACGGCGTCGACCGCTCCGAGGTGACGGTGCTGCTGGTCGGGCGCGGCTCGACCGACCCGGACGCCAACGCCGAGGTCTTCAAGGCGGCCCGTCTGCTGTGGGAGGGGCGAGGATACGGCGCCGTGGAGACGGCGTTCGTGTCGCTCGCGGCGCCGGACGTGCCGAGCGGGCTCGAGCGGTGCGCGAAGCTCGGCGCCCGGCGGATCGTGGTCCTGCCCTACTTCCTGTTCACCGGCATCCTGCCGGACCGGGTGCGCAAGCAGACCGAGGAGTGGGCGGCGGCGCACCCCGGCCTCGACGTGCGGTCGGCGGACGTCATCGGGCCGGAGCCGGAGCTGCTGGACCTCGTGATGGAGCGGTACGCGGAAGCCGTCAAGGGCGACCTGCGCATGAACTGCGACTCGTGCATGTACCGGATCGCGCTGCCCGGCTTCGAGGACAAGGTGGGGCTGCCGCAGCAGCCGCACTTCCACCCGGACGACGACGGACACCACCACCACGGCCACGGCCACGGGCACACGCACTCCCATGCGCACTGACGGACACGATCTGCGCCACCACGGGGACGCCGAGGTGCGCGACGACGGGGCGGCGCTGGTCGACCTCGCGGTGAACGTCCGCGCGGACACCCCGCCGGCCTGGCTGCGGGAGCGGATCGCGCACTCGCTGTCCTCGCTCGCCGCCTACCCGGACGGACGGGACGCGCGGGCGGCGGTGGCGGCGCGGCACGGGCTGCCGGCCGAGCGGGTGCTGCTGACGGCCGGGGCGGCGGAGGCGTTCGTACTTCTGGCGCGGGCGCTGAAGGTGCGCCGGCCGGTCGTCGTGCACCCGCAGTTCACGGAGCCGGAGGCGGCCCTGCGGGACGCCGGGCACACCGTGGACCGGGTGCTGCTGCGCGAGCCGGACGGCTTCCGGCTGGACCCGGCGCTGGTGCCCGAGGACGCGGACCTGGTGGTGGTCGGCAATCCGACCAACCCGACGTCGGTGCTGCACCCGGCCGCCACGATCGCCGCCCTGGCCCGCCCCGGGCGGACGCTCGTGGTGGACGAGGCGTTCATGGACGCCGTGCCGGGTGAGCGGGAGGCGCTGGCCGGGCGCACGGACGTGCCCGGCCTGGTGGTGCTGCGCAGCCTGACCAAGACCTGGGGGCTGGCCGGGCTGCGCATCGGATACGTCCTCGCCTCCCCCGAGGTGATCGCCGATCTGGAGCGGGCCCAGCCGCTGTGGCCGGTGTCCACCCCGGCGCTGGCCGCGGCGCGGGCCTGTGTGGAGCCGGCGGCGCTGGAGGAGGCGGCCCGGGCGGCGGACACGATCGCGGCGGACCGCGCGTATCTCGTCGCCGGGCTGGACCGCCTGGGCGTGCGCGTGATGACCCCGGCCGAGGGCCCCTTCGTGCTGATCCGGCTCCCGGGCGCGGCGGCGGTACGGCACCGGCTGCGCGCCCTCGGGTACGCGGTCCGGCGCGGGGACACGTTCCCGGGGCTGGGCGAGGACTGGCTGCGGCTGGCGGTACGGGACCGGTCGACGACGGACGGCTTCCTGCGGGCGCTGGCGTCGGTGGCGGAGCAGTAGGACCACGAGGTGGGCGCGCTCACCGGCTGCCGACGGTGGCGCCCACCATCCCGGGCGGTGGTGGGCGCCCCTCCCGACGGCCGAAGGTGCGCGCCCCATCCCGACGGCCGAACGTGCGCGCCCCATCCCGACGGCGGGTGGGCGCCCTCCCCGGCGGCGCCCACCCGGTCCCCCACGCCGGGCCCGGCCGGGTCAGTTCCGGCGGCGGGCCAGCGCGAACGCTCCGGCGCCCGCCGCGAGCAGGGCCACGGAACCGCCCGCGATGTACGGCGTCAGGGAGTTGCCGCCGGTCTCCGCGAGGTCGGCCTGCGCGGGGGCACCCTGCGGCTTGACGTCCGGGGCGGGCTCGGCGGCGGCCGGCTTCGGCGCGGGCGCGGCCGCTTTCGGCGTCTCGCAGGTCGCCTTCGCCAGGGTCACCGTGCCGGTCACCTCGGCCACGTTGAGCTTCAGCGGGTTCACCGAGACTCTCAGTTCCAGGGCCGTCGCCGCCGCCGTGCGGGAGGTCGTCCCGCTCCGGGACAGGTCCAGGCGGACCTCGCCCACGCCGGGCACCTTCAGGTCGGTGGTGCCGCCGGACGTCAGCGTGACGCGCTTGCCGAGGACCGTCACCGCGCCCAGCACGTTCGACGTGGCCACCGGGGTCTTCCCGGCCTCGCAGGTCGCCTTCGCCGTGACGTCCTCGACCTTGATCAGCGACAGCAGCGGCAGGCCGGGGACGTGCAGCCGGGCGTGCGCGAGGCGGGTGGAACCCTCCGCCCTGTGCGCGGTCGTCGTCGCCTTCGCCGTGGCCACCTCGGCGCTGAGCACGCTGAACGGATTGCCGTTGTTCACACCGTCCAGGCGGACGGAGAGCGCGGTCTTCTGCGCGCTCTGCGGCGCCTGGACCTCGTTGAGGGAGACCACGAGCGGGACGTTCACGGTCTTGTTGAGCAGGGACACGTCGAGGCCGGTGCGCAGGACCACGGCACTCGCCCGGCCCTGGTCACCGGTCGCGTGGGCCGGGCCGGCGCCCGCGAGGACCACGGGAGCGGCGGCGAGGGCCGTGGCGGCCGCGACGGCGGTCAGGCGTCGGCGGCGTGCGGGCATGCGGAAGGTGTTGCCGTTCAAGGGTGGGACCCCCAGAGAAGGAACGCTTCGGGACCCCGCAAGGATTACGGCTCGAACGTGGGGCGGTCAGCGTGGAGACGGGACTTCACCCCAAAGGGTGTTCGTCGCGCACGCCTTCGAATCCCACGCCTCAGGGAGACGCTCAGCTCACCGGTGTCCCGTTCACCACGACCCGGCGCGGGGAGACCAGCACGCGCACGTCCGCGCGCGGGTCGCTGTCGTACACCACCAGGTCGGCCGGTGCGCCCTCGTCGAGGCCGGGGCGGCCCAGCCAGGCGCGGGCGCCCCAGGTCGTCGCCGAGAGCGCCTCGAGCGGCGGGATGCCGGCCGTCACCAGCTCCGCGACCTCCGCGCCGACCAGCCCGTGCGGGAGGGAGCCGCCGGCGTCGGTGCCGACGAACACCGGGATGCCGGCGTCGTAGGCGGCGCGCACGGTGTCGTAGCGCCGCTCGTGCAGTCGGCGCATGTGGGCCGACCAGCGCGGGAACCGGCTCTCGCCGCCTGCCGCGAGCTGCGGGAAGGTGGCGATGTTGACGAGCGTCGGCACGATGGCCACACCGCGCTCGGCGAAGAGCGGGATGGTGTCCTCGGTCAGCCCCGTGGCGTGCTCGACGCAGTCGATGCCGGTTTCGACGAGGTCGCGCAGGGAGTCCTCGGCGAAGCAGTGCGCGGTGACGCGGGCGCCCAGGCGGTGGGCCTCGGCGATCGCCGCCTCCACGGCCTCGCGCGGCCAGCAGGCGGACAGGTCGCCGAGGTCGCGGTCGATCCAGTCGCCGACCAGCTTGACCCAGCCGTCGCCGCGCCGGGCCTCCTGGGCGACGTACGCGACGAGGTCGTCGGGTTCGATCTCCCAGGCGTAGTTGCGGATGTAGCGGCGGGTGCGGGCGATGTGCCGGCCCGCGCGGATGATCTTCGGCAGGTCGTCGCGGTCGTCGATCCAGCGGGTGTCGGACGGCGAGCCGGCGTCCCGCAGCAGCAGGGCGCCGGCGTCGCGGTCGGTGAGCGCCTGCTTCTCGGCCGTCTCCGGCTCGACCGGGCCGTGCGCGTCGAGCCCGACGTGGCAGTGGGCGTCGACCAGGCCGGGCAGCACCCAGCCCTCGGCCGTGCGCACGTCACGGGCGCCGGCCGGGCGGTCGTAGGAGATCCGTCCGTCGACCACCCACAGCTCGTCCCGGACGTCGTCGGGTCCCACCAGGACCCGCCCCTTCACGTGCAGCACCGCGCCATCGCTCATGCACGGCACTGTAATCAGCTCCCGCGGGGCTTCGCAGGGAGCCCCTACTCGCCCTTGCCCACCTGGTCGGACGTCTCCTCCTCCACCTCGGCCATCGCCGGGTCGAGGAGGCGGGAGAGGAAGTGGCGGGTGCGCTCGTGGCGCGGGTGGGTGATGACCTGTTCGGGGCTGCCGTCCTCGACGATCACGCCGCCGTCCATGAAGACGACCCGGTCGGCGACCTCCCGGGCGAACGTCATCTCGTGGGTGACGACCATCATCGTCATGCCCTCGCGGGCGAGCATCCGCATGACGGCGAGGACGTCGCCGACGAGCTCCGGGTCGAGCGCGGAGGTCGGCTCGTCGAACAGCATCACCTCGGGGCCCATCGCGAGCGCCCGCGCGATGGCGACGCGCTGCTGCTGGCCGCCGGAGAGGGAGGACGGGTAGGCGTCCGCCTTCTCCGACAGGCCGACGCGCTCCAGGTTCTCGGCGGCCACCTTGGCCGCACTCGCCTTGTCCCGCCTGAGGACCCTGCGCTGCGGCAGCGTGAGGTTCTCGGTCACCGTCAGGTGCGGGAACAGGTTGAACTGCTGGAAGACCATGCCGATACGGCGGCGTACGGCGTCGATGTCGACGTCCGGGTCGGTGACCTCGGTGCCGCCGACGAAGACCTGGCCCTTGCCCGGCTCCTCGAGGAGGTTCACGCAGCGCAGCAGCGTGGACTTGCCGGAGCCGGAGGGGCCGATGACGCAGACGACCTCGCCCTGGCCGATCTCCAGGTCGATGCCGCGCAGCACCTCGTTGTCGCCGAAGGACTTGTGCAGGTCCCTGATCTCGATCTCGGGTCGGCTCACTTGACGGCCTCCTGGGCCTTGGCCTCCATGCGGCGCACGACGAAGCCGAGCGGGATCGTGATCAGCAGGTAGCACAGGCCGGCCACCAGGATCGGGGTGGAGTTGGCGGTCGTACTGGCGAGGTCGCGGCCGTACTTGGACAGGTCGCGCTCCTCCAGGGTGACGCCGAGGAAGAGGACGAGGGAGGAGTCCTTGAAGAGCAGGACGAGTTCGTTGGTCAGCGGCGGGAGGATGATCCGGAACGCCTGCGGGATGATCACGGAGATCATGGCGCGGGCGGGCGAGAAGCCCAGCGAACGGGCCGCCTCCATCTGGCCCTTGGGGACCGCCTGGATGCCCGCCCGGATGGTCTCCGCCATGTAGGCGGCGGCGACCAGGCCCAGTGCGATGGCGACCTTGCCGTAGGTACCGCCGATGATCTCGGTGCCGGGGAAGGCGAGGGGTACGGCGACCCCGATGAAGATGAAGATCAGCAGGGCGGGCAGGCCGCGGAAGATCTCGATGTAGATGCCGGCGACCCAGCGGTAGGGGCCGACGGACGACAGCCGCATCAGCGCGATCACCATGCCGAGCGCGAGTCCGACGACGAAGCCGGAGACCGTGTAGAGCACGGTGTTCTTCAGCGCGAGCGTGATGACGTCCGGGAACATCTGGCGCGCGATGCTGCCCTGCGCGAACTGGTTCTTCAGCCGCCCCCAGTCCGCCGTGACCGCGAGCGCGATCACGGCGGCGACGAACACGGCGTACTGCGCGCCGCGGGACACGCTGCGCTTCTGACGCCGGGTCAGGCCCTTCTTGCGAGGCTGGACTTCCGTGTCGGTCGACGTCATGAGGCGGCGGGCGAGGCGACGGAGGCGTCGTACGGGCCGATCCACTGCTCGTACAGCTTCTTGTACGTGCCGTCGGACTTGGCCTTCGCGATCGCCTTGTTGATGGCCTCGCGCAGCTTGGTGTTGCCCTTCTTGACGGTGAAGCCGTACTGCTCACCGGTCTTGAGGTTGTCGACGACCTTGAACTTGTCCGCGTTGGCCTTGTCCTTCAGCCAGCCCTGGACCACGGGGTAGTCGATGATGACGGCCTTGACCTGGCCGGTGCGCAGACCGTTGATGACGGCGTCGGAGGACTCGAAGGAGACCGGGTCGAAGCCCTTGCTCTTGGCGTAGTCCTCGCCGGTGGTCTGCGCCTGGGCGCCGAGCTTGATGCCCTTGGCCTTGACGTCGGCGAGGGAGTTGACGCCGCTGCTCTTGTCGACCAGGACGGCCTGGGTGGCGTCGAAGTAGGGGTCGGAGAAGTCGACGTTCTTCTTGCGCTCGGCGGTGATGGTCATGCCGGCCGCGGCCAGGTCGCACTTGCCTGCGTTGAGGAAGGCGCCGGTCTTGAAGTTCTCGAACGGCGTGTCGAGGATCTCCTGCTTCACGCCGAGGTCCTTGGCGACCAGGTCGATCAGGGAGACGTCGAAGCCCTGCACCTTGCCGTCGATCTCCGACTGGAACGGCGGGTAGGGCAGGTGGGTGCAGGTGGTCAGCTGCCCGGCCTTGACCAGCTCGACCCCGCCGGCAGCGGTCTTGGAGCCGCTGCCGCCGTTGTTGGTGGAGGTGCACGCGGCCACGAGCATCAGCCCGGCCGTCGCGGTGGTGGCGGCCAGAACGCGGGTCCGGCGCCCGAGGAGCGTGTTCACGGGGGAGCCTCCTGTGTTGGAACTGAGAGTTCCGATTATAAGGAGAGGTTTGGGCCTCTCAAACCAAACCCATGGTTACGGGGCGGTCTCACCTTAGAAAGACGCGCCGGGCAAGGGGGACCAACCCGCCCAAGACGCCGTGGCGGAAGGGGCCCAGGGGGTGACGGTTACCCTCGACGATGCCTGTACCCGTGAGTCGTACCCGTGATGTGAAGAGAGCACCGCCGTGACCCACCCCTTCCTGGACCTCGCCCCGCTGAGCGCCGCCCGCTTCGCCTCCATCGAGGACCGGGTGGCGCGGCTGCTCTCCACCGAGCAGGACGTGCTGATCATGCAGGGAGAGGCGCTGCTGCCGCTGGAGGGCGCGATCCGCGCGACCGCCGGGCCGGGCACGACCGCACTGAACGTGATCACGGGTCCGTACGGGCAGACCTTCGGCAACTGGCTGCGCGACTGCGGCGCGACCGTCATCGACCTGTCGGTGCCGTTCCACACGGCGGTGAGCGCCGGGCAGATCCGTGAGGCCTTCGCCGAGCACCCGGAGATCGACTTCGTGTCGCTGGTGCACGCGGAGGCGGCGACCGGCAACACCAACCCGGTCGCCGAGATCGGGCCGGTGGTGCGGGAGCACGGCGCGCTGTTCTACCTGGACGCGGTGGCCTCCGTCGGCGCCGAACCGGTGCTGGTGGACGCATGGGGCGTCGACCTGTGCGTCATCGGGGCGCAGAAGGCGATGGGCGGGCCTGCCGGGGTGTCGGCGGTGTCGGTGAGCGAGCGGGCGTGGGCGCGGATGGCGGCCAACCCGGGCGCGCCGCGCCGGTCCTACCTCTCCCTCCTGGACTGGAAGGAGCGCTGGCTCGACGGCGGCCGCAAGGCGCTGCCGCACGCGCCGGCGCAACTGGAGATGCTGGCGCTGGAGGCGTGCCTGGACCGCATCGAGGCGGACGGCCTGGACGCGGTGATGGCCCGGCACGCGCGTGCCGCGGCGGCCACACGCGCGGGCGCGGTGGCGCTGGGCGCCGGCCTCGAGCCGTACGTGTACGAGGCGGCGGAGTCGGCCCCGGTGGCCACGACCCTGCGGGCCCCGTCCGGCGTGGACGCCTCGGACCTGGTCGCCCGCGCCCTGGCCGGCGACCCGGCACTGCCGCTGGCCGCGGGCGGCGGCGCGCTGGCCAAGGAAATGATCCGCGTCAACCACTACGGCCCGGCCGCCACCCCGGGCACGGTACGAGGCTGCCTGACGGCCCTGGGCGCGGCCCTGTCGGACAAAAACCTGAAGGCGGACCTGCCGGCAGCCCTGCGAGCCGCAGACAACACCTGGCGCTGACCACGCCGGGGGGGGGCGGACGCACCCGCATGCACCGGGCCCGGGAGCGGCGGGGGGCCGGGGGGTGCGCTGGGGCCGGGGGCCGGGGGTGCGGTGGGCGCGCGAGTGGCCGGGGCGCCGAGGGCCGATGTGAGCGGCCGGGGATGGGGCCCGGGTGTGCGCTGGGCGCGCGAGCGGCCGGGGCGCCGAGGGCCGATGTGAGCGGCCGCGGATGGGGCCCGGGTGTGCGCTGGGCGCGCGAGCGGCCGGGGCACCGAGGGCCGCCGGGAGCGGCCGGGCCCAGGGGGCCAAGGGTCGCGGTGAGCGGCCGAGCCCGGGCCACAGGCCGTACCCCGGGGCTGGAGCCCGAGCCGGAGCCGGAGCCGGAGGACGGTTGAGCCGGAGGGCCGGGGGCCGCGGGCCGAAGCCCCCGCGTGCCCGGGCCGGACACGGGGGGGTGTGCGCGGGCGCGCAAGCGACTGAGCGCCGTGGCCGGGACGTGAGCGGCCGGGCGCCAAGGGCGGAGGCCAGGGTCGCAGGCCGGGGTCGGCTGCCGGGGTCGACGAAGGCCAGGGCCGAGACCCAGACCCCAGAGCCAGCGTCGAAAGCTCAGTCGCCAGGACCGAAGGCCGCACACCTGGGCCGCAGACCGCATACGGGGGCCGGACGCCCGGGTGTCGCCGGGCACGCGAGCTGCCGGCGGCCAGGGTCGGAGGCCAGACACCGGACCGGTGCCGAAGGCCGCCGGAGGCCGCCCGCCAGGGCCGCAGGCCGCACGCCGCACGCGCACGCCGGGGCCCCATGGCAGGCACGGGGCCGAAGGCCGCACACCGGGGCCGAACGCCGGGGTGTGCGCCAGGCGCGCGAGCGTCCGGGCGCCGAGGTCGGAGGCCAGGGGCGGAGACCGGACGCCGGGACCGGCGGCCAAGGCCGCACGCCGGGGCCAGCGCCGGAGGCCAGACACCGGGGGCGGGCCGAATGCCTCAGCCCTGGGCCGGCTGCCGGGGATCTGCACCGGGCGCGCGAGTGGCCGAGCGCCGGGGCCCGGCCAGAGACCGGGGGGAAACCGCTCGCCGAGACTGGCGCGCAGGCCGGAGGCCACACGCCCCATACCGCGACCGCAGGCCGGAGGCCACACGCCGGGGCCGCCGGCCCCACACCGCGACCGCAGGCCGCAGGCGCCACGCCCGGACCGCCGGCCGGAGGCCGGGTGCTGGGGTGGGCGTCGGCGGGGGTGCGCCGGAGAGGGGGGGCGGCGGTCGTGTCGGCGGGAGTTCGGGGGGCGTGTCATGCTCCAGGCATGGCCAACGACGCGCACCAGATCCTGCCCGACGGGCGCCCCGTGCCGCTGCTGACCGGGGAGGAGCGGCCCATGCTGGAGAGCTGGCTCGCCTTCCACCGGGCCACGCTGGAGCTGAAGTGCGCGGGGCTGGACGACGGGCAGGTGCGGCTGGCGGCGGCCGAGCCGTCCTCGCTGACCCTGCTCGGGCTGGTGCAGCACCTGGCGGAGGTGGAGCGCAACTGGTTCCAGCGGGTGTTCGCGGGCCTCGACGTCCCGCCGGTCTTCGGCGAGGAGACCGGGTACGGCCTCGACCCCGAGCGCGGGCTCGATGAGGCACTGGCGATCTGGCGCCGCGAGGTGGCGCGCGGGCAGGAGCTGTGCGCCGGACGCTCGCTGGAGGCCACCGGGCGCATCGTGGACGGGCCGATGGCCGGCCTGGAGGTCTCCCTGCGCTGGGTGCTGATCCACATGATCGAGGAGTACGCCCGGCACAACGGCCACGCGGACATCCTGCGCGAGCGCATCGACGGCACGATCGGCGCCTGAATTAACGATACCGAACGACACACATCTATTCCGGGAATTGCGTTCCCTTATTCCAGCCCTATTCTTGTGGGTAGCTTCCCGTCTTCTTCTGCCCGCTTCTCACGACCCTAAACGCAAAGATTTCGCGAACACCGAGCGGGGTAATTCGGGCAGATCTCGCGGGGGTTACATGGTTGTGACGCGTTACACACCGCGTCCTTTTTGCCACCTTCATCCCGGGCAAATGCGGACAACTTTCCGGCAGCTCGCGTACCTGCCCGCGCCCGCGCGATAACACAGAACGGGCCCGCAGGAAACCCCCACCCTCCATGCATTTTTCAATTTCGCTCGGTAAATTCAATTTGCATGACCGCCGCACCAGCAGACCTGCTCATAGACCGCCCGTCGGTGGCTGACGGAGCCGCCCTGTGGCGTATCGCCAGGGACTCCGACGCTCTCGACCTGAACTCCTCCTACAGCTACCTGCTGTGGTGCCGCGACTTCGCCGGCACCTCCGCCGTCGTGCGCCGGGAGGACGGGGAGCCGGTCGGCTTCATCACCGGGTACGTGCGGCCCGAGCGGCCGCACACCCTGCTCGTCTGGCAGGTGGCCGTCGACGCCGCGTACCGCGGCAAGGGCCTCGCCGCCGCGCTGCTCGACGGGCTGACCGCCCGGCTCGCCGCCGAGCACCGGATCACCGACGTCGAGACCACGATCACCCCGGGCAACACCGCCTCCGAGCGGCTGTTCACCTCTTTCGCCGCCCGGCACGGCGCGCGGGTCGAACGGGAGGTCCTGTTCGACGCCGGACTCTTCCCGGACGGCCCGCACGACCCCGAAGTGCTGTACCGCATCGGCCCGTTGACCCTGACTTCCCACTGAGGAGCGATTCGTCGTGACCATCACCCAGCCCGACCTGAGCGTCTTCGAGACCGTGGAGTCCGAGGTGCGCAGCTACTGCCGCGGCTGGCCCACCGTCTTCGACCGCGCGCAGGGCAGCCGCATGTACGACGAGGACGGTCACCAGTACCTCGACTTCTTCGCCGGTGCCGGGTCACTGAACTACGGCCACAACAACCCCGTACTGAAACGGGCGCTGATCGACTACCTCATGCGGGACGGCGTCACGCACGGCCTGGACATGTCGACCACGGCCAAGCGGTCGTTCCTGCAGACCTTCCAGGACCTGGTGCTGCGCCCCCGTGACCTGCCGTACAAGGTCATGTTCCCGGGGCCGACGGGCACCAACGCCGTGGAGGCGGCGCTGAAGCTGGCCCGGAAGGTGAAGGGCCGCGAGTCGATCGTGTCGTTCACGAACGCCTTCCACGGCATGTCGCTGGGCTCCCTCGCCGTCACCGGCAACGCCTTCAAGCGGGCCGGCGCCGGCATCCCGCTGGTGCACGGCACGCCGATGCCGTTCGACAACTACTTCGACGGCACGGTCCCGGACTTCCTGTGGTTCGAGCGGCTGCTGGAGGACCAGGGCTCCGGCCTGAACAAGCCGGCCGCGGTGATCGTGGAGACCGTGCAGGGCGAGGGCGGCATCAACGTCGCCCGGCCCGAGTGGCTGCGCGCGCTCAAGGAGCTGTGCGAGCGGCAGGACATGCTGCTGATCGTCGACGACATCCAGATGGGCTGCGGCCGCACCGGCGCCTTCTTCTCCTTCGAGGAGGCGGGCATCACGCCGGACATCGTCACCGTCTCCAAGTCCATCAGCGGCTACGGCCTGCCGATGTCGCTGTGCCTGTTCAAGCCCGAGCTGGACGTGTGGGAGCCGGGCGAGCACAACGGCACCTTCCGCGGCAACAACCCCGCGTTCGTCACCGCCACCGCCGCGCTGGAGACGTACTGGGCCGACGGCGCCGCCATGGAGAAGCAGACCCGCACCCGCGGTGAGCAGGTCGAGCAGTGGCTGATCGCCATCACCGAGGAGAACCTCGCCGACATCAAGGAGTACCGCGGCCGGGGCCTGGTGTGGGGCATGGAGTTCCACGACAAGGCCCGCGCCGGACGGATCGCGCACCGCGCCTTCGAGCTGGGGCTGCTGGTGGAGACCTCCGGCCCCGAGTCCGAGGTCGTCAAGCTGCTGCCGGCCCTGACCATCACCCCGGACGAGCTGGACGAGGGGCTGAAGACCCTGGCCCGCGCCGTCCGCGAGACCGCCTGAGCCGCACCTCGCACAACCCCTCCCCCACCGCCGAACACCCCGACCTAGGAGGCATCGCACCACCGTGATCGTCCGTTCGTTCAAGGAGATCGAAGGCACCGACCGCCATGTGAAGGCCGCGTCAGGCACCTGGGAGAGCAAACGCATCGTGCTCGCCAAGGAGCGCGTCGGCTTCTCGCTGCACGAGACGATCCTGTACGCCGGGACCGAGACGTCGATGTGGTACGCCAACCACATCGAGGCCGTGGTCTGCACGCGGGGCGAGGCGGAGCTGACCGACCACGAGACCGGGAAGACCCACACGATCACCCCGGGCACCATGTACCTCCTGGACGGCCACGAGCGGCACACGCTCAAGGTCAAGGAGGACTTCCACTGCATCTGCGTGTTCAACCCGCCCGTCACCGGCCGGGAGGACCACGACGAGAACGGCGTCTACCCGCTGCTCACCGAACCCGAGGAGGTGTGAACCGCATGACGGCCACCACGACCCCGACCACCGTCACGGACCTGTACCCCACCCGCGGCACCACCGAGGTGACGGTGCCCCGGCAGGACCCGGTCGTCTGGGGCGCCCCCGACGCCCCGGGCCCGTTCCAGCCGGCCGACCTCGGCGCCTTCGAGCGTGACGGCTTCATCGCCGTCGACCAGCTCATCCGCCCCGACGAGGTCGCCGAGTACAAGCGCGAGCTCGACCGGCTGGTCAGCGACCCGGCGATCCGCGAGGACGAGCGGTCCATCGTGGAGCCGCAGTCCAAGGAGATCCGCTCCGTCTTCGAGGTGCACCGCATCAGCGAGGTCTTCGCGAAGCTGGTGCGCGACGAGCGGGTGGTCGGCCGCGCCCGGCAGATCCTCGGCTCGGACGTGTACGTCCACCAGTCCCGGATCAACGTCAAGCCGGGCTTCGGCGCCAGCGGCTTCTACTGGCACTCCGACTTCGAGACCTGGCACGCGGAGGACGGTCTGCCGCGGATGCGGACGGTGTCCGTGTCGATCGCGCTGACCGAGAACTTCGACACCAACGGCGGTCTGATGATCATGCCGGGGTCGCACAAGACGTTCCTCGGCTGCGCGGGCGAGACGCCGAAGGACAACTACAAGAAGTCGCTGCAGATGCAGGACGCGGGCACGCCGTCCGACGAGGCGCTCACCCAGCTCGCGAGCGAGTACGGCATCCGGCTGTTCACCGGCAAGCCGGGCTCGGCGACCTGGTTCGACTGCAACGCCATGCACGGCTCCGGCGACAACATCACGCCGTACCCGCGCAGCAACGTCTTCATCGTGTTCAACAGCGTGGAGAACACGGCGGTGGAGCCGTTCGCGGCGCCCATCCGACGCCCCGAGTTCATCGGCGCGCGGGACTTCACTCCCGTCCGGTGAGCTGACCGGACACCGACCACCGGGCCGGGACCTCCTCGTGTGGGACGGGGGGTCCCGGCCCGGTCGTGTGCCGGGCCGGGGCAGGCGCGTTCAGCCGGCCAGTACGTCCAGCAGACGGTCGACGTCCGCGAGCGTGTTGTAGAGGTGGAAGGCGGCGCGCAGGTTGCCGGCGCGGTCGGACACCTCGATGCCCGCGTCGCTCAACTCGCCCTGGCGGCGGCCCAGTCCGGGCACGGACACGATCGCGGAGCCCGGCGCCGCGATCGGCTCGTGGCCGAGCGAGCCGAGCCCCTTGCGGAAGCGGTCGGCGAGCGCCACATCGTGTGCGTGGACGGCGTCCACGCCCAGCTCCTCGATCAGTTCGAGCGAGGCGCGCAGCCCGGCGTAGCTGAAGAGGGCGGGGCTGACGTCGAACCGCCGGACGGCCTGGGCGAGTTCGGTGACCGGCCCGTAGCAGCTGTCCCAGGGACGCTCGCCCGCGGACCAGCCGGCGAGCAGCGGGGTGAGTCCGCCGAAGTCCCGCGTGGCGTCCGGGGCGACGAAGAACGCGGCACCGTGCGGGCCCATGAGCCACTTGAAGCCGACGGCGGCGAGGAAGTCGTAGGCGTCCGGGTCGACGGGCAGCCAGCCGGCCGACTGGGAGGCGTCGAGGTAGACGCGGGCCCCGTGTGCGCGGGCCGCCTCCCGCACCGCGGTCAGGTCGGCGAGGCGGCCGTCGGCGGACTGCGTGACGCTGACCGCGACCAGCGCGGTGCCGGGACGCACGGAGGCGGCGAGCTTCTCCAGCGGTACGGCGCGCACGGTGAGGTCGGCGCGCACGTGGAAGGGGTTCACCAGGGAGGAGAAGTCGGCCTCGGCGGTGAGGACTTCGGCTCCGGCGGGCAGCGAGGCGGCGATCAGCGCGCCGTACTCGGCGACCGACGCGCCGGTCGCCACCCGCTCCACCGGGACACCGGTCAGCCGGGCGAAGGAGGCGCGGACGGCCTCCACGTCCTCGTACAGGGAACCGAGCGGCCTGCCCTCGGCGCGCAGCCGTATCGCCCGATGCAGGGCGGTCACGGTGCGGGCCGGGAGCAGACCGTTGCTCGCGGTGTTCAGATAGGTGTTCCTCGTGGCGAACTCGGCGCGGACGACGCTCTCGAAGGTCTCCATGGGACCACTGTGCGGCTCCGCGTACTCCCCGTCCATTGCGATTTTTTGCGCGGTACCGCCAAGGACTGCTTATGTGTGGCAGCTGACCTGCGGCTTTCTACCGCTCAGCCGTGCTGCGGCACCGCACATCCGTCCGGACCGCACGCCTGGGCGCCGCCGTCGTCGAGGAGGGTCAGCGGGGAGCGGTCTCCCCACGCCTGGGTGAGCGCCTGCGTGAAGACCTCGGCGGGCTGGGCGCCGGAGACGCCGTAGGTGCGGTCGAGCACGAAGAACGGCACACCGCGCGCGCCGAGCTGGGCGGCCTCGCGTTCGTCCTCACGGACGGCGTCGGCGTAGGCGTCCGGGTCGGCGAGCACCGCGCGGGCGGCGTCCGCGTCGAGCCCGGCGGCGACGGCCAGGTCCACGAGTCGCCCGTCGTCGTCGAAGACGGACCGTTCCTCGGCGAAGTTGGCCTTGTACAGCGCGTCCAGCAGCTGGTCCTGCCTGCCCTGCTCCTTGGCGAAGTGCAGCAGGCGGTGCATGTCGAAGGTGCTGCCGTGGTCGCGGCCGCGAGTGCGGTAGTCCAGGCCCTCGGCGGCGGCCTGGGCGCCGAGGTTGTCCTCGCCGGCCTGCGCCTGCGCCTCGCTCATGCCGTACTTCTTGGTGAGCATGGTGAGCACGGGCTGGATGTCGTCCTTGGCCCGGCCGGGGTCCAGCTCGAAGGAGCGGTGCACGACCTCCACCTCGTCGCGGTGCGGGAAGGCAGCGAGCGCCTTCTCGAAGCGGGCCTTGCCCACGTAGCACCAGGGGCAGGCGATGTCGCTCCAGATCTCGACGCGCAGGGTCACGGCTCACTCACTCCAGGTCGTGCGGGGTGCGGAGTGTCCCTCCGCCTTTGATGTGTGAACGTTCAAGCAGCGGGGTTCATTCCCCGAGCGTTCGTTACCTGGGCGGATCATCATGCGACCGCGGAGGCGGCCCGGGTGCCGTCGGCGCCCAGGCGGCTGAACTGGGCGCGGTACGCGCTGGGGGTCAGTCCCGTGCGCCGGACCAGGTGGGCGCGCAGCGAGTCCGCCGTGCCCAGACCGCAGGCGCGGGCCACCTGGTCCATCGGAAGGGCGGTGGTCTCCAGCAGCTCCTTCGCCCGCTCGATGCGCTGGTGCAGCAGCCACTGCAACGGGCTGACCCCGCTCTCGGCATGGAAGCGCCGCGTCAGGGTCCGCACCGAGACGCCCGCGTGCCGGGCCAGGTCCGTGAGGGTGAGCGGCTTGTCGAGGTTGCGCATGGCCCAGCCGCGGGTGTCGGCACAGGCGGTGCCGCGCTCGGGCGGCAGCGGGGTCTGGGTGAACTGGGTCTGCCCGCCCGGCCGTACCGGCGCGACCAGGGCCTGCCGGCCGACCTCGTTGGCGACGGCGGCGCCGTAGTCGGTGCGGATCATGTGCAGGCACATGTCGATGCCGGCGGCGTAGCCGGAGGAGGTGAGGATGCGGCCGTCCTGTACATAGAGGACGTCGCCCTTGAGGTCGACCGAGGGATAGCGCACGCGTAGTTCGGCGGCGAGTTCCCAGTACGTGGTGGCGCTGCGGCCGGCCAATAGTCCCGCCTCGGCGAGCACGAAGGCGCCGCTGCAGATGGAGGCGATCCGCTTGCCGGCGGCGTGGGCCTCGGTGACGGCGGCGACGGTCAGCGGATCGGGCGCGTAGCGCTCACCGGTACCGGCGATCAGCACGGTGTCGGCACCCCGGACCGCCTCCAGACCGGTTCCCACGTGCAGGTCGAGGCCGCCGGTGGTGACGATCGGCCCGGGCTGCGGCGTGCAGACGGTCACCTCGTACCCGGGGACGCCGTCCACCCGCGCCTTCTCGAACAGCAGCTCGGGGATGGCGAGGTTGAACATGGACACCCGCCAGGGCGCGACGACGGCGATGCGGTGCGGCACGACAGGCATGGCCAGAACCTCCGGAGGTATGGCATTCAGGCCACTACTGTACGACGGCCCGGAACCGCATGATCGACGGCATGACGACGCAGCACGCCCCACAGGGCGAAGAACTCCTCGTACACGACCGGGAGTTGAGGGACGACCGCCCGTCCTCCCCCGTGCTCACCCTCACCGCCGCCCTTCTCGGTTTCGCGCTGATCACCCTCGACGCGTCCGTGGTGAACGTGGCCCTGCCCGCGATCGGCGGGGACCTCGGGGGCGGACTGTCCGGCCTGCAGTGGGTCGTGGACGCCTACACCCTGGCCTTCGCGGCGCTGATGCTGTCCACCGGCGCCTTCGCGGACCGGGCGGGGGCGAGCCGCGCCTTCGCTCTCGGCACCGCGGTGTTCACCCTGGCCTCGGCGGCCTGCGGCCTGGCCCCTGGCCTGCCTGCGCTGATCGGCGCCCGGGTGGCGCAGGGCGTGGCGGCGGCCGTGGTGCTGCCGGCCTCGCTGGCGCTGGTGCGGCAGGCCTATCCCGAGCCCGGCCGGCGGGCGCGGGCGGTGTCGCTGTGGGCGGCGGGCGGTTCCGTGGCCGTGGCGCTGGGCCCGGTGGCGGGCGGCGCGCTGACCACCGCGTGGGACTGGCGGGGGATCTTCTTCATCAACCTGCCGCTGGGCGCGGCGGCCCTCGCCCTGCTGCTGCGCGCGCCCCGCTCCGAACGCCGCCCGGCCCCGCTGGACGTACCGGGCCAGCTGACGGCGGTCGTGGCCCTGACCGCGCTGACGTTCGCGGTGATCGAGGGGGGCCGGGTCGGCCTCGCGGCGCTCGCGGTGGCGGTCGTGGCCGCCGTGGTCTTCCTGCGCGTGGAGGCGCGCAGCACCCATCCGGTCGTACCGCTCGGCCTGTTCCGGGACCGGGCCGTGACGATCGCGGTGGCCGCGGGGTCGGCGTGCAGTGTGTCCTTCTACGGCGTGCTGTTCGTCTTCGCCCTCTTCTTCCAGCGGGTCCAGGGCCACTCGGCGCTCTACTCGGGGCTGCTGTTCCTGCCGATGTCGGCCCTGATCGCGGTGACGAACATCGCCTCGGGCAAACTGGCCGCCCGCTACGGCCCCCGGGTGCCGATGCTGCTCGGCCAGAGCCTGGCCGCGCTGGGCCTGCTGGCCCTGCTCACCGTGGACGCCCGCACTGCCCCGGCGGTGGCGGCGCTGCTGCTGGTCCCCATGGCCCTGGGCTGTGCCCTGACGATCCCCCCGCTGACGGCGGTGATGATGGACGCGGTCCCGGCGGAGCGCGCGGGTCTGGCGGCGGGCGTCCTCAACTCGGCCCGGCAGGTGGCGGGGGGCCTGGGGATCGCACTGTTCGGCACGCTGGTCTCCGACGGCTTCGAGGCGGGCATGCGCTGGAGCCTGGTCATCGGGGCATCCCTCTTCGCCCTGACCGGATCAGCCAGCACGCGCCTGCGGCAGCGCCCCTGAGGAGGACGGGACACGGCCGGACACGGCCCCTTCGGACGCAGGCCCACGCACCGCCCCAAGGGGCGCGGGATACGGCCCCTTCGGGCGCAGGCCCAAGCACCGCCCTCAGGGGTGCGGAATGCATCGGGCGCCAGGCCCACGACAACACCCTCAGGGGCGCGGGGAACTGCGCGAGCAACCCACCACACCCCGCAGCCCGCACCGCACCCGCACCCCCACGGCGAACCCGGACCCGCCCCGGCGAACCCCCACCCGCCCGGCGAAGCCCTACCGCTCCAACCGCCCGTTGAACCGCCGCGGCAGCCCCAGCGGGTTGTCGTCCCGCAGCTCCGGCGGCAGCAGCGCCTCGGGCGCCCCCTGGTACACCACCGGCCGCAGCCACCGCTCGATGGCGGTCCCGCCGACCGACGTGGACGTGGACGTCGTCGCCGGGTACGGCCCCCCGTGATGCTGGGCGGGCGCCACCGCGACGCCTGTCGGCCAGCCGTTGACCAGCACGCGTCCGGCGAGGGGGGTCAGCTCCCGCAGGATCTCCGCCCCGCGGCCCTCGCCCGCGGCCTCCTCCGACGACAGCTGTACGGTCGCGGTGAGGTTGCCCGGCAGCCGGGACAGCACGCCCTTGACCTCCGCGTCGTCCTCGTAGCGGGCGACGACGGTGACCGGGCCGAAGCACTCCTCGAGCAGCAGGTCGTACGCCCCCTCCTCGGTCAGCTTGCTCGCCGGGACGGTGAGGAAGCCCGCGCTGACCGTGTGCTCGCCGCCCGCGCCCGGCGTCACCGGCGTCTCCACACCCGGGAGCCCGGCGCGCTCGGCCACCCCGGCGACGAAGTTGTCCCGCATCCGGTGGTCGAGCAGGACACCGGCGTCGGTGTCGCTGACGGCGTCGGTCAGCGACTTCACCAGCTGGTCGCCCGCGCCGCCGGCCGGCACCAGCACCAGACCCGGCTTGACGCAGAACTGGCCGACCCCGAGCGTCATCGACCCGGCGAGCCCGCTACCGATCGCCTCCGCGCGCTCGGCGGCCGCGGCCTCGGTCACCACGACCGGGTTCAGCGAGCCCAGCTCGCCGTGGAACGGGATCGGCACCTCACGGGCCGCGGCCGCGTCGAACAGCGCCCGGCCGCCGCGCACCGACCCGGTGAAGCCCGCGGCACAGACCAGCGGGTGCTTGATCAGCTCGACGCCCGCCTCGAAGCCGTGGACGAGACCCAGGACTCCCGCCGGGATGCCGTGCTCCGCGGCGGCGTTGCGCAGCACCTTCGCGACCAGCTCGGACAGCGCCGGGTGGTCGGGATGGGACTTGACGACGACCGGGCAGCCCGCGGCGAGCGCGCTCGCGGTGTCACCGCCGGGCACGGAGAAGGCGAAGGGGAAGTTGGACGCGGAGTAGACGGCGACGACGCCGAGCGGGATCTTGTAGCGGCGCAGGTCCGGGACCGGCGGGGTCGCGGTGTCGTCGGGGTGGTTGATGACGACGTCGAGGAAGGCGCCCTCATCGACGATGTCCGCGAAGGCGCGCAGCTGGTAGCAGGTGCGGGCGAGTTCGCCGGTGAGCCGGACCGGGCCGAGCGCGGTCTCCGCGTCGGCGACCTCGACGAGGTGGTCCTTCGCCGCGTGCAGCCGGTCGGCGGCGGTACGCAGGAAGGCGGCGCGGACGGTGCGGTCGGCGAGCGAGTCGCGGGCGGCGTGCGCGGCGCGGACGGTGGCGTCCACCTCCTGGGCTGTGGCCTCCACCGCAACCTGTTCCCGCTGCTTCCCGGTTCGGGGGTCGACACTCCAGACTGGTGCTGCTGCCACCGTGGGTCCCTCCCAGTACGTCGCCGCCCCACCAGGGGCGTTCGATATACTGAACACTGTCTCTGATGATGAACAGCTCGGAGACTATTTCCCGTCCAACGAAGGGGTCAAGGGCGATGTCGGCAGGCGAGACGGGCGGCGGGGCGCAGGTCAAATCGGCGGTACGGACGGTGGAGCTGCTGGAGTACTTCGCGGCGCGCCCCGGCATGCACTCCCTGGCGTCGGTGCAGGAAGCGGTCGGATATCCCAAGTCCAGCCTCTACATGCTGCTGCGCACCCTCGTGGACCTGGGGTGGGTGGAGACCGACGCCACGGGCACGCGGTACGGCATCGGGGTGCGGGCGCTGCTGGTCGGCACCTCCTACATCGACGGCGACGAGGTGGTCGCGGCGGCCCGGCCGACGCTGGACCGGCTCTCCGACGACACCACCGAGACCATCCACCTGGCCCGGCTGGACGGCACCAACGTCGTCTACCTCGCCACCCGGCAGTCGCAGCACTACCTGCGGCCCTTCACCAGGGTCGGCCGCCGGCTGCCCGCCCACTCCACGTCGCTGGGCAAGGCGATCCTCGCGACGTACAGCGACGAGCAGGTGCGCAAGATGCTTCCGGAGACGCTGCCGGCGCTGACCGAGAACACCATCACGGACCGGGAGAAGCTCATCGAGGAGCTGCACCAGGTGCGCGAACAGGGCTTCGCCGTGGACCGCGAGGAGAACACGCTGGGGCTGCGCTGCTTCGGTGTGTCGATCCCCTACCGCACCCCGGCCCGGGACGCCATCAGCTGCTCGGTTCCGGTCGCACGCCTCACGCCCGCCCATGAACAGCTGGTGAAGGACGCCCTGTTCGACGCCCGCGACCGGCTGACCCTGGCCACCCGCCGGCTCTGAGACGTGGGCATTCCTCCGGGGCGGCCCGTAGGCTCTGGGGCATGGATGTCGTACTCCGTGAGGTCCACGACAGTGATCTGCCGGTGTTCTTCCGGCAGATGAACGACCCGGAGGCGCTGCGCATGGCCGCCTTCACGCCGAAGGACCCGGCCGACCGGGACGCCTTCGACGCGCACTGGCGGCGGATGAGAGCGTCCCCCGTCGTGCTGCGCACGATCCTCGCCGACGGTGACGTGGTCGGCTCGGCGGCCGTGTACGGGGAGCCGGGTGAGCGCGAGGTGACGTACTGGGTGGACCGGGCGTACTGGGGACGCGGGGTGGCCACGGCCGCGCTGCGGGCCCTGGTCGGCGAGGTGCCCGAACGCCCGCTGTACGCGCGGGCGGCGGCGGACAACGCGGGCTCGCTGCGGGTGCTCGGCAAGTGCGGTTTCCAGGAGACGGCCCGGGCCACGGGGTTCGCGCAGGCGCGCGGCGAGGAGATCGAGGAGGTCGTGCTCCGGCTGCCGGTCTGAGGCGGTCTCCCCCGCGCGGCGGAGGCGGATCGTCACCGCGCAGGAGGCCGGGGACGGGCCGGGCGCGCGAGCCTGGGCGCATGAGTCAGTCACTCGCCCTCACGTCCGGCGCCCCGGACCGCCCGCGCCGCGTCCTGCGGGCCGTCACGATCGCGGCCTGCGTGCCGTATCTCGCGCTCAAGGCCGCCTGGATCGCCGGGAGCCGCCTCGGGATTCCCGACGGCAGTCCGCTGCTGGACCACCGCACGACCATGGTCGTGGCCAACGCGGTCACCGTGCTCATGGACGGCGCGGTGATCGTGCTGGCGCTGCTGCTGACCCGGCCGTGGGGGGTGCGGGTGCCGGCCTGGCCGCTGGCCCTCCCCGCGTGGGTGGCCACCGGTCTGCTCGCGCCGATCATGGCCGGGTTCCCGCTCCAGCTGCTGGTCACGGCGGTGGGCGGGCGCACGCACACGGCCGGTGGCGGCGAACCCTTCCTGGACGCCTGGGTGTTCGCCGTGGTGTACACCGGTTTCATCGTGCAGGGCCTGTGCCTGGGGACGCTGTTCGTGCGGTACGCCCGCGACCGCTGGGGCGGCCTGTGGCGGGGCCGGGTGGGCGACCTGACGTCCGGGGCGCGGGGGTGGGCCCAGCGGGTGGCCGCGGGTGCCGCCGCGGTGCTCGCGCCCGCCGTCGTCGCACCGCACCTGCTGTGGCTGTGCGGCAGCACGGCGGGCCTCAGCACGGGCCGCGCCGCCGGCCGGGACAGCGGCTTCCACGTCATGGAGGCCCTGTACGTCGTCTTCCTCGCGTCGGCCGTCGTCGGCGGCCTGCTGCTGGCGTTGCGCCGGGGCCGCCGGCTGCCCGTCGTGGTGCCGCTCGCGGCGGCCTGGCTCGGCTCCGGCGCGACGGCCTGCTGGGGCGGCTGGCTCGCGCTGGCCTCGCTGACCGGTGTGGAGAAGGCGGCCGACCGGCCCACGGCGCTGATGAACCTCACCTACGCTGGCCACATGATCATCGGACTGCTGGTCGCCGCCGTCGGCGTGTGGTTCCTCGCGGAGCGGTCCGCGCTGCTCGGCGGAGGGGCTACGCCGGGCGCCGGGCGAGCGACGGCTCTCGCCGGACCGGCGGCGGCCGCGGAGCCCGGCGCGTGACATCCGGGGCCCGGCTGCTGTTCGGGCGGCGGGCGCGGCGCCGTTGGATTCATCTGATCCTCGGTGGTGCGCTCGCCATGCCGTACGTCTTCGTCGGTGAGGTGATCGTCGGGCCGGCCATGGACTCCCGGTACGTCTTCGGCGATCTGCCGCTGCAACTGCTGTCGTTCGCCGTGGGGTTGCCGCTGGCCGCGCTCACCGCCGCCGTGTTCCCGATGACCCGGCCGCTCGAGGCGGGCGCGGCGCGCGCCCTGTGCGGTATCGACCCCGACGCGCTCTCCCCCACGCCGGCCCGGGGCCGCGCCGCGCGCGGCCGGTCGGCGGCCTGGTTCACGCTGCATCTCGGGCTCGGCGGCATCCTGTCCGGGATGTCGCTGGCCGTGCCGCCGTTCGCGGTCGTCCTGATGGTGCTGCCGCTGTTCGCGGGGCTGCGCGGAAGCGGGCTGGGGCTTCCCGAAGCCCTCGTCCACGGCTGGGGCCTGGCGCTCGCCCCGCTCGCCGGTCTGGCCATGCTGGTGGCGCTCGCCGGGTGCGCGGCCGGCTGCGGGGCGCTGCTGGCCCGGTGGGCGCCCGCGCTGCTCGGGCCGACCCCGGAGGACCGGCTCGCGGCCGCCCAGGCGCGCGCCGCCGACCTCGCCGTGCGCAACCGGCTCGCCCGCGAACTGCACGACTCCGTCGGGCACGCCCTCAGCGCGGTCACCCTGCAGGCGAGCGCGGCCCGCCGGGTGCTGGACAGCGACCCGGAGTTCGTCCGCGAGGCGCTCGCCGCGATCGAGGACACCACCCGGCGCACCGTCGGTGAACTCGACGCCGTCCTCGGCGTGCTGCGCGCCGGTGACGCCCCCGGTACGGCGCCCGCGCCCACCCTCGCCGCCGACCTCGGCGCCCTGCTGCGCCGCACCCGCGCCGGTGGGCTGCGGGTGCGGGCCGAGGTCGGCGTGGATCCGGCCGCGCTGCCCGACCTGGTCTCCCGGGAGGCGTACCGGATCGTGCAGGAGGGGCTGAGCAACGCGCTGAAGCACGGCGATGCCGGGAACGCGGTGGACGTGCGGATCGTGGCCGCCGGCGCGCATCTGGAGATCACCTTGACCAACTCCCTCGGCACCCGCCGCGCCCCGGCCGCCCGGCCCGGAGGCGGCCACGGCCTGCGCGGCATCGCCGACCGGGCCCGGCTGCTGGGCGGCGGCGCCGAGGCCGGCCCGGCCGGCGAGGCCTGGCGGCTGCACGTCCACCTGCCGCTGCGGGGCACCGCATGACCCCGCCGGAGCGACCGCATGCCCGCCCGGGCCGGCGCACGACCGTGCCGGGCGTGACCGTACGACTCCGACGAAGGGACCCGTATGAGCCGTGAGCCGATCCGGATCGTCCTCGCCGACGACGAGCGCATGGTCCGCACCGCGCTGCACGCCATCCTGTCCGCGGAGCCGGACCTCGAGGTGGTCGGGGAGGCGGCGACCGGCGCCGAGGCGGTGGCCGTCGTGCGCGACCGGCGGCCCGACGTGGTGCTGATGGACGTGCGGATGCCGCAGATCGACGGCATCCGCGCCACCGAGCAGATCCTCGCCACGCTCCCCGACGGGCCCCGCATCGTCGTCGTCACGACCTTCGAGAACGACTCCTATGTGTACGACGCCCTGCGCGCCGGAGCCGCCGGGTTCCTGCTGAAGCGGGCGGACGCCGACACACTCGTCCAGGCGGTACGGCTGGTCGCGCGGAGCGACACCCTGCTCTTCCCCTCCGCCGTGCGCACGCTCGCGTCCGCCCACGCGGGTGCCCCCGCAGCGCCCCCGCCCTGGGTGACGCGGCTCACGGACCGCGAGCGCGAGGTGCTGCGCCTGATGGCGGCCGGGCTGACCAACGCGGAGATCGCCGGGCGCATGGGCGTCGGCCCCGCGACGGTGAAGACGCACGTGGCGTCGGTGCTGGCCAAGACCGGCACCCGGGACCGCACCCAGGCGGTGATCGCGGCGTACGAGGCGGGCTTCCTGAGCGGACGATGAGAAAACCGGGCACGAGGGAACGATCGACGCCCGCCCGCTCGTCTTCTGATCGGGATGAACAAGACGATCAGGCGCGCATCGGTCTTCGCGCTGCTCCTGGTGCTCGCCCTGCTGGTGCGGGCGACCTGGGTGCAGTTCTACGACGGCACGGCGCTCGCGGACGACAAGGACAACCGGCGCAACGCGATCCAGACGTACGCGGAGCCGCTCGGCAACATCATCGTGGCCGGACGCTCCGTGACCGGCTCGACGCGGACGTCGGGCGGTGATCTGGCGTACAAGCGGACGTACACGGACGGGAGGCTGTACGCGGCGGTGACGGGCTATGCCTCGCAGGCGTACGCCCCGACCCAGTTGGAGGGCATCTACTCACAGCTGCTCAACGGCACGGACCCGCGGCTGCGGACGGTGATGGACACGGTCACCGGCAAGCGGGCCGACCCGGGCGACGTCCTGACGACCATCGACCCGGACGTGCAGAAGGCGGCGTACAAGGCGCTCGGCGGCAAGAAGGGCGGGGCCGTCGCCATCGACCCGAAGACGGGCCGGATCCTGGCCGTCGTGTCGGCGCCGTCGTACGACCCGTCCGCGCTCACCGACGCCAACACCGCGGGCTCGGCGTGGAAGGAGCTGAACGCCGACGCGGACAAGCCGCTGAACAACCGGGGGCTGCGCCAGCCGCTGCCGCCGGGCTCCACGTTCAAGCTGGTGGTGGCCGCGGCCGCACTGGAGGACGGGCTGTACTCCTCGGTGGACCAGCGCACGGTGAGCCCGGACCCGTACCGGCTGCCGGGCACCACGCGGGACCTGAGCAACGAGAACCCGTCGGCGCCCTGCGAGAACGCTTCCATCCGGGTCGCCCTGCAGTACTCCTGCAACAACGTCTTCGCGAAGATGGCGGTCGACCTCGGCCAGGACAAGGTGCGGGCGATGGCCGAGAAGTTCGGCTTCGACGACGAGCAGCAGGACGTGCCGGTGCGGGCGTACCCGAGCGTGTACCCCAAGGACATGGACAAGGCACAGACCGCGCTGACCGGCATCGGCCAGTTCGACGTGACGGCGACGCCGCTGCAGATGGCGATGGTGTCGGCGGCGATCGCGAACGGCGGCAAGCTGGTCTCGCCGCACATGGTGGCCCAGGTCACCGACAGCGGCGGCGACGTGCTGCACAACTACGACGAGGACGCGCAGAGCGAGGAGATCGTCAGCTCCCGCACCGCTGAGCAGCTCCAGTCGGCGATGCAGACGGTCGTCGAGGACGGCACGGGCACCAACGCCCGGATCCCCGGCGCGACCGTCGGCGGCAAGACCGGTACGGCCCAGCACGGCGAGAACAACAGCAAGACGCCGTACGCCTGGTTCACCTCGTACGCCAAGGCCGGTGACAAGGAGGTCGCGGTGGCGGTCATGGTCGAGCAGTCGGACGCGGCGCGCTCCGAGGTCAGCGGCAACGGGCTGGCCGCGCCGGTGGCCAAGGCCATGATGAAGGCCGCGCTGAAGAGCTAGGGCGCAGAACGGGGGGACTTGGGGGCAGCCGCTCGGGGGCTGCCCCCTATGTCGTGCCCGCACTCCCGCGGTAGGTTCGGTCCGCCATACGGTGTTCGAATTCCCGTACACCGCTGGTCCCGTTCCCGATCTCTTCCCGGCGCACCCGCGTTCGATTGCCCGAGAACCCGGACGTCGCCGGCGTGTTCGACGTACGTCAGGCGCTGCGCCGGCGACTGGGTGTTCGCGGGACAGTACGACCACCGGTGCGGTGGCCGGGACGCCGGGGGCGACCGTTACACGATCACGGCGACGGCGGCCGGGCGGCCGTACACCGTCGGCGGCGCCTTCGCGGCCCACCCGCCGGACGGCGGCGGCTCGTAGAAACCTCACCGACACGGCAACCCCGTCCTCACCGACGGCGACCGCACGGGCGCCCCCGCCGGTGACGACCGGCGGGGGCGCTCCCGCTGCTGACGTGCCCGGGGACTAGCCCACGTAGTACGTCGGGTTGGGCAGCTTGTACGTCCGGTCGGCGTAGCCGCCCTCGAGGTCGGAGTACTGGTCGCCGAAGTTGGCGATGACCTCGTAGCCGAGGTCGTCCTCGATGTGCCGGCGCGTGCCCGCCTTGTACTGCACGGTGGTGCAGTTCCAGCTGCCGGGGGTGGCGCAGTCGCCGAGGTAGGCGGGCGGGTTGGCCTTGTCCTTGAGGAACATGTGGCCCGCGTCCAGGTTCACGTCGGCGCCGACCTTCTTCAGGTTGTCGACGGCGGCGGTGCGCTGGGCCTCGCTCAGGCCGGAGTTGTAGAAGACCGTGACACCCTTGGACGCGGCGTAGCGGACCAGCTCGGGGCTGCCGAAGACGGCCGGCCGGTCGGCCTTGTCCACGTACGCGTTCCAGGTGGCGCCGTTGTAGGTGTAGTTGGTCTTCTTCTCGTAGTCGAGGCTGAGCAGCAGGGTGTCGTCGATGTCGAAGACGACGGCCGGCTTCTCGCCCTTCTTCAGCGCCTTGCGGGCGGCCTTGTCGATGTACTTCCGGGCGGCCGCGTCGATCCGGGCGAGGTCGTCGGCGTACGGGCTGGTGGGCGAGGCCTGGTAGACGCCGTTGCCGTCGAGCGCCGTGCCGTAGTAGGCGTCGATGTCCTTGACCAGGACGCCGATGTTGTACGGCTCGTGCGTGGAGTTGGCGGTCGACTGGTCGGCGGTGGCCGCGCCGGCGCCGTAGAGGGCGGCACCGGCGACGGCACAGGCGGCCGCGGCGGCCGCGAAACGCAGTGGCTTATGCATGACAGGTTTCTACGCGCGTCACCCCCTCGGGCGCGAGGCCCGTGGCCCGATCGATACCTCTTTCGGAGGCAAAAATCCGGTCAAGCCGACGGTTGCGCCGCGCCCTTGGGGCGTCGGGCGAGGACGGTGACACCGCTAGGCGTACGGTCTCCAGTCGCCCAGGTAGGTCTGCCGGGTGTGCTGCCGGGCCGCCTCCGCGTCGAGCTGCGGCCGGTTCTCCGGCACGGAGACGACGGCGCCGGGCCCGGTGTCGCGGTACTCGGAGAAGCGCATGCTCTGCCAGGGGTAGGTGTCGCGCATGTTCGCGTAGGGTGCGGCCGCGTCGATGCCGGGTCCGAGCCAGGTGTCGCGGACGGTGAGCATGGGGCGGGCGCTCGGGTCGGAACCGGGCACCCAGGGGCGGGCCAGTTTGTAGCAGCCGTCCGGGGCGGCGCTGGTGACGTGGCTTCGCACGACCAGGTAGCCGCGCGGGTTGGCACGTGCCGTGGAGGGGGCGAACACGAAGCCGTAGGGCGGCGCGGGCAGATCGGTCCGCTCGAGCGTGCGGAAGTGGCAGTGCTCGAACACCGCCGTCGCCCGCCCGAAGACGAAGTCGACGTCCCCCTCGGCGTAGCAGTGGGCGAAGTACTGGCGGGCGAACGTGCCGAGGGCCATGGTGTCGGCGTACAGGGTGTCCTGGTGACCGAGGAAGCGGCAGTGGTGGAACGCGCCGCGGTCCCCCTGCGCCTTCAGCGCCACTGCCTGGGTGCCGTCGACGCCGGGGTGGTCGGCGCGCAGCCAGTCGTTGGCGAAGGTGATCCAGCGGGCCGTGAAGGCGTCGGCCTGCACGGTGACGGTGGCCGAGCCGCTGGTGCCGTGGGTGCCGCCGCCGGGCTTGGGCGTACCGGCCGCGTTGTCGTACACGATCACGACATCGCGCGGGTTCTCCGAAGCGCCGATCCAGGTCGTCCCCGTACGGCCGGCGTCGACGGTGACGGTCTCCCGGTAGGTGCCCGGCGCGAGGACGAGCGTCCAGCCGGGACCGGTCGCGGCGGCGAGGGCGGCGCCGACGCTCGGCACGTCACCGGCGCCGCCGGGGTGGACGTACAGGGTGCGCTCGGTGAGCCGGGCGTCGGGCGAACCGAACCGGCCGAAGGGCGTGCGCCGGGCCGCGCCCGCGGGGGCCGCGAGGCCCAGCGCCAGGGCGGCGCCGGCACTCGCGGCCAGGAAGCCTCTGCGTCCGGTGACGAGGGGTTCCATGTCAGCGGACCTTTCCGGCGCCCGCGCCGTGGTCGACGATGCCGGGCACGGCGCGCGGCGGGTCGACGTGGGTACGCAGGGCGGGCGTCCAGCCGGCACCGGAGACGAGTGTCTCGCCCGGGATCTGTGCGTTGTGCACGGCGATCAGGTCGGTCGGGCGGCCGTTGACGTAGTTGTCCGCGGCGGTGACCGGGGCTTCCTTCCACTTCTTGAGGATCTTCCCGGCCGGGGTGCTCGCGGGCAGCGTGAAGGCGTTGTGCTCGGCGACCAGCTGGGACTCCATGCCGATGCCGTAGCTGTAGGAGTAGCCGTCGCCGGCCACGAAGTGGTTGTTGTAGGAGTCGACCTGGCCGAACCGTACACGCGGCGCCCGCTCGACCAGGTCGCGGAACAGGTTGTGGTGGAAGGTGACCTTCAGATGCCCGCGGTCCACAGCGGCCGTCGCGGCGCTGTCGCTGTTGCCGATGAGGATCGTCTTGTCGTGGTCGGCGAAGACGTTCCAGGAGGCCGTGACGTAGTCGGCGCCCTTGACGATGTCCAGCTCGCCGTCGTGCTGCTGGTAGGTCATGCCGAAGTACACCGGCAGCGACGAGTCCGGGTGCGCGCCGTCGGTGAAGGTGTTGTGGTCCAGCCAGACATGGGTGGAGCCGTGGACGACGGCGCTGTCGTACTCGGAGTTCCAGTTCCCGCTCGCGCCGTCGGTGGGGTCCCACTGCGGGAAGCAGTCGAGCGGGCTCTCGAAGGTGAGGTTGCGGACGATGACGTTGTCGACGCCGCTGATCTGCAGGCTCGCGCCCTTGAAGCCGGCGCCCGGGCCCGTCCCGATGATCGTGGTGTTGGCGGGCACGGTCGCCTTGATCTCGTTGGCCTGGGCGGCGGCGGACACCCGGCGCAGGCCCTCGGGGCTGTCGGCCGGCTCCTTCTCCAGGTCGGTGTCGTACCCCCATTTCTCCGGCGCGTACGTGTCCAGGTAGGCGGCGAAGTCGTAGCCGGGCGCGGCGAAGGCGTCGCAGCCCTCGGAGACGGCGTCGATCGTCCCCGTCACCTTGATGATCTTCGGTGCGTCGCCGCCGGCGGCGAGCGCGGCCTTGAACTCCGCCCAGGTGCCGACGCTGTAGACGTGCGCGGCGTCGGCAGCGGCCCCGCCGGTGGTGCCGGTCCCGAAGGCACCCCAGCCGTCCCGCGCGCCGAGCACCTGCCGTGCCGGGTCGCGGTGCTGCCCGTGGGCGGAGGCGGTCCCGGCGACGGACAGCACGAGCGCGGTGCAGCCGACGAGCGCGGCGACTCTCTTCATAGCATGTACATGCCATAGTTGTGCGTGCATGGTGCGGCTCTCCTTCTCGAAGGGGGCGGGTCAGGCGGTGGCGTCCGGCCAGGTGATCCAGGACGCGGGGATCTCGTCGTCCAGCCGGCGCGTGTCGCGCGGTGCGAGCACCCGGGTGCGCAGCAGCTCACGGGCCACGAGCCGGGCCACGGCGATCGCGCCGGGCGGATTGAAGTGGGTGTTGTCCTGCTCGGTCGCGGTCCAGTTGAAGTACGTCTTGGTCTCCTCGACGCCCAGCTCCTGCCACAGCGCGAGCGACAGCCGCTGGACGTCCAGCAGCGCCACCCTTTCCGCCTCGGCGAGCGCCCGCATGGCCGCCGGGTAGTCGCCGTGCGTCGGCTGGGCGTTGCCCGCGGCGTCGAACCGCCGCCGCTCCACGGGCGTGACGAGCACAGGCCGCGCGCCGCGCCGCCGGGCCCCGTCGAGATACCGGCGCAGGTAGTCCCGGTACGTCGTCCACGGCTCGGTGTGGCGCGTGGGATCGGTGGCCTTCTCGTCATTGTGTGCGAACTGGACGAGCAGAAGGTCACCGGGCCGGATCACGGAGAGGATGGCGTCGAGCCGGCCCTCGTCGACGAAGCTCTTGGAACTGCGCCCGTTCATCGCCTGATCGGCGACGGCGATGTCGTGGCGCAGAAAGAACGGCAACGCCATTCCCCACCCGGTCTCGGGCGCGGCATCGGCGTATTTCTGCGCGGCGGTGGAATCACCGGCGATGTAGAGGGTGCGGGATTCCTTGGGGGAGGGAGTTGCGGCAACGGTGAGAGGAACGGCGGCGAGGACGGATCTACGGCTGAGGGACACAGGGAGTGCCTTTCGGCGCAGGGGCGGGCAACTGACCTCAGGGGCGCGGGGCGGTATCGATGTGCGGCGCCACCGCGGGGCGCGATCGACCACAAAGAGCCCGCCCACGAACCGGAACCACCCGAGCTCTCAGTGATTCTGTTTCCAATCGGCCTGAGCCTTGTTCAGCTGATCGGCGAGCGTGTCCAGGAACTCCTTCGCCGACATCTTCCCGAGCAGCACCTTCTGGAAGCCCGGCTCGTTGTCCGCCTTGGAAATCGTGTTCCAGTCGGGCAGGTAGTACGGCAACTGCACGATCGCCGTGGACCCGTCACTCAACGCGGCAGCGGCCAGCTTCGTCGGCTCCGCCTTCTGGATCCACGCATCGCCGGAGGCCTCCGTGTTGGCCGGCACCTGCCCCGCCGACTCGTTGAACTTGGAGTTCTCCGCGTGCGAGAGGGCGAACTCGATGAACTTCCAGCCGGCCTCCTTGTTCTTCGAGCTCTTGAACAGCCCGAGCCCGTCGACCGGATTGGAGACCTGGACGCGCTTCCCGCCCGGCCCCGTCGGCTGTGGAATGCCGCGGAACTTCGCGGCGCCGAGCGCCTTCACATGGTCCTGGTAGGAGCCCAGGTTGTGGTTGAGCATGCCGATCGTGCCGGAGTCCCACTGGGCGACCATCTTCGTGAAGTCGTTGTTCACGTCGGCGGCCGGAGTGACCTTCTTGTACAGCGCCGCGTACTTCTCCAGCGCCGCCACGTTCTTCGGGTCGTTCACCGTGGTCCTGTCGCCGTTCCAGAACGACGTGATCCCGGACTGCCCGTACATCGCGTCCAGCGCCTGCGCGATGGACCCGGCGCCGCCTCGGATGGTGTAGCCGAACGCGTTCTTCTTGGCGTCGGTGAGCCTCTGCGCCGCCTCGTAGAACTTCTCCCAGGTCGTCGGCGCGTCCAGCCCGGCCTTCTGGAACAGGTCGGTGCGGTAGTACAGCACGCCGTTGTTGGCGGAGGCCGGGATGGAGTACAGGGTGCCGTCACCGCCGCCCGCGGCCTTCAGCGAGGCGACCATGTCCTTGTTCAGCTTGCCGTTCAGCGACGACTTGGCGAGCCTCTCGTCCAGCGGCTCCAGCGCGTTCTGCGCGGAGAACTCCGCGAGCGTCGCCGCGCCGACCCCGCCGACGTCCGGCAGGCCGCCGCCCTGGATCGCGGTGTCCACCTTGGACTGGTACTCCTTGGCGGCGATGCCGACGTACTTGACCTTGATGCCGGGGTTGGCCTTCTCGAAGTCGGCGATGACCTCCTTCCAGATGTCGGTGCGGACACCGCCGTTGTTGTCCCAGAAGACGATCTCCCCCTTGCCGCTGCCCTCGGACCCCTTGTCCCCGCCCGCGCCACTGCCGTCGTCGCCGCAGGCGGTGGCGGTCAGGGCGAGCGCGGAGCCCAGGGCGACGGCCAGCGCGGCACGCCTGCTTCTGCGATTGCTGCTCTTCATTGGTCGGCTCTCTTCTTCCGGATCCGGGTCGGACATGAGGGGGTGGCAATCAGTGACGGGTCTGCGGCGCCCGCACCGGGTGGCTGCCGGCGGTGGGGGCGGGCACGGCGTCCACCGCGGACTGCGCGGTCGGACAGGTGCCGGGGACCCGTGGTGTCACCGCGTCGCCGATCTGCTTCTGCGGGCCGGAGAAGCGCTGGACCAGGGCCGGGACGGCGGCCGCCGGGTCCAGGCGGTAGGCGCAGAACTTACGTGACTCGAAGGCCGTGCCCCGCGCGAGCGAGGCCTGGTCGGTGACGGTGACGACCTTGCCGCCGGCACCGCCGGTGGTGCCGGCGGCGAGAGTGGCGAAGCCGTGCGGCTGGTCGGTCCAGCGCTCCGCGGCGGGAACCGGGACGGACCCCGCGGCACCGGCTGTGCCGGCCTTCGCTTCGCCGGCCGCGCCGAGGCCCAGTGCGGCGAGCAGGCCGGCGACGGCGGCCAGGGCGACTCCCGGTCTCGGCAAGCGCTTGCCAGGGACGTGTGTCATGGCGGCTCCCAACAGGCGTACGAAGAAAGGGGGTTACAGAGCGGTGATGCGGAACTGCGTGAAGGTCGCCGCGCCGGCGTGTCCCGTGCCCTCGGGCGCCAGCGCGAACAGGCCGAGCAGTGCACCGACCCAGCGCCACGGGGTGGCGGCGAAGACGGGGCCGGAGGGCGTGAGGCCCGCCCCGGTGTCGTAGAGGAAGCGGCAGCGCGCGCCGGCGCCGATCTCGATGCGCAGCCGGGCCCGGCCCTCGGGCGCGGGGCGCGGGTGGGAGGCGTCGCGTTCGGCCTCCGCCACCGGCTCGGCGAACCGGTGCACCAGGTGGACACCGCCGTCGGCGCCCCGTTCGAGCCCGATCCAGCCGAACGCGTCCCCGAGCACCGCGAGCCCGGCCCGGGCCCCCGGCTCCTCGGCGTCCAGGCGCAGCTCGACCTCGACGGCGCTGGGCAGGCCGGGCAGCCGCTGGGTGAGCAGGTTCGGCAGGGTGCGCAGGTCGTGCGCGTCGGCCGAACGGACGCAGGTCAGGCGCAGGCCGTCGCCGGAGTGCTGGGTGGCCCAGCCGTCCTGGGGGTTGGCGGTCCACTGCCACTGGCGTCCGTACCGTCCGCCGGGGAAGTCGTCGTCGCCGGCGGGCGCGGACGGCGGCTGCGGCGCCACGGCGGGCCGGGTGTGTACGGCGACGGGGGCGCCGTCGTTGCCGAGCACCGGCCAGCCGTCGGCACCCCAGCGCATCGGCTGGAGGTGGACGACCCGGCCGTAGGCGCCGCGCTGCTGGAAGTGCAGGAACCAGTCCTCGCCGGCCGCCGTGCGCACCCAGCCTCCCTGGTGCGGGCCGTTGACGTCGGTGTCCTTCTGTTCCAGGACGATCCGCTCCTCGTACGGGCCGAAGAAGTCCCGTGCGCGGAAGGCGCCCTGCCAGCCGGTCTCCACTCCCCCGGCGGGCGCCAGGATCCAGAACCAGCCGTCGTGCCGGTAGAGCTTGGGACCCTCCAGGGTGAACCAGCCGGGGATGCGGTCGGCGTCGACGATCAGCTTGCCCTCGTCGAGCAGCGAGGTGGCGTCGGGGTGCATGCGGTGGCCGGTGAGGCGGTTCTTGACGCCGGCGCGGGACCTGGCCCAGGCGTGGACGAGGTAGGCCTCGCCGCTCTCGTCGTCCCACAGCGGGCAGGGGTCGATCAGGCCCTTTCCTCCCTTCAGCAGGTGCGGACGGGTCCACGGGCCGCGGATCCCGGGCGCGTTGACCTGGAAGATGCCCTGGTCGGGGTCGCCCCAGAAGATCCAGAACCGGTCGTCGTGATGGCGGATCGACGGCGCCCAGACGCCGCAGTCGTGCCGGGGCCGCGCGAACTCGGCTTCCGGTTCCAGGCGTTCGAGGGCATGAGCGACGAGGGTCCAGTTGACGAGGTCACGGGAGTGCAGCAGGGGCAGGCCGGGGGCGCGGCCGAAGCTGGAAGCGGTGAGGTAGAAGTCGTCGCCGACGCGGACCACGTCCGGGTCGGACCAGTCGGCGTTCAGGACCGGGTTGGCGTACGTGGTCACTGGGCCACCGCCTTTCTGACCAGGGCCGCCGCCTCGTCCCGGTCCGGCCGGCCGTCCGCGACGACGGTGACGATCCGCCGTACGACGGTGTCACCGGCCGGGACCGTGAGCCGTCCGGCGGCCGCCAGGCAGGAGCCGACGCCGGGATACTCGGCGGCGCGCACGAACCACGCATCGCGCCGGGTCACGTCGGTGGCGCCGGCGAAGACCAGCGTCCAGCCGGAGCCGGCGAGGGCCAGCCAGTCGGCGCGGCGGCCGTGCACCGCGTCCTCGCCCTCGGCGCCGGCGGTGAACACCGCCGGCGGCTCGGCCTCCTTGCGGGCGCGCCAGAAGAAGCCGCCGTACCCGGCGCCGGGGCGGCCGTTGGTGGCGGGGCTGCCGAAGGACAGCGGGCCGGGGGTGACGTTGGTGAGGGAGAAGGTGAAGTCCAGCGCCCACGCGGTGGACGTGAGGTGGGTGGCCGCGACCGTGCGCCGCTCACGCAGCAGCTCCGCACCGGCCGCCACCCAGCGCAGCTCCTCCACGAAGCCGTCCGGGTCGCGCAGCGGGAACGCGGTGTGCCGCTGCGCGCCGTGGTTGTCCAGCTCGGTCGGGCCCCGGTCGCGTACGAAGGTGCGTCCGCCCCAGAAGTTGTGCCCCTCGACGTCGGGAACGGCGACACCGACGCCGAGGTGGTGTGCGTGGTCGGCGGGGGTCAGCTCGGTGACCGTGGTGCCGGCCAGGGTGGTGACGGGGTGCAGGTAGGGGCGCGGGGAGAGCCGGGCGGGCAGCTCGGGGCGGATGACGTAGCGGCCGACGGGGCGGCCGGCGACCCGCAGGACGGGGCCGTCGTGGGCGGTCATCGGGTGCTCACCTCTCTCGGCGGTGCGCTCGGGGCCCAGGGGGCGCCGAGTTCGGAGTACAGGGCGAGGGTGTCGGCGGCGGCGGCGACCAGGCCGTCCACGCCGTGGACGACCCGGCGGCCTTCCTCGGGCAGCAGATGCCAGGCGTGGGCGGGCAGCTGGAGGGGGTCGGGGGCCAGCCGGATCTCCTCCACCACCTTCATGAAGGCGCCGGTGGCGTCCGGCGGGACGAGCAGTCCGGCGCCGTCGGTGAGGTGGTCGACGAGGTTGGCGAGCAGGTCGGTGCGGCCGTACTCGAACTCCTCCGGTCCGTGACCGGCGCGCTGGAGCAGCACCCGGTCCTGCTTGTACCAGAAGGTGATCCGGCCCCGGCTGCCGTGCACCAGGACATACGGTTCGTCGGGCTGCTCGGCGCACAGCGTGGCGGCGACGACGACGGGGCGGCCGTGTGCGGTGGTGATCCGCACGCAGGACGTGTCGTCGGACTCGATGGCGTTGGCGCGCAGCAACTCGGTCTCCACGCCGGTGACGTCGCCGGCGCCCGTCGAGCCGTCCAGCGCCAGGGCGGTGGCGACGGCGTGCGCGAGGGGGTTGGTGAGCACCCCGTCGACCACGTCGGTGCCGTCCAGCCGCCGCCGGCCCGCCCAGGGCGCCCGCCGGAAGTAGCTCTCGGCGCGGGCCCAGGCGCCGGCGCCGCCCACGCCCCGCACCTCGCCGATGACGCCGTCGGCGATCATCTCGCGGATGGCGGGCAGGGCGTGCGAACCGAGCGACTGGAAGCCGATCTGGCAGGCGACACCGGCCCGGGCGACCCCGTCGGCCATCCGGCGGTACGCGGCGTACGAGGGTGCGGGCGGCTTCTCCAGCAGCAGGTGCACACCCCGCTCGGCGGCGGCGAGCGCGAGGTCGGTGTGGGTGGGGATCGGGGTGCAGACGACGGCGATCCGGGCGCCGGTGGAGTCCAGCAGGGCGGCGAGGTCGGACGACTGGGGCGGCAGGCCGCCACCGAATTCCTCCTCGGTGAGGGGGGTGAGTTCGCAGACACCGGCGAGCCGGACCACGCCCCGGTCCTGGAGGCGGCGGATGTTCGCCAGGTGCCAGAGCCCGTGGCCGCGGGCGCCGGCCAGCACGACGGGAAGGGGCTCGTCGCAGGTCACCGTGTCCTCCCCACGCGGCGCGAAGTGTCGCACGCTCACCCCTTCACCGCCCCCGCACTGAATCCGGTGATGAGCCACTTCTGGATGAACGCGAAGACGACGACCACGGGGACGGCGGCGATGATGCCGCCCGCGGCCAGGGCGCCGAGGTCGACGCTGTCGGCGCTCATCAGGGAGTTGAGGCCGACCGGGATGGTCTGCTTGTCCTGGTTGTTGAGGAACATCAGGGCGAACAGGAAGTGGTTCCAGGAGTGCACGAAGGCGAAGGAGCCGACGGCGATCAGGCCCGGGCGCAGCAGCGGCAGCACGACGACCCGGAAGGCCCGCAGCCGGTTGCAGCCGTCGACCCAGGCGGCTTCCTCCAGCGAGTACGGCACGTTCTTGATGAAGTTGCTGATCAGGATCATCGACAGCGGCAGCTGGAAGACCGTCTCGGCGATGATCACGCTGCCCAGCGAGTTGATCATCTTCAGCTCGGCGAAGATCTGGAACAGCGGCACCAGCAGCAGCGCACCGGGCACGAACTGCGAGCACAGCAGCGCCAGCATGAAGCCCCGCTTGACCTTGAAGTCGAACCGGGCGAGGGCGTAGCCGCCGGCCAGCGCCACGACGGTGGTCATCACCAGGGTGGCCAGACCCACCAGCACGCTGTTGCCGAAGTAGGTGCCGAAGGACCGTTCCGTCCACACCTTCTCGAAGTGGTCGAAGGTCAGCGGCCACGGCACCAGCGAGGTGGAGCCCGCGGGGCGCAGCGCGAACAGCAGGATCCAGTAGAAGGGGACCAGCGTGAAGACCAGGTAGACCGACAGGGGCAGGTAGATCTGCCGGCGCGGGACCTGGTCCCATGCGCGGCGCCGCCCGCGTGGCCGGGCGGGTTCGGGCACCACGCGCTCGGGTGCCGGAGCGATCTCGGTGATCACTTGTCGCCTCCGAACTTGCTCAGCCGCAGATAGACCATCGAGCAGAAGAGCAGGATCACGAACGCGACCGTGGTCAGGGCGGACGCGTAGCCGAAGTTGTGGGCGTCGACGGAGGTGCGGGCGATGTAGAGGGGCAGCGTGGTGGTCTCGCCGGCCGGGCCGCCGCCGGTGAGGGTGTAGAGCAGGTCGACGTTGTTGAACTCCCACACCGCGCGCAGAAGCGTGGACAGGACGATCGCGTCCTTCAGGTGCGGCAGCGTGATGTGCCAGAACTGCTTGAGCCGGCTCGCCCCGTCGACCTCGGCGGCCTCGTACAGGTCCTTCGAGACGGACTGGAGGTCGGCGAGGATGAGGATCGCGAAGAACGGCACGCCGCGCCACAGGTCGGCGACCACGGCCGCCGGGAAGACGGTGGAGGTGTCCGACAGCCAGCTGGTGCCGTAGGAGCCGATACCGAGGTCGGCCAGGTACCGGGTGATGCCGGTCTGGGAGTTGTAGAGCAGTACCCAGATCGCGGAGGTGAGCACGCCGGAGACCGCCCACGGGGAGAACACCAGGGCGCGTCCCAGCGCCCGGCCCGCGAAGGTCTGGTTGACGATGAGGGCCAGCGCCAGGCCCAGCAGCAGTTGCAGCCCGACCTCGACGACGACCCACTTGGCGCTGAAGGTGAGGGTGTCCCAGAACTGCGGGTCGTCGGTGAAGGCGTGGACGAAGTTGCCGAGGCCCGCGAAGCCGTTCCGCCAGGGCTTGGTGGGGTTGTAGTTCTGCAGGCTGTAGTAGAAGACGCTGATGACGGGGTAGGCGATGAAGCCGAGCATCAGCAGGGCGGCGGGCGCGATCAGCAGGTACGGCAGCCTGCGCGGCGTGGCGGAGGCACGGCGCCGCCTCGGTGGCGCGGGCGGTTTCGCCACGGCTGCGGCTTGGGCCATGACTGTTCTCCGTTCTGGTACGTCGTGCGGGAAGCGCTTTCTCGGGGTGCAGGCGTCGAGCAGGCGTGCGGTGGCGGGGAGTTCAGCCGGCGTACGGGTCCTGCACCGTGCCGGGCCGGGCGAGGAACGCGAAGTCGCAGCCGGTGTCGGCCTGGGTGATCTGGTCGTTGTAGAGCGCGCCGTAACCGCGCTCGTACCGGGTGGGCGGCGGCGTCCACGCGGCCCGGCGGCGCTGAAGCTCGTCGTCGTCCACATGCAGATGGAGGGAGCGGGCGTCGACGTCGAGGGTGATCAGGTCGCCGGTCTCGACCAGCGCGAGGGGTCCGCCGACGTACGACTCGGGGGCCACGTGCAGCACGCAGGCGCCGTAGCTCGTGCCGCTCATGCGGGCGTCGGAGATCCGCACCATGTCGCGCACGCCCTGCTTGAGCAGGTGCCGCGGGATGGGCAGCATGCCGTACTCGGGCATGCCGGGGCCGCCCTTGGGGCCTGCGTTGCGCAGCACGAGAACGCTGTCGGCGGTGATGCCGAGCGCGGGGTCGTCGATGGTGCGCTGCATGGTCCGGTAGTCGTCGAAGACGACTGCGGGGCCGGTGTGCTTGAGCAGATGCGGTTCGGCGGCGATGTGCTTGACGACGGCGCCGTCCGGGCACAGGTTGCCGCGCAGTACGGCGACGCCGCCCTCGCTCGCGACCGGGTTGTCGCGTGGCCGGATGACCTCGTCGTGGTGCACCCGTGCCCCGGCGATCTGCTCGCGCAGGGTGTCGTGGCAGACGGTCGGCCGGTCCAGGTGCAGCAGGTCCGGGATGCGGGAGAGGAAGCCGGGCAGGCCGCCGGCGAAGTGGAAGTCCTCCATCAGGTACGTCTGTCCGCCGGGGCGGACGTTGGCGAGGACCGGGACCGTGCGGGCGATGCGGTCGAAGTCGTCGAGGGTGAGGGCGACGCCGGCCCGGCCGGCCATGGCGATCAGGTGGATGACGGCGTTGGTGGAGCCGCCGAGGCCGAGGACGGTGGTGACGGCGTCCTCGAACGCCTCCCGGGTGAGGAGGTCGCCGATCCTGCGGTCCTTGTGGACCAGGTCGACGGCGGTCATGCCGGCCCTGGCGGCCATCCGGTCGTGTCCGGAGTCGATGGCCGGGATGCTGGACGCGCCCGGCACGGTGACGCCGAGGGCCTCGGCGGCGGCGGTGAGCGTGGACGCCGTCCCCATGGTCATGCAGTGGCCGGGCGAGCGGGCCAGGCCGCTTTCCAGTTCCTGCATCTCGCAGTCGCCGATGAGGCCGGCCCGCTTGTCGTCCCAGTACTTCCACATGTCGGTGCCGGAGCCGAGGACCTCGCCGCGCCAGTGGCCGGGCAGCATGGGCCCGGCGGGCACGAACACGGCGGGCAGACCGGCGGACGCGGCGCCCATGAGGAGGGCCGGCGTGGACTTGTCGCAGCCGCCCATCAGCACGGCCCCGTCGACCGGGTACGACCGCAGCAGCTCCTCCGTCTCCATGGCGAGGAGGTTGCGGTAGAGCATCGGGGTCGGCTTCTGGAAGGTCTCGCTGAGGGTGGAGACCGGGAATTCGAGCGGGAAGCCCCCGGCCTGCCACACGCCCCGCTTCACGGCCTGGGCGCGCTCCCGCAGGTGGACGTGGCAGGGGTTGATGTCGGACCAGGTGTTGAGGACGGCGATGACCGGCTTGCCGAGGTGCTCCTCGGGGAGGTAGCCGAGCTGACGGGTGCGGGCGCGGTGACTGAAGGAGCGCAGCCCGTCGGTGCCGTACCACTGGTGGCTTCTGAGTTCTTCGGGCTTCTTGCGGGGTGTGTTCATATGGACCATCCGGCGGCGATGGCGGCGACCTCGGCGCGCTCGTGCTCGGGCAGCGGGCGGCTCGGCGGGCGTACGTCGCGGCGGCACAGGCCGAGGGAGGCGAGGGCCTCCTTGACGACCGTGACGTTGTCGGCGCTGCCGTTGGCGGCGCGCAGCTCCTCGAAGCGGCGGATCTGCTCCCAGACCTTCATGGCGGCCGGGTAGTCACCGGCGCGCAGGGCCTCGATCATGTTCCGGGAGACGGCCGGGGCGACGTTGACGAGCCCGGAGGTGAAACCGGTGGCGCCGGCGGAGAAGTAGGACGGCGCGTACGGCTCGGCGAGTCCGGCGACCCATACGAAGCGGTCGAGGCCGGCGTCGCGGGCGAAGGCGCCGAAGCGGGCGGCGTCCGGGACGGCGTACTTGACGCCGATGACGTTCGGGCAGGCGTCGGCGAGTTCGGCCAGGCGGGCACCGGTGAGCTGCGGGTTGCGGATGTAGGGCACGACGCCCAGCTCGGGCACGGCCTCGGCGATGGCGCGGTGGTAGTCGACCCAGCCGGACTGCGAGACGTAGGGGTGGACCGGCTGGTGGACCATCACCATCTGCGCGCCGAGTTCACGGGCGTGCCGGGCGGAGGCGACGGCGGTGGGCACGTCGTGGCCGACGCCGACGAGGATGACGGCGCGCTCGCCGGCCTCCTCGATGGTCAGCTCGGTGACCTGGCGGCGCTCGTCGGGGGTGAGGGCGTAGAACTCGCCGGTGTTGCCGCCCGGGGTGAGGGTGGTGATGCCGCCGTCGAGCAGGCGGCGCAGCAGCAACCGGTGGGTGGCGGCGTCGATCGTGCCGTCCTCGGCGAACGGGGTCACCGGGATCGCCACCACGTCGGCCAGGGCCGCCCGCTGGATCTCGAACGCCACGCTGCTCATGCCTGACCTTCCTGGTCCTGGTCCTGGGCCTGGTTTTCGGTGAGGGGGCCGGCCTCGGGGAACGCGCGCCGGACGAACGACGCGATGTGGGCGTGCAGGGCCCGGCCCGCGCCGTCCGCGTCGCCCGCGAGGGCGAGCCGCAGGATCTCGCGGTGCTCGGCGGCCTCCCGCTCCCAGGAGGGGTCGGCGGCCCAGGCGACGGCGGAGACCAGGGCGGCCTGGTCACGGACCTCGTCGAGCATCCGGCCGAGCAGCGGGTTGCCGCACGGCAGGTACAGGGCGCGGTGGAACTCGCGGTTGGCGAGGGAGCGTTCGGCGGTGTCGGTGGCGTCGTCGGCACGGGTCAGCGCGGCCTGGGCGGCGTCGAGGGAGGCGCCGCGCCGCACGGCCCGCTTCAGCGCCTCGGGTTCGAGGAGCAGTCGCACGTCGTAGACCTCGCGCGCCATGTCCGCGTCCACCATGCGCACCGTGACGCCCTTGTACTGGCTCATCACGACGAGACCTGTCCCGGCGAGCGTCTTCAGCGCCTCGCGCACCGGGGTCTTGGACACCCCGAACTGCGCGGCCAGCTCGGTCTCGACAAGGGCCTGACCCGGCGTCAACCGGCCGGTGAGGATGCGGCGTTTGATCTCCTCCAGCACGAACTGCGTACGGGAGGGGATCGGCGTGGGCACAGAGGTCATGCGCGCCTCTCGGATCTTCGCGGGACCGGGGTCCGCGTATGGGATCTCACATATCGCGTCTCATATATGACGTACGAGGTACGACGCGATGAAGGTAGGAGCGCGCGCGTGTTTCGTCAATGCTTCTGACAAAAGAGGGTCGAGGTGCTCTCAGACGGTGCGGGTGTCGCCTTCCCGGGCGGTGGCCGTCAGGAACAGGTCGCCCGTCGCGGGCGAGTTCGGTGGAGGGTGGGGCGCCTGGAGCTCCGTGCGGTCTCGACGAGGGTGGCGGATGTACGCCGGATGCAGCGCCTCAGGGGCGCGGGGAACTGCGCGACCAGCCATCACGCGCCCGCACTTCAGCGACGGCGGAAGCCCTGCGGCGGTCGCCCGGTCAGTCGGCGAAGCTGTCCGCGGCGAGCAGGTCGGCGCTGTGGTCGGCGTGCAGATGGGAGATCCATACGGCGGTGAGCCGCGCCGGATCGGTGTGCCGCCGCAACTCCGCGAACGTACCGAACCCGGCGCTCACCCATTCTGAGTGAAGGGGCTCGCTGCCCTCTTCGACCGACTCAGGTCACCGAGGCGTCCACTGCGGGTCGCGGCCGCTCAGGGCGACCGCGCGGTTCAGGAGCGGGGCGTCCTGGGGGACCGGGATCACCGGGCCGAAGATGCCGTTGCCGTTGCCGTCGGTGGACGCCTGGAGGAAGGTGTGCGCCGCCCGGAGCGCGACCGGGTCGGGCTCGTACGGCCGGCCGGTGGCGCGGGCCAGGTCCCAGGCATGGACGACCAGTTCGTCGATGGCGACGGCCGCCGTGACCGCGGCGGGCAGGTCGACGCCGCCGGCGCGGGTCATGCCGGTCCATGCGGCCGGGTCGCGCCAGGCGTCGGCGAGTTCGTCGAGGGCCTTGGGCAGTGCCGCGCGCCAGTGGGGCCCGATGTCCGGCACGTGCGCGTCCGGCGGGGTGTCCGTGGTCGGCCCGAGATCCTTGCGCGCGGCGTCCCGGAAGGCGACGGCGAGGCCGGCGAGGTGGCCGAGCAGGTTGCGGACCGCGTAGTCCGGGCAGGGCGTGGGATCCGCGAGCTGCTCGTCGCGCACGCCCTCCGCGAGGCGGGCCACGAGCCGGGCCTGCGGTCCGAAGTCGAAGGTCGGCGTGTCGTCACTCATGCGGTGCTCCCGGAGCGGATCGAGGCCACGCGGGTCGTGGGCCACTCGGAAGGTGGACCGAGGCGGGCCGCGGAACTCATCGGTGCCGGGATGGCGGACCACGGTACGGATTACGGCACCTTCCCGATCCCGTCCCCGGGGCCTTAGCCGCACGATGACCAGGCATGACGACAACCTGGACGGTGGGCCGCGTGCTGCGCGACCGCACCGCGCGCCTGTGTCTGACCACCGTGGTGGTCTCCGGTTTCGGCACGTCGGCCCTGTGGCTGGCGTCGGGGGTGTGGGTGAAGGACCTCACCGGCTCGGACGGCCTGGCGGCGCTGTGCCTGGCGGCGATGTGGGCGCCCACCCTTGCCGGCCCGGCGCTGGGCGCCCTCGCCGACCGCGTCCCCCGCAGACCACTGCTCATCGGGTGCAACCTGCTCCTTTCCGCCCTCCTGCCCACCCTGCTGTGGGTGGATTCCGCCGCCGGCGTGTGGCTGGTGCTCGCGGTGCTCCTGGTCTACGGCGCCGTCGGCGTCGTCCACGACGCGGCCGAGTCGGCACTGGTCGCCGCCGCCGTCGGCCCGCAGCTCCTCGGCGACGTCAACGGGCTGCGGATGACGGCCACCGAAGGCATGAAACTGCTGGCCCCGCTGGCGGGCGCCGGCCTGTACTCGGCGTGCGGCGGCCCGGCCGTGGCGCTGCTGGACGCGGCGACGTTCGTGCTCGCCACGCTGCTCTACGCCCGGCTGCGGGTGGAGGAGACCGCGCCCGGGCCGCGCACCGGCCTGCGGGCGTGCACGGCCGAGGGTGTCCGCGCGCTGTGGGCGCATCCGGGGCTGCGGCCGCTCGTCGTCGCGGGCGGCACGACGATGTTCTTCGCCGGCCTCAACGGCGCCCAGGTGTACGCCGTGGTGGACGCCCTGGGACGGCCCGCCTCGTACGCCGGGGTGCTCGCCGCCGTACAGGGTGCGGGCTCGGTGGTGGCGGGACTGACCTCGGGGGCCGCGCTGCGGCGGCTGGGCGAACGGCGGTTCGCCGCGTACGGCATCGCGCTCACGGCGGTCGCGGTGGCGTCGCGGGCGGTGCCGCGGGAGGCCGTGGCGCTGGTGAGCAGCGCGGCGATCGGGGCGGGTCTGCCGTGCGCGCTGATCGCGGCGCTCACCGCGGTGCAGCGGCAGGTGCCAGGCCCGCTGCTGGGCCGGGCGGTCGCCACGGCCCACACGCTCCTCTTCGCACCGAACGTGGCCGGCCTGGCCCTCGGCGCGGCACTGGTGGAGCCGGCGGACCACCGGGCGGTCCTTCTCGCGCTGGGCGTGGCGCTGCTGGCAGGCCCGGCTCGACGGCTGCTGAGGGCGTCCCGCGCGGCTGTCGGCTCACCGCCGGACGCGAGCCCGGTGTGAGACCGCCGTGCCTCGGCCGCTCCCGGCCGGCACCGGTGTCGCCTCCGTGCAGGGCGCCGTCACCGCGCTGGACCCCGCAGCCCGCTCGGTGGGCGCCGTGCGGCCGCCGCCGGGGCGGCGCGGCCGGCGGGGTCCGGTCAGCCCCCGCTCAACGCCTCCCGCACCGCCGCCAGGTCGGCGTCCGACGCCAGTCCCGCGTGATAGAGGCGGAGCTCGTTCGCGCCCAGGTCACGCGCGCGTGCCGTGTCCGCCACGAGGGTGTGCGGGCTGCCGCCCATGCCGGTGACCACGGTGAGGTTGGCGGCGAGCACACCTCGGCGCTGCTCGGCGAAGGGCGCCAGCAGGTCCGGGCCGCCGGTGCAGGGCACGACCACGCCGTCCGCGACGGAGAGGATGTGCGCCGGGTCGACGCCGGCGTTGGCGCCGCAGTGGTACGACACCGGGTCGGCGTGCAGCAGCACCTGGAAGCCCTCGGGCGCTGCGGCGCGGACGGCGGCGACGGCCTCCTCCTGGAGGGTGCGGGCCGTCTCGTCGCGGTACGCGCGCGTGGCGGCGGCCGGGGACTCGCCGAGCAGCTTCTCGACGCCGGCCCAGCCGGGCTCGCACGGCTCCTCGCGCCACACCGGCTCCAGCGCGGTGCGCACGGCGGCGGCCAGTTCCTCCGCGTCCAGCCCGTGGCGGCCGTAGCCCTCCCGGCAGGACGGGCAGAAGCACAGCGACATCAGGTACTGCCCGGCCTCCCCCAGCCGGACGCCGCCCGTCTTGTCGTGGGCGTGCAGATGGGCGAGCCCGTACCAGCCGAGGGACTCCAGCTCGGTGCCGCGCGCCCCGGGCCGTACCGCGGCCTCGGCGGCGAGCGCGACGAGGTACGCGCGCGTGGCGGGCTGTGCGATGCACGGGGCCCACGGGTAGCGGTCGCCGTAGGCGTTGACGACCGAGGTGTGCGGATGCTCGGCGCCCAGGCGGGAGTTGTGGGCGAGGACCACCCAGCTGTGCACCTGAAGGCCCGCGTCGGCGAGCGCAGCGGTGGCCTCGCCGTAGGCGTCGCCGGGCGCCCAGTCCCCGGCCGGGTACGGGCGCAGGCTGTGCTCCTGCCACGCCTCGCCCGGCGGGTAGAGCACGGCGGCGTACTCGGCGGTGACGACGCGGTGGTGCGGGTGGCGGGGCGTCAACGCGCGCGTGGAGTGGTAGGCGGCGGCCAGCGTCACCTGGTCCACGCCGAGGCCGGCGATCCGGGCCGGTGCCTGCGGGTCCCCCACCACGTCCCAGGGGTAGACGAACGCCGACGCCTTCACTTGTCCTCCTCCAGCAGGGCCTGTCCGCGCTCGATCAGGCGCGCGAGCTGCTTGACATGGTCCTCGGCGGGCTCGTGCAGCGGGGGCCGCACCTGGCCCACGTCCAGTCCGCGCAGCCGCACGCCCGCCTTGACCAGGGAGACGGCGTAGCCGCGGCCCCGGGCGCGCAGTTCGACCAAGGGGCCGAAGAAGCCGTCCAGGAGCCGGTCGGCGGTCGCCCGGTCGCCGTCCTGAAACGCCCGGTAGAACGCGAGGGCGATCTCGGGGGCGAAGCAGAAGACGGCGGAGGAGTACAGCGGGACGCCGATGGCACCGTAGGCGCTCTGGGTCAGCTCGGCGGTCGGCAGGCCGTTGAAGTACAGGAAGGAGCCCGGTACTTCGGTGCGCACCGCGCTGACCGTGCGCTGCATCAGGTCGAGGTCGCCGAGGCCGTCCTTGAGGCCGATGACGCCGTGCGTGCGGGCGAGTTCGACCACCGTGTCCGGCGTGAACACGGCGTTGTCGCGCTGGTAGACGATCACCGGCAGGGCGCTCGCGGCGGCGATCTCGCGGTAGTGCCGCAGCAGCCCCTCCTGCCCCGCGACGACGAGGTACGGCGGCATGACGAGCAGCCCGTCGGCCCCGGCGTCCTCGGCGAGCCGGGCGAAGTGGGTGGCGAGGGCGGTGCCGTACCCGGTGCCGGCGAGCACGGGGACGCGTCCGTCGGCGGCCTCGACGGCCGTGCGCACGCAGGACGCGAACTCCTGCGGCGTCAGCGCGTGGAACTCCCCGGTGCCGCAGCAGGCGAACACGGCGGCGGCCCCGGCCTCGACGCCCTGGCGCACATGGGTGCGGTAGGTGTCGAGGTCGACCGAGCCGTCGGGGCCGTAGGCCGTGACGGGGAAGAACAACGGCCCGCCGGGGACGCCGAGTCGAGCGGCGAGGGGGACTGGCGACACGGGCACTCCCTGGGGCACTGGCGTTTCTGATCGATTATGTGTCTGATCGACGTCCATATTCATGAACATCATCAGCCTAGGGAGCCCGCTTGCCGCCGGTCAAGCACGCGGGCCGGTGCCGGCACGCCGGTCGCGCCGCGAGTTCACGTGGATTCCGCTGCTCCGCGCACCCCTTGACGGCGCGACACACCGATCTTTAGCGTGTCCACGCATGTGAATACCCGCCACACATGCGGCCGTTGATGCAAGGAGAACCGAGGATGCCCGCTCCCCGTACCGTTCTGCTCACCGGCGCCGCCGGCGGACTCGGCACCCTGATGCGGGACCTGCTCCCCGGGCACGGCTACGCGCTGCGCCTGCTCGACGTCCGCCCGATCGAGGACGCACCGGAGGCGATCACCGCCGACCTCGCCGACGCGGACGCCCTGCGGGAGGCCGTCCGGGGCGTCGACGCGATCATCCACCTCGCGGGCATCTCCCTGGAAGCCCCCTTCGGCAAGATCCTCGCGGCGAACATCGAGGGCACCTACAACCTGTACGAGGCCGCCCGGCAGGAAGGCGTGCGGCGCATCGTCTTCGCGTCCTCCAACCACGCCGTCGGCTACACCCCCCGGCCGCAGGGCGACGATCCGCTGATCCCCGTGGACACCCCGCACCGCCCCGACACCTTCTACGGCCTGTCCAAGTGCTTCGGCGAGGACCTCGCCCAGCTGTACTGGGACAAGCACGGCCTGGAGACCGTCTCGGTGCGCATCGGCTCCTGCTTCCCGGAGCCGACCAGCGTGCGCATGCTGTCGGTGTGGATGAGCCCGGCCGACGGCGCCCGCCTCTTCCACGCCGCCCTGACCGCCGAGCACGTCGGCCACACCGTGGTCCACGGCTCCTCCGCCAACACGCGCCTGTGGTGGGACCTGACCTCCGCGCGAGCGCTCGGCTACGAGCCGCAGGACGACTCCGAACCGTACGCTGCGAAGCTGATCGCCGAGCAGGGCGAGCTGGAGCCGGACAACGAGGCGCATGCCCGCCTGGGCGGCCACTTCGTCACCGACCCGCCGGTCTGGCCGTACTGATCCGGCGGGAAATCGTCGCTCCCGGGGGCGGGGGGGGCCCCCACCGGGCCCCCCCCCCCCCCGGTGGGGGCCCCCCCCGGCCCCCGGCCCCCCCCCCCCCCCCCCCCCGCGGGGGGGCGCGGCGGGGCCCCCCCCCCGCCCACGGG